>JBDIAL010000001.1:0-65364 GCA_039812405.1 Nostocoides sp.
CGGCGCCGGAGCCTCCGCATACCTCCCCACCCCGGCACCTCCCGGCGTCGGACGGGCCGCCGCGGTGGGCGCGCCGCCCGCGGCTGGGTAACCTGCTGCGGAGCCCGCGACGCCGCCCGACGAAGGAGTCCCCCGTGCAGATCACCGACCAGACCGCGGCCCTGGTGAGCGGCGGGGCCTCCGGGCTCGGCGAGGCGACCGTGCGACGCCTCCACGCCGACGGCGCCGCGGTGGTCGTCCTCGACCTGCCGAGCTCTCCGGGGGAGTCCCTCGTGCGCGAGCTGGGCGGACGGGCCCGGTTCGTCCCGGCCGACGTGCGCTCCGAGGACGACGTGCAGGCGGCGGTCGACGCCGCCTGCGAGCTCGGCGCGCTGCGGGTCGCCGTGACGTGCGCCGGCATCGGCACCCCCGGCCGGCTCGTCGGCCGCCGGGGACCGCTGCCGCTGGCCGACTTCCAGCGGGTCGTCGACATCAACCTCGTCGGGACCTTCAACGTGCTGCGGCTCGCCGCGACGGCGATGACCGCCAACGAGCCGGTGGACGGGGATCGCGGGGTCTGCGTCCTCACGGCGAGCATCGCCGCCTACGACGGGCAGGTCGGCCAGGCGGCGTATGCCGCGAGCAAGGGCGGCGTCGTCGGCCTCACCCTCTCCGCCGCGCGGGACCTCGCCGACAAGCAGGTGCGCGTCGTCACCGTCGCGCCCGGGACCTTCGCGACCCCGATGCTCGCGGGCCTCCCCGAGGAGGCGACGGCCGTCCTCGAGGCCCAGGTCCCGCACCCCTCGCGGCTGGGCCGTCCTGCGGAGTACGCCTCGCTCGTCCGCCATGTCGTCGACAACCCCATGCTCAACGGCGAGGTCATCCGCCTGGACGGCGCCCTCCGCATGCCCCCGCGCTGACCCTCCCGCTGGCTTCCCCTCCCGGACCCGGCCGCCGCCTCTCGCGGCCCCGCCAGCCCGGCGCCGCCCGGGGACCTTTATCGGGTTCCACGACAAAGGGTCACCTCACCCGATAACGCTTCCCCCGCACAGTGCCCCTTTGTCGGGTGAGGTTCTCCAGGACGTATGCCGCCTCGTCGCGGCCGTCGGGCACGGGTGCCGTATGCCGCCCCGTCCGCGACCGGGGGGCGCCCGTCGGCAGGCGCCGTATGCCGCCTCGTCGCGGCCGGCAGGCAATCCGTCGGCGGGGCGATGGCATACGAAAACCGGGCCAGCTCATACCTGGCCCGGGCTGGTTCTTTTATAGGCGGGCCGGGGCCCGCGGGCCGGGAGCGACACGCGGACAGAGCCGACCGACGCCCCCAGCGGACGACAGCAGGTGGGGCCCACCCTCCCGGCGAGGGCGGGCCCGCTGCCCGACGGTGCACCGCGCCGGGACTCGCGCCCGACCCGGTGCACCGTCAGCACACGGCCGTGAGACCGCGGCCACCGGCCCGCCCCGGCGCCGCCGACGCGTCAGCCCGTCACGGTGACGAGGGTCGACGCGACGGACACGCCGCCGATGGTGTGGTCGAGGACGCCGAGGTAGGACCCGCCCGACTCGAGCCCCTTCCAACCGAGTCCGACCTGGCGCTGGTCGCGCGGCGCCACCGTGCCCGAGCCGTTCGCCGTCACCGACAGGGTCCCCCCCGTCGTGGCGGGGACGATCCAGCTGGCCAGGTCGTAGGGCGTGTTCGGCTTCGCGACGGCCCAGCCGTGGACGACGAGGGTGTACGTCCCGTCCGCCGGACTGGCCAGGTCGATCTGCTCGTCGGTCCCTCCGTTGGTGCTCGAGGCCACGACGGATCCCCGGGAGTCGAGCAGGTAGAGGTCGAGATCGTCGTCGCCGTCGAGGCGCAGGGCCCACCGGGCGTGGGCCACGCCCTTGAGGGAGAAGGGCACCGCGGAGACTCCCGGACCCGACTCACCCGGGGTGAAGGTCTGGTCGGGATCCTGGGAGATCGTCCCGGGAGTCGTCGTCTGCGGGACGAGGCCGTATGCCTTCGCCTCGTAGCGCCCGCCGATCCCGAACTCGACGGGGACCGCCACGGATCCGCTGACGCCCGAGCCGGAGACCTCCGCCGGGGCCTTGATCGCCGAGGCCTTGACCGCGATGGGGCTCCGCGCGGAGTACCCGCCGCCAGCCCACGTCAGCGCGCCGAACCGCCACGTCCCGACCGGCGCCGACCCCCGGTTGACCACGGTGACGGTGAACGTCGCGGACTGCCCCGGGGCGAGGGTCAGCGTGGCGGGCTTGACCTGCACCGTGTAGCCGGCCGGAGCGGACACCGACGGCCGGTAGGTCACCCGCGTGGACGCGACGCTGGTCACCGTCCGGGTCACGGTCGCCGAGCCCGGCACGCTCTCGATGCCGATGGAGGCGAGGTTGAGGTCGGCCGCCGTCGTCGGGATGCCCTCCTCGGCGAGCGCCGCACAGGTCGCGGCAGGGTCGACGAAGACCTCCGGTCCCTCGGCGCACAGGAAGCCGAGATAGTCGTCGAACCCGGCATCGTAGACGAGCCCCGGCTGGAACGCCGAGCCCTTCGCCGACGGCTTGCCGAGCATGGCGAGGCCGGCGCCCATGGCGAACGGGCCCGCCTGGGTCTTGCGGTCGTTGTCCCGGACCTTCTGGTATGCCGTCGTCATGATCGCCGACTTGGCCTCCGCCGCCGACCAGGTCGGGTGCGCCTGCTTCAGGAGCGCGAGGGTGCCGGCGACGACCGGGCTCGCCATCGAGGTGCCGGCGATGGCCTGGAACAGCTGACCGGAGGGCTGGGTCCCGGGCACCGGGTCCGGCGTGTTGCCGGCGAGGATCTGGACGCCGGGTGCCGAGATGTCGGGCTTGACGATGTCGCCTGCCGTGGGGTTCTCCCCCCTGCTGGAGAACAGCGCGACCGTCGGCGTCGGGTAGAAGGCGCGGGTCACGCCGCGGTTCTCGATGCTGGCGACGGGACGCTTCGTCGTGCGGAGGTAGGTGAGGATCGACTTGGACGGCGTCTTGTCGATCATGACCGTCGGGACGAAGAAGTTGTCGGAGAAGAGGTTGTCGACGTCGGTCTGGTTGTAGAGCACCATCCCGACGCCTCCGGCCTGCTGGACCGCGAAGCTCTTGTCGACCCGGCCGTTCTGACCGCGCCCGCACAGGACGATCCGGCCCCTGACCTTCGCCGGGTCGAGCGCGCCGGGGAGACACAGCTCGGAGCCCGCGGCGGCGCCGTTGACGATCGGGGACCGCTTGAGGCCCGGCGTGATGGAGGCGCCGGTCACGAGGACGCCGTTGCCGAGACGCACGACCCCTCGGTAGAGCGTCGGGTAGGTCGTGGCACCGACGCTCGTCACCCACGGGACGTCGGCCGGGCCGCCGATGGTGGCCGCGCCCGGGCCGTCGTTGCCCGCCGCGACCGCGGTGAAGACACCCGCGTCGGCGGCGAAGAGGAAGGCGATGGTGTCGGCCGTGACGGTCGCGGCGCCCCCTCCGATGGAGTAGTTGATGACGTCGACGCCGTCTGCCACCGCCTGGTCGATGGCACCGGCGAGGTCGGAGGTGTAGCCGCCCGCCTCACCGAGGGCCTTGTAGGCGATGACCTGCGCGTCGGGCGCGATGCCCGAGATGACGCCCTTGCTCACCCCGAAGACGGAGGCCTTGACGTCGGCGTTGCCGGCCGCCGTCGTGGCGGTGTGGGTGCCGTGGCCGTCGTCGTCGCGGGCCGAGTCGAACTCGTAGGGCTCCAGGCCGGTGTTGGCCTTGTAGGTGTCGAGGAACTCCCGGGCGCCGACCAGCTTGTTGTTGCACGTGAACGGCTTGTCGTTGGGGTTCCAGGCGGTGTTTCCGAAGTCGCAGGCCGACCGCTCGCTCGTGTCGAAGGTCGGGGCCGGCGGGAGCTTGGGATTCGCGGCGAGGCTCGGGCTCTCCGGCCAGATGCCGGTGTCGATGACACCGACGAGGACGCCCCGGCCGGTGATCCCCTGGGCGTATGCCTGGCCCTTGGCCGTCAGGCCGAGGAAGGAGTTGAGACCGTTGCGGTCGACGGCCCCGCCGGACGACGACGTCGGGGCCGTCGTGTCGGCGGCCGCCGGGTGCCGCAGCTCGTCGGGCAGGACGGCGGCGACCCCGGCGGTGCGCGCCAGCCGCTCGGCCCCTCGCAGGTCGGTCCGCACGGCGAACCCGTTGAGGGCGTTGGTGTAGTCCTGCACCTTGCGCGACGAGGCGATGCCGGCCGACGTCAGGACCTTGGCGTGCGCCGCGCGCATCGCCGCCTTCCGCGACCTCGCGGCCGACGAGTGCAGCTCGGCGACGCCGACCGACTTCACGAGCGGATCGGCCTTCATCACGACGATGTAGCTGCCGGTCGTGCTCTTGGTGACCTTGATCGGGCTGGAGCCGACCGTCGGGGTCGAGGCGGCCGGCGCCGCCTCGCTCGACGACATCGACAGGCCGAGCGCGAGGGCCCCCGCGCCGACGACAGCGAGAACGCGTTTCACGACAATGACCTCCTGGCGCCGGTGTGCTGGACCGGCTCGACGGAACCTCCACCTCGGCCGCGGCTCGGACACCCCTCCAAGAGCAACCTGCTCAGAACCTACTGGTCGACACCGACAGCCGCCACCCCGGTGGTGCCCTCGAGGCCGGCCCAGGGGCAGGGGGGCCGAGTCGCTACACGCGGGGTGGGCAGCGGAACGGACCCCGGCGTCCACCGCCGTGGTAGGCGTGCACCGCTCCCCCGACGACCAGCTCCGCATACGCACCGTCCGTCGGGACCTGGGCGTAGCGCATCCCCGGCCGGGGGCAGCCGCAGGACGCGTCCGACCAGGTGACGCGGGCGGCGACCCGCACCTCGACGGACTCCACGTCGACGCCGAGGTATGCCGCGAGGTCCGCCCGCGCCTCGGCGAGCCACGGCCCGAGGGCCGGGTCGACCCCGGCGTCCGGCGGCAGCTGGGGCCGCGTCACGCGAGGCCGCGCGCCATCCGGTCCAGCCGGCGGAAGACGTCCGCGTCGGCGCGCAGCCCGTCGTGCTCGAACTGGTTGGTCACCCACGCCCGGGCCCGCCCGGTGCGGGAGACGACCTCGAGGGAGGCCTGGGCGTCGACGTACATGTCGTCGTAGTAGACGGCCGCCGCGACCGGGACCTCGTTGTGCACGAGGCGATCAGGGTCGTAGAGCCGGCCCCAGTCGTCCCGCGCGGCGAGGATCTCGGCGGCGCCGGCATACGGACGCATGGCCTGCTCCTGGGTGAACCGCCAGGGCTCGATGATCTCGCCGACGAGCAGGAGGTCGTCGGCGTCCCGTGAGGTCTCGGGGAAGGCCCCCCGCACCCGCTCGGCCGCCCAGTCGGTCGCCGGGCCCTCGGAGTAGATCGGCTCGTGGATGAGCGCGAAGAGCGGCTGGGTGATCATCGCCGTCCGCTCGGCGACCGCGGCGAGGAAGACCGGCGTCAGCTGCCCGCCGGACACGGCGTCACCGAGCAGCTGGTGCACCTCCGCCGACCCCGTCGACATCCCGAGGGCGAGGCCGAGGGCCTGGAGCCGGTCCACCGTCATCGGGTCGCCGGTCGGCAGCGTCGTCTCCCCCCGGCGGACGATGTCGGCGACCTCGCGCAGGCGCGCCCGGTCGCCGGGCCACCGCGCGTGGTGCTCGCGGTTCTTGCCGACGATGCGCGGCCAGGTGCGCTGGTACACCTCCTCGGCGGTCAGCCCGATCGGCGGCACCCCGCCCGTGACGAGACACCGCTCGAGCCCCTCGGGGGCCTGGGAGAGGTAGGCGAACGTGCAGAAGCCGCCGTAGGACTGGCCGAGGGTGCTCCACCGCGCCCCGTCCGCGAGGCGCTCCCGGAACAGCTCGGCGTCGCCGACGATCGCGTCGGCGCGCAGCCGGCCGGCATAGGAGGCGACGGCCGCGTCGCTCCCGAGCTCGGCCACGCGCTGCGGCGTGAGGGGCGTCGAGCGGCCGGTCCCCCGCTGGTCGAGGAGGAGGACCCGGTAGCGCTCGACGGCCGCGTCGATCCACCCCTCCCGGCGGACCGGCCGGGGCGAGGCGCCTCCCGGGCCGCCCTGGAGGAAGACGATCCACGGCAGTTCGTGCGGACGGGGGTGCTCGGCGCCGACGACCTCCCGGGCATACACCTCGATGGTCGGACCGTCCGGGCTCGCGTGGTCCAGCGGCGCGGTGACCCAGTGGTCGGCGAGGCGCAGTCCGGGGATCCCGTCGTCGTATGCCATGCCGGCCATTGTGGGCCCTCGCGCCGCTCCCCTCCCCGGGCCCCCGGCACATCTGCTGTCTCCGATCGGTCACGGATCGGCGTGTTGCGGCGATTCGTCGCTCACCCGGGTCGGATGAGGTGCGACCCTGGGCCGGTCGTTATGCTCGACGCCGCCTGCCGGGCACCGCTGCGCGGCCCCCTACTGCACCAAAGGACTGACATGGACTACTTCAACAGCTTCTGGCACATCATCTGGACGATGTTCTGGGTGTTCGCCTTCGTGGCCTACCTCATCGCCCTCTTCTCGATCATCACCGACCTGTTCCGCGACAAGGATCTCAGCGGCATCGCCAAGGCGGTCTGGGTGATCTTCCTCTTCTTCCTCCCGTTCCTCACCGCCCTGATCTACCTCATCGCCCGGGGCGACGGCATGGCCCGGCGGAGCGCCAAGGAGGCCAAGGCCAGCCAGGAGCGCGCCAACGAGTACATCCGCGAGGTCGCGGGCACGAGCCCGGCCGACGAGATCGCCAAGGCCAAGGGCCTGCTCGACGCCGGCGTGATCAGCTCCGACGAGTACGAGCGGCTCAAGGCAGCCGCCCTCGCACGCGGCTGATCACGCACGCCGGCAGGGTGCCCGGCAGCTGACGGACAAGACAAGGGGTGGGCCCCCGCCGAGACTCGGCGGGGGCCCACCCTTATCTCTCCGCTATCTCTCCGCGGGTGCGGGACCCGAGGTGCGCGGTCAGGCCGCGGACCCGGCGTCCCGCCGCTGCTTGACCTGCCGCTTGGTCCACCAGCCAAGCAGGATCCAGCCGCCGAGCGCGGTGATGATCCACACGAGGAGGGGGGTGACGATCCAGGCCGTCACCCCGCTGATCGACAGGCCGTCCTTGAACAGCGTCGCGATGAACAGGGCGAGCAGCGTCGAGACGAGGCCGATCCCACCGAGCACCGCCGAGGCATACTGCCGCGCCATGTTGAAGACGAACGGCGTGAGGATCGCGTTGGCCACGACGAAGACGAGCACGGCGATGACGAAGCCGCTCGCGTGGATCGTCACCCCGTCCACCACGGCCGAGACGATGAGCAGCGCGAGGGCTGCCGTGATGATGTTGACGACGGTGCTGGTGATGAAGCGGATCATCTCGGGCGTCCTTCCGGAGGTGGCTGTGCGCCCATCGTCCTGCCCCGGCGCGCCGGATGCCAGGGGGGCGCGCCGGATTCACCCCCCGCGGGCGACCTCAGGAGGCCACGCGGCCCATGCTGAGGAACCGGGCGATGAGCGCCTGGACGCCAGGGTCCCCCAGGACGGTGAGGTGTCCCTTGTCGTGGACGAGGCGCAGCGTGCAGTCGGGGATGAGCAGCCGGGTCTCGGAGAACAGCCACCGCTCGTAGAAGCGGTCCCTCCCGCCCCCGACGAGCAGGGTCGGCGCGAGGATGGGGGAGGCGCACTCGCCGAGGTCGAAGCCGTCCTCCGCCTCCATCGTCGTCGCCATGTCGGCGAGTCCCTGCCGGTCGCGCAGGACGATCGGCGCGATCCCGTATGCCACACCGCGGGCGACCGTCCGCCCGCAGTACGGCGGCACGAGCGCCCCGGCGAGGACGGCGGCGGCCCGCCGCGTCCGCCCCTCGCGGATCAGATCGGCGACCCGCGCCTGCATCGACCGCCCGTAGGCGCCGAGGCGGCAGGCGCTGCTGCCGATGACGAGACGCCGCACGACCTCGGGGTGGTCGGCCGCGAGCTGCTGGGCGATGCTGCCGCCCGTCGACACGCCGACGACGTCGACCGGCTCGCCCCAGGTCTCCCGGATCGCGTGGGCGTGCTCGGCCGCCAGCTCCCCGATCGTCAGGCCCCTGGGCAGGCCGGGCCGCCGGTTCGTCACGACGAGCCGCCGCGACGTCTCGAGCGCCCGGACCGGACCGAGCGCCCCGGTGACCGTCGAGCTGCCGGACACCCCGGTCACCGGCATGAGCCCGGCGAGCACGAGGACCGGAGCGCCGTCGGGCCGGCCCACCGCGGCATACGGAAGGGTCCCCATGACCCCACGCTCGATGTCCATGCGCGCAACCGTCGCACCGTTGGATGCGAGCAGGCTGGACGTCGCCGGGGGCGCAGACGGGGCAGAACCGGCACGACCCGGGCGCGGGGTCTTGACAGGGGGTGGCACCGTCGAGGACCGTTCGTATGTCGCAACAGCGCGTTCGCATCGTGCGAAACGCAGCGGGGCTCGTCGGCCCCGCCCGGGTGAGAGGCAGGACAGGGTTGGCGGACCGCGTGACCACCCCCTACGAGGGGACGGCCACCCGGCCGCTGTCGCCGGGTGAACCTGTCGAGACGCCGCTGCGCCTCCACGCGGCGGTCGTCCGGCCCGAGTGGGTCGACTACAACGACCACATGACCGAGTCGGCATACCTGCTCGTCTTCGGCGACGCGGCCGACGCCTTCTTCCGGCTCGTCGGCATCGACGAGGCCTACCGGGCGGCCGGGCACTCGCTCTACACCGCCGAGACACACCTGCACCACCGCCGCGAGCTCGCGCTCGGCGACCCGCTCACGGTGTCGATCCGGCTCCTCGACGTCGACGACAAGCGCGTCCACCTGTGGCAGGAGATGCACGGCGGCAGCGGTGAGCTCGTCGCCGCCGCCGAGCAGCTGCTCGTCCACGTCGACATGGCGGCCGGCCGGTCCGCGCCCATCCTGCCCGAGGTCGCCGAGCGCCTCGCCGCCGTCCTCGCGGCCCACCGCTCGCTCCCCCTCCCTCCCGCGGTCGGCCGGCCCATGGGGATCCGCCGCGCCGCGCCCGAGTCGCCCTCCACCCCACCCACCGCAGGAGACAGCTGATGGACTTCGCCCTCGACGACGAGCAGCGCGCGATCGTCTCGACGGTCCGCGCCTTCGTCGAGAAGGAGCTCTACCCCTACGAGGACGAGGTGGACCGCCTCGGTGACGTGCCCGACGAGGTCGTCGCCCGCATCCGCCGACGGGCCCTCGACGCCGGCCTGTATGCCGCGAACATGCCGGCCGAGCTGGGCGGCGGCGGCCTCGACGGGGTCGGGATGACGCTCGTGGAGCGGGAGCTCGGCCGGGCGAGCTATGCCCTCCAGTGGCTCGTCGCGCGCCCGAGCAACATCCTGCGGGCCTGCGAGGGCTCCCAGCGCGAGGAGTACCTCCTGCCCACGGTCGCCGGCGACCGGATCGACTGCCTCGCCATGACCGAGCCGGGCGCCGGATCGGACGTCCGCTCGATGACGACGCGGGCCGTCCGGGACGGCGACGACTACGTCGTCGACGGGACGAAGCACTTCATCAGCAACGCCGACCGCGCCGACTTCGTCGTCCTCTTCGCGGCGACCGGCCGGGAGGACGGGCCCCGCGGACCGAAGAACCTCATCACCGGCCTCCTCGTCGACCTCGACCTGCCCGGCGTCACGGTGACGAAGGGCTCGGACAGCGTGTCGCACCGCGGATACCACCACTGCGAGCTGTCCTTCGAGGGGGTGCGGGTGCCCGTCGCCAACCGGCTCGGCGAGGAGGGTCGCGGCTTCGACCTCATGAACGAGTGGCTCGGCGCGTCACGTCTCACCGTCGCCGCCTCGAGCGTCGGGCGCGCGCGTCGCGTCCTCGAGCTCGCGACGGAGTGGGCGGCCCGGCGCGAGCAGTTCGGCCAGCCCATCGGCCGGTTCCAGGGCGTCGGGTTCGCCCTCGCGGACATGGCGACCGAGCTGGAGGCCGCCGAGCTGCTCACCCTCCGCGCCGCGTGGCGGCTCGACGCCGGCACGATGACCGACACCGACGCGGCGATGGCCAAGACCTACGCCTCGGAGATGCTCGGCCGGGTGACCGACCATGCGGTCCAGATCTTCGGCGGGATGGGCCTGATGAGCGAGCTGCCCATCGCGCGGTTCTGGCGCGATGCGCGCGTCGAGCGGATCTGGGACGGCACGAGCGAGATCCAGCGGCACATCATCTCCCGCGCCATGCTCCGACCCCTGGGCGCCTGACCGATGGCCCCACCGCTGCGGCGGCTCCTGTCGCCCCGTTCCGTCGCGGTCGTCGGGGGCCGGTCCGCGGAGGTCGTCGTCGAGCAGAGCCGGCTCGTCGGCTTCGACGGCGACATCTGGGCGGTCAGCCGCACCCGTGCCACCCTCGCCGGGATCCCCACGGTGCCGACGGTGTCCGACCTCCCCGGGGTGCCGGACGCCGCGTTCGTGTCGGTCTCCCGGGAGGCCAGCATCGAGGTCATCGGAGACCTGGCGCGGGCCGGGGCGGGCGGAGTCGTATGCCATGCCTCGGGTTTCGCCGAGGACGGCGAGGTCGGCGCGCGGCTGCAGGACGAGCTGCTCGCCGCGGCCGGCGACCTGCCTCTCGTCGGGCCGAACTGCCTCGGCTTCCTCAACTACCTCGACGGCGTCGCCCTGTGGCCCGAGCAGCAGGGCGGCCGGCGGGTCGACACCGGCGTGGCGATCGTCAGCCAGAGCGGCAACCTCGCCGAGAACCTCACGATGCACCGACGCTCGCTGCCCCTGGCGCTCGTCGCGGCGATCGGCAACAGCGCCCGGACCGGTGTCGTCGACCTCGTCGAGGCGCTGCTCGACGACGAGCGCATCACGGCGATCGGGCTGCACCTGGAGACGATGCCGGACCTCGCGGGGCTGTCCCGGGTCGCCGGCGAGGCGCTGCGCCGACGGGTCCCGATCGTCGCGCTCAAGACCGGCCGCTCGATCCTCGGGGCCCGCGCCACCCTCACCCACACCAGCGCGCTGGCCGGCGCCGGCGCCGCGGCCGACGCCGTCTTCGAACGACTCGGCATCGCTCAGGTCCGCGACGTCCCGGACTTCGTCGAGACGCTCAAGCTGCTCCACGTCCACGGCGCCTTCCGCGGCACGACGCTCGCCTCGGCGAGCTGCTCGGGTGGCGAGGCGGCCTACGTCGCCGACCAGGCAGCGGCCCGCGGCCTGGTCATGCCGCCGTTCGACGAGGCGACGTCCACCGCTCTCCGCGGGGTGCTCGGGCAGCGCGTCGCCGTCCAGAACCCGCTGGACTACCACACCTACATCTGGCGGGACCGGTCCGCGCTCGAGGCCTGTTTCACGGCATACCTCCGCTCCCCGGCCGACCTCCATCTCCTCGTCCTCGACGTCCCACGCCAGGACCGTTGCGACACCGCGGAGTTCGACACCGTCCTCGACGCCTTCGTGACCGCGACGAGGGTGACGGGCTCGCGGGCAGCCGTCGTCTCGACGCTGCCGGAGAGCCTCCCGGAGGAGGTCGGCGCGCGCCTGCTCGCCGCCGGCGTGGCCCCCATGCAGGGTGTCGGGGCCTGTCTCGACGCCTTGGAGTCCGCCGACTCCGTGGCACGGGCGCAGGACTTCCCGGAGGGGCGGGCGCTGCCCGCCGTCACGCCCGTGGCCCCCGGCTCGGCGGTCACGCTCGACGAGCTGACCGCGAAGGCGGCACTCGCCGCCCACGGGCTCGCCGTCCCGCTCGGACGGGTCGTCGCGGCGGCGACCCGGGACGCGTGGGACCCCTCGGACGGCACGCCGGTGCGCTTCCCCGTCGTCGCGAAGGCGCTGTCCGCCGAGCTCGTCCACAAGTCGGACGTCGGCGGCGTCATCCTGCCCATCCGCGACCCGGCCGCGCTCCAGTCGGCCGTCGCCGCCCTGTCCCGACTCAGCGACCGCGTCCTGGTCGAGGAGCTCGTCGAGGACGGGGTCGCCGAGCTCATCGTCGGGGTGACGCGGGACCATGCCGCCGGGCTCACCATGACGGTCGGCGCGGGCGGCGTGCTGACCGAGCTGCTCCGCGACAGCGTGACGATCGCCCTCCCGGCGACCGACGACCACGTCCTCCAGGCTCTCCAGTCACTGCGGATCTGGCCTCTGCTCAACGCCTTCCGGGGCCGGTCCGTCGACGCGGCGGCGGTCCTCGCCGCGGTGAGCGCCGTCGCTCGCTTCGCCGAGGCGCACCGCGAGACCCTGCTCGAGCTCGACGTCAACCCGGTCGTCGTGACCCCCACCCGGGCCGTCGCCGTCGACGCGACGATCCGCATCCTGCAGGAGGCTTCGAGCGATGACTGACGCCGACCCCCTCGCCGCTCCCGCCGGTGCGGCGACCGGCGCCTCGGCGGCCGGGCCGTCCGCGACGGGGCCGTCCGCATCCGGGCCGTCCACGCCCGTGCCGTCCACGACTGGGGCGACGGTCTCCCCCGATGCGGCGACCACTTCCACAGCCGGGCCGTCCACGACTGGGGCGACCACGCCCGGGGCGACCGCTTCCACAGCCGGGCCGCCCCCGGCCGCGAGTCCGGTGCGCGCCGAGGTCGTCGACGGGCACGTCCTCCTCGTCACCCTCGACCGCCCACCGGCCAACGCCATCGACGTGCCGACCAGCCTCGCGCTGCACGACGCCTTCGTCCGGCTCGAGGACGACCCGGCGCTCCGCGTGGGCGTCGTCACCGGCGGCGGTGAGCGGTTCTTCTCCGCCGGCTGGGACCTCAAGGCCGCGGCCGCCGGCGAGGCCGTCGACGCCGATCACGGGCCGGGCGGATTCGCCGGTCTCACCGAGATGTTCGGCCGACGCAAGCCGGTGATCGCGGCCGTCAACGGTCTCGCCCTCGGCGGTGGGCTCGAGCTGGCGCTCGCCGCCGACCTGCTCGTCATGGCCGACGACGCCCAGCTCGGGCTCCCCGAGGTGACCCTCGGCGTCGTGCCCGACTCGGGCGGGCTGCTGCGGCTTCCGCGTCTCCTTCCTCCGCCCCTGGCTCGCGAGCTGCTCCTCACCGGCCGTCGGATGGACGCCACGGAGGCCGCCCGCCGGGGCCTCGTCAACGTCGTCGTCCCCAGGTCCGCGGTCGTCGGGGCGGCGCTCGACCTGGCCCGGCGGATCGTCGCGTCGGCACCGCTCGCCGTGGCCGCCGTGCTCCAGGTCCTCCGGGCGACCGAGTCGCTCGGAGTCGCCGAGGCGTTCACCCGGATGCGGGCCGGCGACCTCGCGGACTACGAGGCGCTGCTCTCCTCCGCGGACGCCGTCGAGGGCCCGCGCGCCTTCGCGGAGAAGCGCCCGCCCCGTTGGCAGGGCCGCTGAGCCCGCCCCCTGCCCCCTGGCTGCCTCCTATCCCGCTGGCTGCTCCTATCCCGCTGGCTGCTCCTATCCTGCTGGCTGGGCCCCCTGAGGTGGCCCTTTATCGGGTGACCCGACAAAGGGCCACCTCACCCGAGAACGCTTATCGGGTGAAGTGACTGCTTGTCGGGTCCCACCTCGCTGACCCCCAGGCCGCCCGACCCTCCGCGTAACCGACCCACACCCTCCCACGACCCACCCCGACAAAGGGCCACCTCACCCGAGAACGCTTGTCGAGTGAAGTGACTGCTTGTCGGGTCCCACCTCGCTGACCCCCAGGCCGCCCGACCCTCCTACAACCGACCCCCACAAACAGTCACCTCACCCGAGAACGCTTATCGGGTGAGGTGACTGCTTGTCGGGTGACCCGATAAAGGTCCGGCCGGCCGTCGCGCGCGTCAGGTGGGCTCGGCGGAGGTCAGCGGCACGAGGCCTGACTCTCGGTGGAGACCAGCGGCGCCGGCGCGCGTCAGGCGGGCTTGGCGGTGGTCAGGGATGCGGGCTGCTCCGGCGCATCCTCCTCGGGGCGGGGCTTGGCAGGCAGGACGAAGGCGAGCGCCATCGCGAGGACGGTGAACCCGACGGCCCACCAGAATGCCGTGTCGAAGGCGCCGGCGATACCGGACGGGTCGGTGGCGCTGCGCAGGCTCCCCTCGAGGATGACGGCGAGGACGGCCGTGCCGAACGCTCCGCCGAGCTGCTGCGCGAGCCGGGTGATGATGCTGGCGTGCGGCACGTCCGGGCGGTCGAGGCCGATGAACGCGACCGACATGATGGGGATGAAGACCGCCCCGAGACCGAGGCCGCGGACGAGCAGGACGGCCATGAGCCACCACTGGCTCGTCGTGGCGTCGGCCAGGGCGAACGGCACGGTGCCCAGTCCCATGACGGCGAACCCGGCGAGAGCGACCCAGCGGGCGCCGATCGAGTCGGTGAGCTTGCCCGCCATCGAGCGGCTGAGCAGCGTGCCGACCCCCTGCGGGATGAGGATCAGCCCCGCCTCGAGGGCCGTCATGCCCCGCACGTTCTGGAAGTAGAGGGGCAGCAGCAGCATCGCGCCGTAGAGCGAGGCCGAGGAGAGGATGAACATCGTCGCCGAGGCGCCGACCGAGCGCCGCGCGAAGAGGCGCACGTCGACGAGCGCGCGTTCCGGCCGCCGGAGCGCCCACGCGACGAAGGCTGCGACGAGCAGCAGGCCCGCTCCGGCCGGACCCCACACGTCGGACCGCCCGAACCCGCCGTCCTTGCTGACGTTCGACAGCCCGTAGAGGAGACCGACGAGGCCCGGCGACAGGAGTGCGAGACCGACGGCGTCGAGTCGCGCCCTGCCGGTCGGCGGGTCGGCCGGCAGGAAGCGGTATGCGAGGAGGAGGCCGGCGAGGCAGAAGGGGACGTTGACCCAGAACAGCCACGGCCAGCTCGCCCAGTGCAGGATGGCGCCACCGATCGTCGGGCCGAGGATGGGGCCGAGGGCCGCCGGCAGGCTGACGAGTGCCATGATCCGACCGAGGCCGGGCCCGCCGTCGGAGCGGACGCCCCCGATCTGCTGGACGACCAGCGTGGCCATGAGCGGCAGCATGAGGCCACCGCCGAGACCCTGGACGACCCGGAAGGCGATGAGGCTCTGGGCGTTCCAGGCGAGGGAGCAGGCGATCGAGGCGACCCCGAAGATGGTGAGGGCGATCATCCACAGCCGCTTGCCACCGATCCGGGCCTGGGCCCAGCCGACGAGGGGGATGGCGACCCCCAGGGCGAGCAGGTAGGCGGTGCTGACCCACTGGATCGTCGCGACGGTGACGTGGAGCTCGCGGGCCAGGGTGTCGAGGGCGATGCTGACGATCGTCGAGTCGAAGACGACAGCGAGGCCGCCGACGATGAGGACGAGGGCCGTGACGAGCGTGCGCCGGTCGACGGAGGCGGCCGGCTCCGAGGCCGGGACCGGCTCCGAGGCCGACTGCGGGGTGGCCGGCTGCGGCGAGGTGGGCATGAGGACTCCGATCTGCAAGATACACATGCGTATCTTGCAGATCGAGCGTACGTCGTCACGATAAGATACACAAGTGGATCTTGAAGAGTCCGATGCCCGGCCCGTCCGACGCCATGGCGCCGCGCTCGAGGCGGCCCTCCTCGACGCGGCGTGGGACGAGCTGTCAGCGGTCGGCTACGACTCCTTCACCTTCGAGGGTGTCGCCACCCGGGCCGGCACGAGCCGTCCCGTCCTCTACCGGCGCTGGCCGGACAAGGTCTCCCTCGTCCATGCCGCCCTCGTCCACGGCTTCCGGCGCGATGCCGTCGCGGTCCCGGACACCGGCTCGCTCCGCGGGGACCTCCTCGAGCTGCTCCGCCGGGCCAACCACGCCAGGGCCCCGCTCATCCCGCTCATGAGCGCGCTCATCACGGGCTACTACCACGAGACGGGGACGACCTTCGCCGACCTCCACCGCGAGCTGGTCGCCGACCGCGCCTCGGCGATCGACCCGATCCTCGCGCGCGCCGTGGCCCGGGGCGAGCTCGAGCACCGCCCGTCGGCGCGCATCGCGGCCCTGCCCTTCGACCTGTTCCGTCACCAGCTGCTCATGACCTTCGAGCCCCTCGGCGAGGAGGACATCGTCGCGATCATCGACGAGATCTTCCTCCCTCTCGTCGGGCGACCGCGCCCCTGACAGGGTCGCGGCATGCGTTGCATACGGACACCTGGCGCGTCCGGGACAGGGCCAGGCGTCCGTATGCGACGCGCTGTCCTCTCCCCGCAGCAGCCTCTCCCCGACGCAGCAGCAGCCCCCGCGCTCCCGCGGGCCCGGGGACCCTCAGCCCTCGGCCACGAGCTCCTGGAGCTGCGACCACTCCTGCTCGCTGAGCCGCACCAGCCCGTCGGCTCGTCGGGAGGCCAGGCGCCGCGTGCCGGGCAGGCGGGGCTGACCCGCGGCTGTCACCGCGTCGAGGAGGACGTCGAGACGCTCGGGGAGGCCGGGGAGACCGCCGGCGCCCACGGACGGGTCGATGACGACGATCGTCTCGCCGGTCCGCGCGGTGGGCGCCCCGGCGGGCCGACGGGCGGACACCTCGAAGGAGAAGTCCGCGCCGACGAGGGCGGCGCACAGCACCTCGACGATGAGCGCGATGGAGCCGCCCTTGTGACCACCGAACGGCGACAGGGCACCGCCGTCGAGGATCGCGTCGGGGTCGCCGGTGGGCCGGCCGTCCCGGTCGATGCCGGTGTCCTGCGGCAGCGCGCGGCCCTCCGCGGCGGCGAGCTGCAGGTCGCCGTGGGACATCGTCGAGGAGGACTGGTCGATGACCAGCGGCGGGCCGGACTCCCGCGGGGCGGCGAAGGCGACCGGGTCGGTGCCGAAGACGACGCGCCGCCCGCCGGCCGGCGCGACGGCGGGCGAGCTGTTGACGAGGGCGAGCGCGACGAGCCCGCGGTCGGCGAGGTCCTCGACGTCGAGGTAGAGCGCGCCGAGGTGGTGGGAGTCGCGGATCGCCAGGATCGCGACGCCGTTCGCCCGCGCCCGCTCCACGAGCACCTCGCGGACCCCCTCGAGCGCCACCTGGGCGAAGCCGTTGTCGGCGTCCACGCGAAGCAGCCCGGGAGCCGCGTCCTCGACCCGCGGAGAGGGGTCGCCGTTGACGTAGCCCGTCGCGATGGCGGCCCGGTAGTCCTTGAGCCGGAACAGGCCGTGGCTGCTGTGGCCGTCCCGCTGCGCGCTCACGCAGGTATGGGCGAGGACCCGCGCGGACGAGGCGCCGTAGCCGTATGCCCTCAGCAGCCCGGCCACCTGCTCGCACAGCTCCTCGAACGGCACGTCTCGCATCGCATACCCCTGCCTGTCGTCGCTCCGGGTGAGGGTATGCGGTCCGCTCCACTCTCCCGCTCGCGGCCCCCTGCTCGTCCCTCGACACCGTGGTCGCGATGAGTTAGGTTTCCCTAACTTAGGTACGCCTGACCCATGTGGAGGTTCCCATGTCCCCATCGTCCCTGACCGAGCTCGTCGATGTCGACCGCGAGTTCGCGGCGATCGTCGACGCCTTGACCCGACGCGGCTTCCTGGCCGGGGCCGCCGGCGGCGCCGCGCTGCTCGGGCTCGCGGCATGCGGCGAGAGCGACTCCCCCGCTGCCTCAACCGCGACGGGCGAGACGCCCTGGACGGTCGAGCACAAGTACGGGACGACGACGATCCCGAGGCGGCCGCAGCGGGTCGTGACGCTCGGCTACACCGACCAGGAGCCGGCGCTGGCCCTCGGGGTCCGCCCGGTCGGCGTCGTGGACTTCTGGGGCGAGCGGCCCTACGGGAAGTGGCCCTGGGAGCACGAGCTGTGGGACGGCAAGGAGCCGACGGTCGTCGGCGAGCGCGACGACTACGACCTCGAGAAGATCGTCGGCCTGCAGCCGGACCTGATCGTCGGCCTGTACTCGGGGATGACCAAGCAGGACTATGCGAAGCTGTCGGACATCGCGCCCACCGTCGCCCAGCCGCCGGGCTACGCCGACTTCGCGGCGACCTGGAGCGTCATCACCGAGATGATGGGCCGCTGCCTGGGGCGCGAGGCCGAGGCGAAGAAGCTCGTCGCCGGCCTCGAGGCACGCTTCGCCGAGGTGCGCCGGGCGCACCCGGAGTGGTCGGGGAAGACCGTCGCCGTCGTCGAGCCGATGCCGGCCGGGCGGTTCGCCGTGTTCGGCGCGGGCGACCCGAAGGTGCAGTTCATGGAGAGCCTCGGCTTCACGATCGACCCGGCCGTCGCGAAGTTCGCACCCGGCGGCGACGTGGCGACGCTCAGCGCGGAGCGTCTCGACCTGCTCGACGTCGACCAGCTGGTCGTCCTCGTCGACGCCGGCGACCCGACCGAGCGCCAGGTGCGCGCGAACCGGCTGTTCACCGACCTCGGCGTCGTCACGGAGGGCCGGACGCTCTTCCTGCCGTTCGGGACCAACCCGCCGGTCGGGGCCGCCATGGCCTTCAACTCGGCCCTGAGCATCCCCTTCGGCATCGACCACGTGGTGCCGGCGCTGGTGGCCCAGGCCGGGAGCGCCGGTTAGGACACACCGGCGCTGGCGGTGGCGCCGGCCCGGACGAGGATGCGGGAGGGCCGGGCCGGACGAGCGGATCAGACGAGTCCGAGGGCGAGCATGGCGTCGGCGACCTGGGTGAAGCCGGCGATGTTCGCGCCCATCAGGTAGTTGCCGGAGGCACCGTACTCCTCGGCCGTGGCCAGGCACCGGTCGTGGATGGTCCGCATGATGAC
The DNA here is from genome assembly GCA_039812405.1 of Nostocoides sp. GTDB lineage: Bacteria > Actinomycetota > Actinomycetes > Actinomycetales > Dermatophilaceae > Nostocoides. The sequence goes on from JBDIAL010000001.1 coordinate 18,543, forward strand.
GGCGAGCCGGCTCTCGGTGTGCTCGAAGCTCCAGCTGTCGCGCGAGGCATTCTGCTGCATCTCCAGGGCGCTCGTCGCCACGCCACCGGCGTTGGCGGCCTTGCCCGGCGCGAAGCGGACGCCTGCCTCGCAGAGCAGCTTGACCGCATCGGGGGTGGTCGGCATGTTGGCACCCTCGGCGACGATCCGGCACCCGTTGCGGACCAGCTGGGTCGCGTCCGCACGGTTGAGCTCGTTCTGGGTCGCGCAGGGTAGCGCGATGTCGCACGGAACCTCCCAGATCGAGCCCCGCGCACTCAGGCTCGCGTCACCACCTCGCGCCACGGCATAGTCGGCGATCCGGCCCCGCTGGACCTCCTTGACCGTCTTGAGCAGCTCCAGGTCGATGCCCTTCTCGTCGACGACGTAGCCCGTCGAGTCCGAGCAGGCGATGACGCGCCCGCCGAGCTGGTGGACCTTCTCGATGGCATACAGCGCGACGTTGCCCGAGCCGGACACGACGACGCGTCTGCCGTCGAAATCCTCCCCACGGGTCTCGAGCATCGACTCGACGAAGAACACCGTGCCGTAGCCGGTCGCCTCGGTGCGGACCCGCGACCCGCCCCAGGTCACGCCCTTGCCGGTCAGCGTGCCGGACTCGTAGCGGTTGGTGATCCGCTTGTACTGGCCGAACAGATAGCCGATCTCGCGACCGCCGACCCCGATGTCACCGGCCGGGACGTCGGTGTACTCCCCGATGTGGCGGTAGAGCTCCATCATGAACGACTGGCAGAAGCGCATGACCTCGACGTCGGAGCGACCCTTGGGGTCGAAGTCCGACCCGCCCTTGCCGCCGCCGATCGGCATACCGGTCAGGGCGTTCTTGAAGATCTGCTCGAAGCCGAGGAACTTGACGATCCCCAGGTAGACCGAGGGGTGGAAGCGCAGGCCGCCCTTGAACGGGCCGAGCGCGGAGTTGAACTCCACCCGGAAGCCCCGGTTAATCTGCACGGCCCCCGCGTCGTCCACCCACGGCACCCGGAAGATGATCTGCCGCTCGGGTTCGCACAGCCGCTGGATGATGGCGGCCTCGGCGTACTCCGGGTGCTTGGCGACCACCGGCCCCAGGCTGTCGAGCACCTCGTGCACGGACTGGTGGAACTCGGCCTCGCCGGGGTTGCGGCGCTGCACCTCCTCGTAGATGGAGCGCAGCTTCTCGTCCAGCAACGGCATCCCGACCGTCCTTCCCATGCGCCGCGCGCGATCGTCCGTGCGGTGGCACCGACCGGACGGTCGTCCACCTGCCCCTCGGCCCTCCCGACGAGCTGCGGGGTCGGCTGAACCCCGCCCGGCCGAGCCTATCGGGGTCCCCGGCCCGTATGCCGCGCACGACCTCTCCCTGCCCGAGGCCCGACCCGGTCGGACGGTCCGCCGCCCTGGCCCCCATCGCCTGCATGAATCCGACCCAATTGGACAGTCTCATGCAGGTCCGTGTCCGCCTGGCCGTTCACCCCGGGCCACCACCGAGCAGGTCGACGAGGCGGTATGCGAGCGGTGGACAGGACCCGGCGGCCGGGGACCCCTCACGACTCCCGGGTGAAGCTGAGCTCGGCCCCGAAGCACCGGTCGGCCGGGACGACGAGGCGGTCGGGAAGCTCCTCGAAGGGCAGGCCCTCCGTCGCGAGCCGGCGTGCCACCGCACCGAGATCCGGCACGGCGACGCCGAACCCGCTGAAGCCGCCCGACCCGCCGGAGCCGCCGGACGCGGTCCGCGCAGGGGTCGGCTCGAGCCGGAGCCGGCCACCCTCGTCGAGGGGGTAGACGAGTCCGTCGGCGGACGGCCGCACACCGGTGAACGCCTCCAGGAAGGCGGCGTCGTCGCCCGGACGCTCCACCTGGAGCGAGGCGCTGGACACGTTCGTCGCCCCGTTGTCGTGGCGCTGGAGCGGGGTGCTCCAGAACGCCTCGGGGTGGTGCTGCTCGCATACGAAGAACGCGGCGTCGGGCAGCCGGTCGTCGACGGCGAAGGCCAGGGTGAACGCGACGTGCGTCTCGCTCCCGTCGGCCGCCCGACCCGAGCGCTCGAAGGAGAAGGGCTCGAGGTCACCGATGCCCTGCCGGGCGAAGCGAGCCGCGTCCGCTCGGGCGTCGACGCTGTCCAGGACGAACATGGCGAGGCCCTCGCGCCGCGACAGGTAGTCCTGCACGAACCGGCCGAAGCTGAAAGAGCGCGGCCCGTGGGGCGGTATGCGCTCGGGGTCGGCGACCGTGATGAGCTCGAGGAACGACGACCGGAACTGGATCACGTGGTTCGCGGTGCCCCAGGGGTGCCGGTTGCGCGCGCCGACCCGGAAGCCGAGCCGCCCGTAGAAAGCCGCCGCCCGGTCCAGGTCGCGGACGGCGAGCACGAGGTGGTCGATGCGTCGCGAGCGGACGGTCATGCGCTCCCCTTCCCAGGTCGGGACGCCGGCCAGGACAGGTCGCGCCGTCCACCGGCCCTGGAGCCAGTATGCCGTCGGGCCGGCTGCCGCTCCCGGCAGCGGCCTCCCCGGTGGGCCGGCGGCATCCTGTCAGCCACCCGCGGCCGGCGGCCGGTCCGGTCGGGCTCTCCCCGGTCGGACCGTGCCGTTCCCCGTGACGAGACTCAGCGGTGGGACGTCCTTGGCGACGACGGCTCCGGCACCGACGACCGACCCGTGGCCGATGGTCACCCCCGGCGTGACCGTGACGGAGGCCCCGATCCACACGTCGTCCTCGATGACGATGGGTGCGTGGGTGATGGCGTCGTACCGCTCGGCGAGGTCGACGGGGTGACCCGCGGTGCTCAGGGTCACCCGAGGGCCGATCAGAACGCGGTCACCGATGGTGATCCCCCCGAAGTCGAGGAGGAAGCACCCCTGGTTGATGAACACCCGCTCGCCGAACGACGCACCCAGGCCGTAGTCGCAGAAGAACGGCGGCAGGACGGTCAGGGAGGGCGGGACGGGGCGGCCGAAGATCTCGCCGAGGACGGCGGCCCGGGCGTCCAGGTCCTCGAACGGCAGCGCGTTCAGACGCGCGGTCCGGGCCATCACCCACTGGACCCGCTCGGCGAAGGCCCGCGACTCGGGGGTGTGGGTCCGGAGTCGGTGTTCGCTGCGCACTCGACCGATGCTCGCATGACCGGCCTCGATCCCGCCCGCGGGCTCAGCTGAGGCGCCGGAGGAGATGCTCGAAGCGGGCGATGCGCTGCTCCATCCGTCGCGCCAGCGCCGGATCGGGAGTCGTGGTCACGTCGTCGTCCGTGCCACCTCCACCGGGTCGGGCGTCCCAGCCCGCGGCGGACGCGGCGAGCAGGGCGGCACCGTGGGCCGGGCCGAGACTCGAGCATCGCAGCGGTCTCTGCAGGCCGGCCGCTACCAGGTCGCGAAGCGACGCGATCTGCGCCGCCCGCCCGCCGACACCGATCGGGTCGGGTGGGATGCGTCCCCCTGATACACCGCGGACGAGGCGGACCAGCTCGATGCCCACTCCCTCGATGACGGCGCTGCTGATCTCCGGGGCGCCGTGGGTCGCACGGAGATCGGTCAGCGTGCCGGGGACGCCCTGGCCGTCCCGGTCGCCCTGGAGGTAGGGCAGGAACATCGGAAGGTCGGCTGCCTCGTGGTCGGTGTCGAGGGGGCGGCCGATGATCCCCGACCACCAGGTGAGCGCCAGGCCTGCGGCATGTGTCGAGTCCAGGGCGAGCCAGGTCCGTGGGATGCAGTGGCGGAACGCACCCGGCCGGGGCCGGCTCGCAGCCTGGAAGGCGGCCCCGCTCGTGCCGATCGAGATGGCGATGGCACCGTCGATGGTGGCGCCCAGGGCCAGGGCCTGGGCCGCCTGGTCACCGGAGCCCGCGACGACAGGGAGGCCGAGAAGCCGGCGACCGTCTCCGCGCAGAGGCGGCAGCTGCTCGATGTGCCCGGTGACCTGGGACGACGGGACGATCGGCGGCAGCAGGTGCTCGTCCAGGCCGACGGCGTCGACGAGCGGCTCGGCCCACTCGTCGGTGTGGGTGTCCATGAGGTTCATCGCGGACGCGTCGGAGGGCTCGGTCGCCCATCCCGCGCCGAATCGGAGACGGATGTCGTCCTTCGGGACGCTGACCGAGGCCATCCGGGCGCAGACGTGGGGCTCGTGGCGACGAAGCCATGCGACGTGGGCCGAGGTGAACGCCGGGATCGGAGCATGACCCGACCGCCCGACCCAGTCGACGGGCTCCTCCCCCAGCTCGCGCGCGGCGTCCACAGCGCGCGAGTCCGACCACAGGATGGCCGGTCGCAGCAGGCTCCCCGCCCGGTCGCGGACCACCGTCGTGTGCATCTGACCCGTCAGGCCCACGATGGCGTTCGTGGCGCTCACCGTCGGGTGCGACGCGAGGACGAGGTCGAGGACCTCTCCCACGGCGCGCCACCAGTCGTCCGGATCCTGCTCGGCCCACCCGACCTGGGGATGGGAGATCGGGTAGGGAGCCGACACGTAGTCGGTGCGTCGGCCGGTGCTCGAGATGACCTCGCCCTTCACCGCGCTCGTCCCGACGTCCAGCCCGATCGCAAAGGACTCGGTGCCGGCCGCGCGCGATCTGCTCGGCATCGCTGACCTCCCTGAGCACCGGACCGTCGTGACACGGCGACAGTAGGGCACCTTTCGAACTGCCGTCAAGCATTAGTCAGCATCTTCTGACTGATTCCCAGACTAAGTGGCTGGCAGGCCCGTCCGATGACGACGACACCGCGGACGACAGGGAGGACGCCGGACCCAGCCCGGTCAGCCGCTCCGGCTCGCCCCGTCACTCGTCCGCTGGGCGGCGATGCGCTCGTTGACGTTGACGGGCTCGAGGGCGCGCTGGATCACCAGCTGTGCGGCACCCACCGCGCCGCAGCGCTCGTCGCCGACGGCTCGGACGAGCTCCAGGTCGCGAGTCGCCAGGGAGAGCGAGTACTCGTAGACCGACTGCCTCACCCCGAGCAGGAGGTGGTCACCGGCGGTGGTGAGGCTGCCCCCGACGATGATGAGGCTGGGGTTGAGGATGTTCACCGCGTAGGCGATGGCGCGTCCCAGGACTCGACCGGCCTCCCGGAGTCGATGGATGGCCTCGGGCTCGCCCGCCACGACCCTCGCCAGGGCATCCCGCGTGGAGCGGACCTCCAGGCCGGCCTGCGACAGGTCCCGGACCATCGACCATCCCGCGGCGAGCGCCTCGACGCACCCCGTCCCCCCGCATCGGCACAGGGGCCCGGCCTCGGGCTCGATGCGGATGTGGCCGAGGTCCCCCGCGGCACCGTTGGCGCCTCGGAAGAGCACACCGCTGCTCAGGATCGCGCTGCCGATCCCCGTCCCGGCCTTCACGTAGAGCACGTTCTGGTGATCGCGCCACCCGAGGAGGTACTCCCCGAGCGCCCGGGCGTTGACATCGTTCTCGACCAGGACGGGGATGTCCAAGCGGGTCCGGAAGGCCGCCTCGATGTCGAGGCCGTCCCAGCCCGTCATGACCGAGGGTCCGACCACCTCGCCGCGGGCGAAATCGACCGGCGCGGGCACGGACAGGCCCACGCCGAGGAGCTCATCAGTATGACGCCCGGCGGCCTCCACCAGCGCCGCACCTTCCGCGGCGATCCAGGTGAGCGCGATCTCGGGCCCCTCGGACACGGCGAGCTCGGTCACGCTCTCCTGGAGCACCGCCCCGGACAGGTCGGTCAGCGCGAGCCGGATGTGGTCCTCCCCGATGTCGGCAGCGAGGACCAGGTGGCTCGCATGGTTGATGGCGAGCACCTTCGACGGACGCCCTCCGGTCGACTGGCCCGAGGCGGACTCGCGGATCAGGCCGGTCGCGAAGAGGGTGTCGAGGCGGTCCGCGACGGTGGACCGCGACATCCCGGTCGCCGAGGCCAGCCCGGCTCGGGTGTCCGCGGCCCCGGATGCGATGAGGGCGAGCACGTCCCCCGGGCTGGCCAGACTGTTCAGCGGGCGCATATCGGTCCTCTCCAGGCAACCGCCTCCTTATACCAGATGTCCCCATGGAAACGCCTCCCCCACGGCTCTTGCTCCCCGGCTTACGCTGATATTCGTTAAAAGTATGCGAGTAATGCTTGACACTCGTTGTAACTGAGCCGTAGGGTCCTCACACCCGGCACGGGAGCCAACGAAGGCGAGTGAGATGACCAGGCAACGGATCCATGACCTCCATGGCCGTCGGCGACTCACTCGGACGGAGTCCAGCACCCCGACCCGGGCCTGTCCCCTCCCCGTGGACCCGCGCGGCGCGCCACCCTCCGCGTCGAACGAGTCCGCAACCCCCCACATGGGCCCGGCTCGGGCCCCCACCTCGGTGCGGGCAGGCACGTCGAAGGGCCCGCATGGACCAGCAGCTCCGACGACGGGCCGCGCGCCATCTCCCACCAGGACGCGTCAGCCCTGACCCGGCAGTCACCGCTGCTCCGCCCTTCCCGTCGGCCACCGGCCGCACCTCTCCAAGGAGTCTCACCATGGTCACTCTTCAGCGCGCGGTCACCCTCGGTGCCGCCGCACTCGTCGTCGCCACCGCCGCCGGCTGCGCCAGCACCGGATCGGGCGGGTCATCCGGATCGTCGGGGTCCAAGGCCGGCAAGGTCCTGGTCCTCTACCCCTACCTCGGCGACCAGTCCTACGTCCGGGAGAAGGCCGCCTCCGTCGCCCAGGCCAAGAAGCACCCGGACGTCACGATCGACATCAAGGCGGGCCCGAACCGCACCAACGTCGACTTCTTCCTCACCGAGATCGGCAACGCCAAGACCCAGGGATACTCCGTCATCGCCATCAACACGGGCGGGACCGCCGAGCAGCTCATCCCCGCGCTCAACAAGGCCACCGACCAGGGCGTCAAGGTCGTGTCGTTCGACGGTGCCCCACCCGCGCTGAAGCACCTCACGTCCACCGTGAACTACGACAACTTCGGCGCGGCAGGGACCGCCGGGAAGGAGTTCATGTCGCTGCTCCCCGACGGGGGCGACATCGGCACCATCCGCTGCCTGGCCGGGCTCCCGGACACCGACGCCTTCCTCAACGGCTTCCTCGACGCCATCAAGGGCAGCAACCTCAAGGTCGTCGCCACCGGCGACGCCAAGTGCGACCCCGACCAGGCCCGCACCATCGCCGAGAACATGCTGACCGCGCACCCCGACCTCGTCGGGATCTACGACTCGGTCGACGTCTCGGCCCAGGGCACCCTCAAGGCCATCCAGGCCGCCCACGCCAAGGCGATCCTCGGGTCGATCGGCGGCCAGGAGTACGCCCTGAAGACCATCGCCACCGGGACGACCAACTGGAAGTTCACCGTCCCCTACCCCTTCGAGAAGATCGGGGCGCAGGCTGTCGACACCGCTGTCGAGCTCGCCCAGGGCAAGAGCGTCCCCGCCAAGGTGATCATCCCGCCGCAGCCGATCGCCACGAAGGACAACGCCGACAAGGTCCTGGCCACCATCCAGGCCTCGATCTCCGGGGCGTCCTCATGAGTGCCTCCGCCTCGCCCCAGTCCGCGGCCACCCGGCCGGACGAGGTCACCCCGCCCACCCCCGCGGGGGACTACGACCGCAAGGGCAGGACGCTGGACCACCTGCTCCGCCTCATGCAGGCCGGGCCGCTGGTCATCCTCGCCGCCATTCTCGTCGTCTTCACCGTGACGACACCGTTCTTCATGAGTCTCAACAACATGCAGAACCTCGCCGTCCAGACCGCCATCGTCGCCTCGCTCGGCCTCGGGGAGTTCCTCGTCATCCTCGTCCGGGGGATCGACATCTCGGTCGGCTCGGTGATCGCCCTCAGCGTCGTCATCGTCGCCGCCTTCACGGCCGGGGCGAGCGGCAACGGCATGGTCCAGGTCCTGCTCTTCCTGGCCGTCGGTCTCGTGTTCGGTGCCTGCAACGCGGTCATCATCGTCAAGGGCCGGATCGCCCAGCCGCTCATCGTCACCGTCGCCACGCTCGGCATCGGCGCCGGCCTTGCCCTGCTGATCAGCGGGGGCAACACGAAGACCGGCATGTCCGGCACGATCGTCTGGATCGGCAGCGGCAGCGTGGCCGGCATCCCGGTCCCCGCCATCGTCGTCGTCGCCATCGCCGCGATCCTCTGGGTCCTCACCAAGCAGACCCAGTGGGGCCGGTGGCTCTACGCGATCGGCGGCGACCCCGAGGCCGGGCAGCGGCTCGGGCTGCCGGTCGACCGCCTCGTCATGAGCACCTACACCCTGTGCGGCGTGACGGCCGGCATCGCCGGCATGCTGTATGCCGGACGCACGGGAGCCGCATCCCCGCTCGCCGGAACGGGATACGAGCTGGACGCCATCACCGCCGTCATCATCGGCGGCGCCAGCCTCCTCGGCGGGCGCGGATCGGTCATCAACGTCCTGTTCGGCGCCCTCATCATCGGCGCCATCCGCAACGGGCTCGAGCTGCGCAGCGTGTCCTCCTACTGGGAGCAGGTCGCCATCGGCATCTGCATCCTGCTCGCCCTCGAGCTCGACGTCGTGCGCCGGAAGCTGGAGACCCGGCTGCGCTCCCTCCAGGCAAGGAGTCTGCGATGACCACGTCCACCGCAACGAACCCCCCGACACCGCCCGCGGTCCCCGACACCGATCTCGCCCTGGAGATCCGCGGAGCGCGCAAGACCTTCGGATTCGTCACCGCCCTGGGCGGCATCGACCTGCAGCTGCGTCGCGGCGAGATCCTCGCGCTCCTCGGGGACAACGGCGCCGGCAAGTCGACCCTCATCAAGTCCATCAGCGGCATACACCAGCTGGACGAGGGGCAGATCCTCCTCAACGGCCAGGAGCTCAAGCTGAAGTCCGCCAACGAGGCCCGGGCCCACGGCATCGAGACCGTCTTCCAGGACCTCGCCGTGTTCGACAACCTCGACGTGGCGTCCAACTTCCTCATCGGTCGCGAACGTCCCCGACCGGCATGGCTCGGGCCGCTCGGCCTGCTGTCCAAGCGACGTGAGGCACGGGAGTGGATCGACCATGCCAGCTCGCTCGCGGTCAAGAGCGCAAGCCCGCGCCAGGAGATCGGGCTGATGTCCGGCGGGCAGCGCCAGGCCGTCGCGGTCGCCCGAGCCGTCGCCTTCGCCTCACAGGTGATCATCCTCGACGAGCCGACCGCGGCCCTCGGCGTGCGTGAGTCCGCCGAGGTGCTCAACCTCGTCAAACAGCTCCCGGCACGTGGCATCTCGGTCATCCTCGTGAGCCACAACATGGAGCAGGTCGTCCAGGTGGCCAACCGGGCACTGGTCCTCCGGCAGGGCCGGTCGGTCGGGACGATGGACGTCGCGCCGGGTGTCGTCCCCCAGCTCATCGCCATGATCATGGGGGCCGACGTCCCGGGAAGGGGCGACACCGCCACCGACGCGTAGCCATCGCTCGCCTCGGGACCCAAGGCGCCGGTGTGTCCACTCGTGTGAGGGCGAGTGGGCACACCGGCTTCCCGCGCCGAGGTCCGGTGGGCGAGGTCCGGAGCAGGCCGTGGCTCAGCCGAGATTCTCCAGGACCTGGAGCGGCTGGGAGCTGATGAACGACTCCGAGGTGATCCGGCTCTTGGCCGTCCCCTTGCCCTGATGACCGGTGAGGAACAGCGCCGTCTGCGCCGGGAGCCCGGTGAAGGCGCCGCTCGTGCCGGTGCCTCCGAAGCTGACGACGTTGCTGCTCGGCCCGGTGAGCTTGACCGATCCGTTGGACGCGTTGAGCCCCTCGCCTGCCGGCCAGGAGATCGTGTAGGTGCCCGAGAGGCCCTGGGCGGCCACGTCCGCCTTCCCGGAGAGGACGGCCGAGAGGGTGCCCTGGCCGGAGACCGGGTTGCCGTCGAGGCTGCAGCCGTTCAGGGTCGCGGTGAGGATGGCGGACTCGGCGTGGAGCGCCTTCGCCAGCCCCGGGACGAACTGGATCGTCCCGGCCACCGAGGTGCACGACTCGACCGCGGTCCAGCCGTCGGGGTGCGCCTGAGCGTGGACGGAGCGGACGACCGCGGTGGAGGCGCCCGAGGGGGCGTGGGTCGGGGCGGCGGTCGCCGGTCCGACTCCCGCGGCGACGGCGACGACCGCGGTGCCGAGCCCGAGGCCGATGCCGGCGACTCGACGGGTCCAGGTCGAGGAGATGTTGCTGTTCATGGTGTGGATTCCCTTCATCTGTAATGGGTTTCGCCTTGATCGGCTGTCCACAACAATGACAGTGCCGGCTCCGTGGATCGATGGCGCTGCCATGCGTCTCGGGCCTTCGTGCACACCACCGCCGGTGGTGGTGTGCACACCACCACCGAGGGTGCGGGGAGCCGTAGGCTGTGGACGTCGTCCTGAAAGGTCGTCCCATGACGTCCCTGTCCTCCTACCCGGCCAGGCGCGTTCGCCGCATCCTCGACGTCGGCTACGCCGTGCTCTTCACGGCCTACCTCGTCGGGCTCCTGGTCTGGCTGCTCCTCGGGCTGCTGCCGCCCTTGGCGGTCACGGCGCCGGCCGTGACCGAGCTCCTGACCTGGCTCCAGGGGACGGCCGGGCTGCCGGCAGCCCTGGCCCGGGGTGCGCTGGCCGCGGCTCCGGACGCCTCGGGATGGCCGTCGGTGGCCGTCGAGTACCTCTTCAGCATCGTCAACCTCGTCCTCGGGCTCGTCCTCGTCCGGGTCCGGCCGCAGCACGCCGTGACCCGACTGCTGGCCCTCGCCTTCGTGGGGACCGCGGCGACCTTCAACGCCCCGAGCCACGTCGTGTTCCACCTGCTGATGGGCGCGTCGCTCATCACCGCCCTCCACTTCACCTTCCACGTCGTCTCCGGCGTGGCCTACGTGTGGGCGGTCCTGCTCTTCCCCGACAGCGCCCTCCCCGTGCGGGTGGGCCGCTCGGGTGCGACGACCGTCGTCCTGGCCGTATCGTCGACCGCGGTCATCTCCTTCGTCTGCTACCGCAGCAGCTTCGTGTCCCACCCGCCCTTCTTCGTCGCCTTCTTCGGGATCCTCGTGCCGGTCGTCGGGATCGCGTCCCAGGCGGCCCGGATGAGACGCCTGGAGGTCGGGACCGTGCCCTGGCAGCAGTCCCGACTCCTGACCATCGCCCTGGTGCCGGCACTCGTGGCAGCCGTCGCCTGGCTGGGTGCCCACGGGCTGGCGCTCGTGGCGTCCACGCCCGGAGGCACGGCGGTCCGGGTGGGCGCCCTCGTCCAGGCGATCTTCCCCGCCGTCTTCGCCGTCGTCCCCGCGACCCTCGCGGTCGGGATCCTGCGCTACCGGCTGTGGGACGTGGACCGGCTCGTGAGCCGTGCCCTCGCCTTCTCCGTGGTCGCCGGGCTCATCGGTGTGGCCTATGGGACGGCGCTGCTGGCCACGCGCCGGCTCGTCGGTGGGACGTGGTCGGCCGTGGCCGCCGTCACCGTGGTCGCCGTCGCCGTAGACCCCGTCCGACGGCACGGTCAGGCCCTGGCCAACCGGGCCGTCTTCGGGCAGCGGCTCAGCCCGCCGGAGGCGCTGCGCTCACTGGCAGCCCAGCTCGACGACGGTGGTGGCGACCCGACAGGGGACCTGGTCGCCGTCGTCGTCGACGCCACCCGCTGCTCCGGCGCGGAGCTGTGGGTCGTCGAGGGCGACACCCTCGCCCTCGTCGCGGCGTCCGGTCGTGACGTCGACGTGACCGACCGGGTCCCGTGGGACGAGAGCACCGCCCCGCCCGGCGCCCTCGCGGGCAGACACTGTGAGCCCGTGCTCCACGACGGGCGCCTCGTCGCGTTCCTGGCCCTCACGGTCCCCGACGAGGTGACCCTGCCGCGGCGGGAGAGGGCGCTCATCCGTGAGCTGGCCGACCACGCAGGTCTTCTCGTGACGAACTCGCAGCTCACCCGCGACCTCGCCCGGCAGCTGCTCGAGGTCCGGGCCACGGTCGGACGGCTCGCCTCGTCGCGTCGACAGGTGGTGGCCGCCCAGGACGCCGAGCGTCGGACGCTGGAGCGCAACCTGCACGACGGGGCCCAGCAGGAGCTCGTGGCCGCGCTCCTGCAGCTCGGCTCGCTGGCCGGCGCCCGCCCCTCCCCGACCGAGGCCGAGGCTGAGGCCGCGTCCGAGGCCGTCGCCGCCGTGCGGAGACTGGTGCGACAGACCCGGGGGACGATCGACCAGCTGGCGCACGGCTCCCCGCCCGAGGTCCTCGTACGACGGGGGCTGGCCGGCGCGCTGTCCCGCCTGGGGGACGAGCTGAGCGCCGCCGGGATGGACGTCCGCGTGACGTGCCGGCTCCCCGACGACCTGTCGCTGCCCGTCCAGGCAGCGCTGTACTACTGCGGTGCCGAGGCCCTGCAGAACGCCGCCAAGCACAGCCGTGCCCAGCACGTCGTCGTCACGGGCGACCACGACGGGTTCGACGTCGTCCTCACCGTGTCGGACGACGGGGTGGGCCTGACCACATCGGAGGTGACCGACGGCTCGGGGCTCGCGCATCTCGGGGAGCAGCTGGGTGCGCTGGGCGGGACGGCCCGACTCGCGGAGACGGCCCACGGCGTGACGATGGAGTGCCGCATCCCTTACATCCCACGGTGCGGCGAACGGGTCTCGACGTGACCGGCGGCCCGGTGCGGGCGGTCCCGGCGCACTGGGTGCGCTCCGGAGCGGTCGCCTGCGGCGTGGCCGTCGTCGTTCTCGCCGTGCTGTCGGTCACCGCCCTGCTGTCCGGGGCCGTCGGGCACGCCGGCCTGCTGTGGCTCGTCGCCATCGTCGCCGTGGCCGTCGTCGTTCCGCTGGTCTCCCCCGGACTGGGACGCGTTGCCGACCGATTGGCATACGGCAGGGAGGGCGACCCGTATGCCGCGCTCTCCGACTTCGTCCGACGCACCTCCGACGCGCTGGCCATCGAGGACGTCCTCCCCCAGCTGGCCCGGACCGCGGCGCTCGCGACCCGCAGCCGACGTGGCGAGGTGCGGCTCTGGCTCGCCGACGGCGCGGAGTGGGTCCAGACCTGGCCCCCGACGTCGGCGGACGCCGCCGCCGACGTCGTCGTGCCCCTCCGGCACGCGGGGCAGGAGCTGGGGCGCCTGGAGGTGGCCCGCGGAGACGACCTCGGTGGCGTCGATCCCGGGGTCCTGCAGCGCCTCGCCGGCCCCGCGGGTCTGGCGGCCTCGAACGTCCGCCTCACCGTCGACCTGCGACACCAGGTCGCCGTCACCGCGGCTCTGGCCGAGCAGCTGCGGGCCTCGCGTGAGCGGCTGCTCGTGGCCCGGGCCGACCAGGTCGAGCGGCTCCTCGCACGGCTCGAGGTCGACGTCCTCCGACGCCTCGACGAGGCGGACGAGGCCCTCGACACCGCGGGCGGCGACACCGTCCCGGTCATCGTCCGGACGGCCGCGCTGGCCGAGACCCGGATCTCCCTCGAGGCGGGGCTGGACGGCCTGCGCGAGATCTCGCACGGCATCTACCCGCCTGTCCTCGCACAACGTGGTCTCGTCGCCGCCCTCGAGTGGCACCGTGACCGGGCGGACCGGGCGTGGGAGCTGCGGTGCGTCCCGCCCGGGTCGTGGCGCGTGGACCCGCACGCCGAGGAGGCTGCCTACTTCGCGTGCATCGCCCTCGTCCCCGACCGCGCGGGCGAGGTGAGCGTCGTGGTGTCCGCCGACGGCGCCTCCCTCCAGGTCAGGGTCCGGGCCGGCATGGCGGCTGATCGGCTCTCCGTCCGGCTGGCCCGGGACCGCGTGGAGGCCCTGGAGGGAAGCCTCGATATCGACGAGGCCACCCACGACGTCACGATCCGGCTGCCGGCGAGGATGATGGCCCCATGACCATCCGGGTCGTCCTGGCCGAGGACAACACACTGCTGCGCGAGGGTCTGCGGGGCCTGGTGACGGGTCAGGAGGGGATGGAGGTCGTCGCGGCGTGCGGCGACCTGACCAGCCTGCTCCACGCCATCGACGACCTGCGGCCGGACGTCGTCCTCACCGACATCCGGATGCCGCCGCAGCACGGCGACGAGGGCGTGCAGGCCGCCGAGTTCGCCCGGCGCAAGGACCCGTCGATCGGGGTCGTCCTGCTCAGCCAGTACGTCGACCTCCACTGCGTGAGAACCCTCCTCCAGGACGGGACGGAGGCCCGCGGCTACCTCCTGAAGGAGCGGGTCGCGGACGTGGCGGACCTCGTCGCCGCCATCCGGACGGTGGCCGGGGGTGGATCCGTCATCGACCCCAAGGTGGTCGAGGCGCTCGTCCGCTCCCGAGGCAACACACCGGGCTCCCAGTTGGCACGGCTCAGCGCCCGTGAGCTGGAGGTGCTCGGGCAGATGGCCCGCGGCCGGGCCAACGGCGCCATCGCCGAGTCCCTCGTCGTCACCCAGCGAGCCGTCGAGAAGCACGTCAACTCGATCTTCGCCAAGCTCGGCGTGGGTCACGAGGACGGCGTCCACCCGCGGGTGCGGGCCGTCCTGCTCTACCTCTCCGAGGCGGACCCCGCCGAGCGCTCCTGACGAGCGCTCGGCGAACCGACGAACCCGACGATGCCCGCCCCTCAGCGGCGACGGGCGGGGACGGTCCGGGTCGGCGTGGTGCGACGGCGCGGCGGCGGACGGGGCAGCAGCCGGTCGGCCGTCTCCCGCAGCAGGCGGATGCGCAGCGTCTGGGTCGCCTCGTCGTTGGCCTGCGTGGCGGTGGCCAGCATCAGCCCGTCGATGAGGCTGACCAGGAGGACGACGAGGTCCTCCGTGGGGATGGCGGGGGCGAACTCGCCGGCTGCGACCCCCTCGTCGATGGCGGCCAGCAGGGCCACCCGCCAGGACTCCTCGGTCAGCTCGACATCCGGGAGCAGCTCGGGGTGGCGGGTCGCCGCCGCGCACGTCTCCAGCCAGACCACGCACCGGTGGTGGTCGTTGATGGACCCCTCGAGCAGCGCCGCCAGCTTGTCGGCAGGGGTGTCCGCCTGCTGTCCGAGCTCTCCCCACTGCCGGGCGCGCCGCTGGCTGGCCATCCGCATGGTCTCCAGGAGCAGCCCGTCGCGGGTGGTGAAGTAGTACTGGATGAGGCCGATGGACACCCCGGCGCGCTCGGACACGTCGCGCAGGCGCAGGGCGTCGAAGCCGTGGACCGCGACCAGCTCCTCGGCGGCGTCCATGATGGCCGCACGTCGCTCCTCGGCCAGGTCGTCCCGTGACACCCGCGCCGCCCGCTGTGCCACCACCACTGCGATGCCTGCCTTCGCGTCGTGTCCGTGGCACGACGCCGGCTGCGCATCCCACGGATCAGGTGCGACCGCTGCCCTCGTCGCGCGCCCGCCACCGGACCATCCTAGGCGGGGCTCCGACGAGACCCGGGCTCATCCCCTCAGCCTGCTGTTGGTGGGGTCGTAGAACGGAGTGCTCGACACGTCGGCCTCGTAGACGACTCCGGCGCAGTCCACGGCGAACGGGCCCTCGTCGGGCAGGTCCGCCTCGACGAACCCGATCCCGCAGGCGCGGCCGATCGTATGCCCGTAGCTGCCGCTCGTGAGGCGACCGACGACGCGACCGTCGTGCAGGATGCTCTCGTCGTGGACGAGCAGGGCCTCGGGGTCACGCAGCGCGACGTAGACGGTGCGCCGGTCGCGGGGCTCGCCGTGTCGGCTCTCCAGGGCGTCGCGTCCGACGAACCGGTGCGGCTTCCTGAGGGAGACGGTGAACCCGAGGCCCGCGGCATACGGGTCGTCGTGGGGGCCGATGTCGTGGCCGAGGTGGCGGTAGCCCTTCTCGCTGCGCAGCGAGTCCAGGGCGTGGTAGCCGGCATGACGCAGGCCCAGGTCCGCGCCGGCGGCGACGAGGGCGTCGTAGACGTCGACGGCCTGGTCGGCCGGCGGGTAGAGCTCGTAGCCGAGCTCCCCGACGAAGCTGACCCGCAGGGCCAGGGCATACGTGTCGGCGATCTCCACCTCACGGGCGTGGGTGTAGCGCTGGGCCTCGTCGGACCAGTCCTCGGGCGAGACGCGGGACAGCAGCTCCCGGCTGCGGGGGCCCATGACGGCGATCGTCGCGTACCCGGCGGTCACGTCGACGACGGCCGCCGCCCTGCCGCGGGCCAGGCGCCGCAGCTGTCCGAGGGTCTTGTGCTGGGCGAAGGCCGGCGTGATGACCCAGAAGCGCTGGTCGTCGAGCCGGACCACCGTGCCGTCCAGCTCGATGCCGCCGCCCCGGTTGAGCATGAGGGTGTAGCGGACCCGGCCCACGGGGAGGTCGACATCGGCCGTGCAGAACTCCTGGAGGACCTCCAGGGCGTCGGGTCCGCCGACCTCGACCTTGGTGAAGGAGCTGAGGTCGAAGAGCGCGACGGCCTCCCGGGCGGCGCGGTGCTCCTGCGCCGCGAGGTCGAACCAGTTCTGCCGCCCGAAGCTGTACTCGTACCGCGGCGCGGCTCCGGGGGGCGCGAACCAGGTGGCCCGCTCCCACCCGGTCATCTCCCCGAAGCAGGCGTTGGCGGCGACGAGCCGCTCGTGGAGCGGGGACCGGCGCACCCCACGGGCGGTGACCGGCTGCTGGTGCGGCCAGTGCATGGCATACAGCCGCCCGAGGCCCTCGGCGGTGCGGGCGTGCAGGTAGCGCCGGTTGCTCTGCTGCCGGGCGAAGCGCTGCACGTCGACGGAGGCGGCGTCGAAGGTCGGCGCACCCGCGACCATCCACTCCGCGACGGCCCGCCCGGCGCCGGGCCCGAAGATGATCCCCTGGGAGTTGAACCCGGCCGCGACGAAGAGGCCCGCCACCTCGACGGTCTCGCCGAGGCAGAAGTTGGCATCCGGGGTGAACGACTCCGGGGCGTTGAGGAACCGCTCGTAGCGAGTGCGGGCCAGGATCGGCACCCGCTGCTCCGCGAGGGCGCGGACCGGGGCGAAGTGCTCCCAGTCGGCGGGGAACTCGGCGAACCCGCCGGAGTCGACGTCCTCGACCCGGCGGGAGATCCCGTCCGGCTCGAACGCGCCGACGAGCAGGCACCCGGACTCCGGTCGCACGTAGAGGTATCCGTCCATGTCCCGCAGCACGGGAAGGCTCGGGTCGGCCCCCTCGACGGGCGCGGTGCGGACGTGGACGTGCTCGGCGGCATACAGGGGCACACTGGCGCCGGCCATCGCGGCCAGGTCACGGGTCCACAGGCCGGCGGCAAGGAGCACCCGCTCGCACTCGACGTCCCCGAGATCGGTGCGCACGCCGGTCACGACGCCGTCGTGGTGCCGGATGCCGGTCACCCGGACGTTCTCGCGGATCGTCACCCCGCGCTCGTGCGCGAGCTTGGCGAGGGCGAGCGCGACGTAGCCGGGGTTGACATGCCCGTCCTCCGGCTGGAGGAGACCCCCGACGAGCCGGTCGGCGGAGGCGAGCGGCCATCGCCGGACGACCTCCTCGGGCGAGACGAGGCTGACCGGGACCCCCATCTGCCGGGCGACGGCCGCCGTGTGGCGCAGCTCGTCGAGGCGGCCCTCGGTCCGCGCGAGGAGCAGCGAGCCGCACTGGTTGAAGGAGACGTCGATCCCCGTCTCCGCCTGCAGCCGCTGGTAGGTCGCGATGCCGTATGCCGCGAGCTCGGTCATCGCGGGCGTGCTGCGCAGCGACGAGGCGAGTCCGGCGGCGTGCCAGGTCGTCCCGCTGCCGACGACGTTGCGGTCCAGCAGGAGCACGTCGCGGTCACCGGCCTCGGCCAGGTGGTAGGCAGCGCTCGTGCCGACGATGCCGGCACCGATGACGACCGTGCGGACCCGGGAGGGCAGCGTGCGCTCCCGGGCCGCCGGGGTGAAGAGGGTGGCCGTCAGGCCTCTGTCGACGAGACGGTCCACGGCGGGTGGGACTCCTTCGGGCTCGGAATGGTGCGGCGGCGGAGGGCCGTCAGCCGCGGTTGCGGGAGACGAGGACGACCGGCACGGGCGAGTTGCGGATGATCTTGACCGCGTGCGAGCCGATGAAGAACCGGCTCAGCGGGCCGCTGCTCGTGCCGACGACGAGGACGTCGGTGTCCTCCCAGGGGACGTCCTGCAGGGCGTCGCCCCACGTCGGCCCGGCGCCGAGCACGATCCGCACGTGACGTGCCCCACCGTCGGGGTGCGCCGTCTGCCCGTCCCGCCCGCTGAGGTGGGCTCCGAGGTCGGCCTCGAGCTGCTGCCGCCACTCGTCGGCGACCCGGTCCTCCACGCCCGGCTCGACGGTGACCGCAGCCGCCCCCGGCCGGACGGCGAAGCACACGAGCCGCAGCGACGCGAACAGCGCGTCGGCGATGGCGGCCGCGCTCCGCACGAGCCCGCCGTCCTGGTCGGCCCGGCCCACGGCGACGTTGACCCGCGTGGCCCGGGCCACCGGCGCGAGGTAGCCCCGCGGCGCGACGGCGACCGGCAGGTCCGAGCCGTGGAGCACGCGTTCCGCGACGCCACCGAGCATGACCCGGCCGAGCAGGCTCGAGGACGACGAGCCGAGCGAGACCATGTCGACGTGCCGCTCGGCGATGATGTCGAGCAGCCCGGTGGCCACCGAGGGGGCCCGTCGCGACACGGTCTCCACGACGAGCCCGTCGGCCTCGAGGGTCTCCTTGGCCTGCACGAGCGAGCGCTGCGCGATGCCGTCCTGGAGGGCGAGGTATGCCACGTCCCCGCCCGCGATGTTCGGCGGCCACGGCTCGGCCACGACGGTCGCGAGCAGCACGTTCTCCTGGGAGGCCCGGGCGAGCATCGCGCCCAGGTGCAGCGCGGCATACCCCTTGCGACCCGGGGCGAGCCCGATGAGCAGCGTCACGGAGCCTCACCGGCCGCGACCATGTCGGAGTCCACCACGACGTGCCGCACCGGCAGCCGGTAGGCCTCCCGGACCCGGTCGACGAGATCGAAGCGCAGCCACGCGGACTGCTGCTCCGGCAGGGTGCAGATGACCAGCTGGTCGGGCTCGAACTCCGCCACCGCGTCGGCCAGCGCCTGCAGCGGCTTGTAGCTGCCGAGGGCACCGGTGGCCTCCAGGCCCTCGGCCCGCAGCAGCTCCAGGGTCCGGTCCAGGCGGGCCTGGGCGGCCTTGACCGTCTCGTCCCACATGTACACCGCACCGCGGTACATCGCGGTGCCGGTGTCGATGGGGTTCGCCGGCACGCACACGTAGTAGGTCGCCTTGCCCGCGCCCTCGATGGAGCGCAGCTCGGAGAACAGCTCCTGGCCCTCGACCGTCTGGTTGGCCAGCACGAGGACCCGGTTGACCGGTGCGGTGGCCTCGACGACGGGGACCTCGCTCGGCACACGCTCGCGGACCCGCTGGGTCACGAAGTAGAGCACGACGACGACGGCGAACGCGCCGAGGCTCTGGATCAGCTGGGAGCGGGAGCTCTTGTCCCAGCCCATCTGGACCAGGATGGCCAGGATCCCGGCCGCGACGAACAGGGACAGACCCGGGAACAGCCACATCTTGACGATGAGCCGGTCGGAGGAGGTCCGGCGGCGCAGCACCATCTGGGAGATGCAGATGAGCAGGTAGACGAACATGATGATGGCGCCGGAGGAGTTGAGCAGGAACAGGAACACCTTGTCCGGCGAGATCGCGGCGGCGATGACGCAGAGGAACCCGACCACGGACGAGGCGAGGATCGCCCCCATCGGCACGCCCGCCTTGTTGACCCGCATGAGCGCCATGGGCGCCTCACGCCGGGCGGCCAGGACGAACAGCATCCGCGAGGAGGTGTAGAGCCCGGAGTTGAGGCAGGACAGCACGGCCGTGAGGACGACCGCGTTCATGATCTGGTCGGCGCCCGGGATCTTCATCGCCTCGAACGCCGCGACGTACGGCGACGCCGCGAGGTGGGAGGAGTTCCACGGCACGATGGTCACGACGAGGAAGACCGACCCGACGTAGAAGATCGCGATCCGGCCGATGACCGAGTTCGTCGCCTTGCGGATCGCCTTGCCCGGGTCCTCGGACTCCGCCGCGGCGATCGTGGCGACCTCGGCCCCGGTCATCGAGAAGATGACGACGAGGATGGCGGAGAAGACCGCGGCGACGCCCTTGGGGAAGAACCCGCCGTGGGCCGTCAGGTTGCTCAGGTCCATCGAGTGCCCGGGCCAGATCCCGAAGATGAACAGGACGCCCAGCAGGAGGAACAGCATGATGGCCGCGACCTTGATCCCCGCGAACCAGAACTCGAACTCGCCGAACGAGGACACCGAGACCAGGTTCGTCGCCGTCATGAGCGACATGAGGATGAGCGAGAGGAGCCACAGCGGCACTCCGGGCAACCAGAACTGGACGACCTTGGCGCCCGCGACCGCCTCGAAGCCGATGACGATGACCCAGAAGTACCAGTACAGCCAGGCCACCGAGAAGCCCGCCCAGCCGCCGAGGGCGTTGCGGGCGTAGTCCGCGAACGAGCCGGTCGAGGGGTTGGCGACGGCCATCTCCCCCAGCATCCGCATGACCATGATGACGAGGAAGCCGGCCAGCGCGTAGCTGATGAACGACGGCGGCCCGGTCTCGGCGATGACCACCCCCGAGCCGACGAACAGCCCGGCACCGATGACACCGCCCATCGCGATCATGGTCAGGTGCCGCTGACTCAGGCCCTTCTTCAGCTCGGTCGGTGGAGCATTCATCCGTACCTCCTGCGGTCGGCCCACGTCGACGGGGCTCGTTGATGTCCACTGATCCGCGGGGATCCGACGGCTGCGACGACGATCTCGGAGCAGTCGGGCGGCGTGGTCACGCTTCGTGGGGTGCGGAGGGCACAATATTGTCGTATGAATGACCCTGTCAACAGGCAGGCTGTCAGACAGCCGACCTGGGGCGATGTCGGCGAATCACCCGCCCGTGGCTCCCGGGACCGCCACGACCGGCCCGGGAGGAGCCGTCTCGCCCTCCTCGGCCTCCCAGCGGAGCAGATCGCCCGGCTGGCACGCGAGCACCTCGCAGAGCGCGGCGAGCGTGGTGAAGCGCACCGCCTTGGCGCGGCCGTTCTTGAGGACCGCCAGGTTGGCGGGCGTGATCCCCACACGATCCGCGAGCTCTCCGACGGACAGCTTGCGGCGGGCCAGCATCAGGTCGATGTCGACGACGATCGGCATCAGATGACCTCGTCCAGCTCGGCCTTCAGCTGCGTCGCCTCGACATCGCGAGCGACGGCCTGCGCGAGCAGCATGCGCAGCACGAGCACGATGAGCGCGACCCCGAGGATGGCGACGCCGATGCCGCCCATGATGACGGTGACGCCGGGGTCGTCGCGCTGGCCGGGGGCGTTGATGGCGGTGACCGCGAACCACACGAGGGCCGCCCCCACGATCGCTCCGATCACGATGTCCACGTAGCGGAAAGCGGCGTGGGAGAACACGGTTCCATGCCGCACCATCGTCACCAGCCGCCACACGCAGACGAGGGCGACCTGGACCGTCACCAGGCCCAGGATCGTGACGAGGCGCAGCGAGGTCAGCGGGATCGAGCCGTCCTCCGGGTCGTTCCCGCGCACCACGGTCCACACCATCAGAGCCTGGACGAGCACGGTCCCGGCGAGCACCACCGCGAGCACGGCACGCAAGGCATACACCGTCAGTCGTCCCATCCCGCCTCCTCTCGAAGAGCAGGACCAATCTATCGATTATCGATAGATTGGTCCAGGGGTGTGAGGCCTCCCGTATTCTCGTCCGGGCGCGGAGACGATCGCAGGTGCACGGTGTCGCTTCGAGAGAGCATCGACTGGCGAGCCGATCCCGGCCGTGACGGCGTTCTCAGTCGATCCGAGGCGAGTGGTTCATGAAGACGGTGCTTTTCACGGATGTCGAGACCATCGACGTGGTGACGGTTGCGGACCCTTCCCCGGGCCCGCGTGAGGCGATCGTGGCGCCCTCGGCAGTGGGGCTGTGTGGAACGGACCTCCACCTGCTGGAGGGGGACCTGGCCCGACAGTGGCCGACGGTGCCCGGGCACGAGTTCGCGGGCACCGTGGTAGCCGTGGGCGATGCGGTGACCGAGCTCAGGATCGGCGACCGAGTGGCCGTCGATCCCTCCTTGTACTGCGGCGAGTGCTACTTCTGCCGTCGGGGGCGTGGCAACCAGTGCGAGCGGTGGGGGTCGCTCGGCGTGACACGGCCTGGCGCCGCGGCCGAGCTGGTCAGCGCGCCCGCGCCGAACTGCGTCATCCTCCCTGACCACATCGACACGAAGGACGCGGCCCTGATCGAGCCCCTCGCGTGCGCGGTCCGCGGCATCGACGTGATGAGGATGGCGATGGCCGACCACGTCCTCATCTACGGCGCCGGCACCATGGGACTGATGCTGCTCGAGCTGTGCAAGCACGCCGGCGCGTCGACGGTCACCGTCGTGGACGTGAACCTGGGACGTCTCGCGACGGCGAGGGAGCTCGGATGCACTGCCGCGGTGAGCGACCCGCTGGAGGCCGAGCGCGCGCGGGGTTGGGACATGGTGATCGACTGCACGGGGGTCGTCTCGGTCATCGAGGCCGCGCTCGGCCAGGTGGGCCGGGGTGGGACGTACCTGCAGTTCGGCGTCGCCCCGAAGGCCGCCGGCGCACGGTTCAGCCCGTTCGACGTCTACAACCGAGAGATCTCCATCGTGGGATCGATGGCCATCCTGCACTCTTTCGAGAGGGCTGCCGACCTGTTCGCGCAGGGTGTCATTCGGGCTGAGCAGTTCGTCACCCACCGCTACCCGATCGAGCAGTATGCCGACGCGGTCGCCACGTTCCGAGGAGGGCAGGGACGCAAGATCCAGATCCTGCCGAACGGAGGGAGCGCGAGCGCCGACCGCACCGACGGTCTTCTCCCGCCTCCCGGTTAGCCGCCCGGCAGCTCAGGCCCGGCAGCTCAGCTCGAGGGCTGCAGAGTCCGCCCCAGCGCCGTCAACGTCGCCGGCACGATGGCGTAGTAGGCCCACTTGCCTCGCTGCTCCCGTGTCACCAGGCCCGCCTCGACCAGCTGCTTCATGTGGTGGGACACCGTCGGCTGGGACAGGCCCACCGGGCCGGTCAGGTCACAGATGCACGCCTCCCCCTCCGAGGTCGCGGCGATGAGGGACAGCAGCCGCACCCGGGTCGGGTCACCGAGCGCCTTGAACATCCGCGCCAGGTCGGCCGCCTCACGAGGCTCCAGCACGCCCCCCGTCACCGGGGCGCAGCAGGCCCCCGGCGCGTCGGCGACGGGACGCACGGGCAGAGCGGTGCGAGACGGCATACCTCGATCATGCCACACGTATTGACAACTCTCGATGCGTCATGGTGGGGTTGACCCATCGAGAGATATCGATTCGAAGAAGGGGCGCCCATGAACGAGGAGCTGCGCGAGCAGGTCCGGTCCCGGTATGCCGCGGTGGCGGCGGCCATGTCCGCACGGGGCCCCGAGGCGCTGGGGATGCTGGAGGAACGGCCTGCGGCACCGGGGTGCTGCGGCACCGACGCCGACGGCACGGCCGAGCGGACATGCTGCACCGGCGGGGAGGCCCCGGACGGCGCCGCCTTCGGTGCCGGCCGGTACAGCGCCACCGAGCAGGACCAGCTGCCCGCCCAGACGCTGGCGGTCTCGCTGGGCTGCGGCAACCCGACGGCGGTCGCCGAGCTGCGCGCCGGGGAGACGGTGCTGGACCTGGGCTCGGGCGGCGGCGTCGACGTCCTGCTGTCCGCGCGGCGGGTCGGCCCGACCGGGTTCGCCTACGGCGTCGACATGACCACCGAGATGCTGGACCTGGCCGAGGCGAACAGGGCCGCCGCCGGCGTCACCAACGTGGAGTTCCTGCACGGCACCATCGAGGACGTGCCGCTGCCCGACGGAGCGGTCGACGTCGTGATCTCCAACTGCGTCGTCAACCTGTCCACGGACAAGCCGGCCGTGCTCGCCGAGATGTTCCGGGTCCTGACCCCCGGCGGCCGGATCGGGATCTCCGACGTCGTCGCCGAGGACCACCTGACCCCGGCCGACCGTGCGGAGCACGGCTCCTATATCGGGTGCATCGCCGGTGCCCTGTCCACGCGGGAGTATCTCGACGGCCTCGCCGCCGCCGGGTTCGTCGAGGCAACCGTGGACTTCACGCACGAGGTCGCCCCCGGCATGCACTCGGCCGTC
The DNA here is from genome assembly GCA_039812405.1 of Nostocoides sp. Lineage (GTDB taxonomy): Bacteria > Actinomycetota > Actinomycetes > Actinomycetales > Dermatophilaceae > Nostocoides. The sequence goes on from JBDIAL010000001.1 coordinate 42,557, forward strand.
GTGCGCGCCACCAAGCCCGGCACGTGACCCCCACCCCGTCACCGGCCCCAGCCCCCGCCGCGGCCAGGGAGACGGCCCCGGCGCGGCTGCCGATCGTGGATCGGCTCCTGCCGGTCTGGATCGGCACCGCGATGGCCGCCGGGCTGCTGCTGGGCCGACTCGTCCCCGGCCTGGACCGGGTCCTCGCAGCAGTCCAGGTCGGTGGGGTCTCGCTGCCCATCGCGGCCGGGCTGCTGGTCATGATGTACCCCGTCCTGGCCACGGTCCGCTACGACCGGCTCGACACCGTCACCGGCGACCGGCGCCTGCTGGCCGCCTCGCTGGTGCTGAACTGGCTGGTCGGGCCGGCGCTGATGTTCGCCCTCGCCTGGGTCCTGCTGCCCGACCTGCCCGCCTACCGCACCGGCCTGATCATCGTCGGCCTGGCCCGCTGCATCGCCATGGTCATCATCTGGAACGACCTGGCCTGCGGCGACCGGGAGGCCGCGGCCGTCCTGGTCGCCCTCAACTCCCTCTTCCAAGTCGTCGCCTTCGGAGTCCTGGGCTGGTTCTACCTGACCGTCCTACCCGGCTGGCTCGGCCTGCCCACCCAACAGCTGCAGGTGTCCGGGTGGGCTCTCGGCGGCTCCGTCCTGGTCTTCCTCGGCATCCCCCTGGGCGCCGGCTACGCCACCCGACGCACCGGCGAGCGCTTCAAGGGCCGCGCCTGGTACGAGCAGCGCTTCCTGCCCCTGCTCGGTCCGTTCGCACTGTACGGGCTGCTGTTCACCGTCCTCGTCCTCTTCGCCCTCCAAGGTCGCCAGATCACCGCCCACCCGGGCGACGTCGCCCGGATCGCGCTGCCGCTGCTGGGCTACTTCATCCTCATGTGGGGCAGCGGCTATGCCCTCGGCCACACCCTGCGGCTGGGCTACCCCCGCACCACGACCCTGGCGTTCACCGCCGCCGGAAACAACTTCGAGCTGGCCATCGCCGTCGCCATCGCCACCTTCGGCGTCGCCTCCGGACAGGCCCTCGCCGGCGTCGTCGGTCCCCTCATCGAGGTCCCCGCCCTGCTCGCCCTCGTCTATGCCGCCCGTGCCCTCCGCGGCCGGCTCCACCCACGCGAATCCCACCATCCCTCCCCGTTCCACCCACAGGAGACACGGTGACCACCACCCCGCCCTCGGTGCTGTTCGTCTGCGTCAAGAACGCCGGCAAGTCCCAGCTGGCCGCCGCCCTGACCCGCCGCCGCGCCGGCGACGCCGTCCGCGTCCACTCGGCCGGAACCCACCCCGGCACCACCCTCAACCTCGAATCCGTCGCCGCCCTCGAAGAAGTCGGCGCCACCCTCGACGGCGAACACCCCAAGCCCATCGACCCCACCCTCCTCGACACCGCCGACCGCGTCATCATCCTCGGCACCGACGCCGTGCTCCCCCGAACCGGCCTCGCCCCCGTCCAACGGTGGGACACCGACGAGCCCTCCCTGCGCGGCATCACCGGCATACCCCGGATGCGACTCATCCGCGACGAGATCGACGCCCACGTCACCGTGCTCCTCCGCGAGCTCCTCCCGGGCCCCGTGCCCACGCCCGATGCCGGAAGACCTGATCGGTCGGTGCCGCGACGGCGGTGACTCCGTCCTAGCGCTTGCTCCAGTTCGCGATGAGCCCGATGATGCCCAGGACTGCACAGATGAGCACGAACGTCGCCATTCCTCGGGACGTCCCGTCGCAGCTGATCGACTGCGAGCCACCTGGTTGCAGACTCTGGTGGCAGATCACCGGGGGCACCCCGAGCGCAAGGTTCGTCATCGATCCCTCCCAACTGCCCACGGCGTGTCGACGCCCGTGGGCGACCGTGTCCCCTTCGGTTCCGGGGACAGGTCCGCACCCGCTGAGCCAGACCGGGTGCTCAGCCTGTCCTCCACTATGACGCCGAGGCCCGCACCGCGCGATACGCATACCTGCGTAGCTGTGCAACGCCAGATCGCACTCGACGCACAGCGCGGCACCGATCGCAGGGCATCCCTCCACCCGACCCGCGATGGGAGTGGGACAACCGGGCACACCCGGACGCACCGAGGCACACCAGGGTCCTGTCGGGCTCGCGCTGTGGCACGTGGCTGGCACGATATGGCTGTGCCGCGTCGTGGACCTCAGGCCGAAGCCGGGCCGCCCGCTGCCCGAGCGGGTCGTCGCGGCCGTGGCCTGTCGAAGTCCAGGATCGCGCAGACCGCCTTGGAGCTGATCGACGAGCAGGGCATCGGAGCGGCGTCGATGCGCTCGATCGCGGGACGTCTGCAGGTGGAGGCGATGTCGCTCTACAAGCACTTCCGCACCCGCGACGACCTGCTGGACGCCGTGGTCGACCTCATCGTCGACGAGCTCGATCGCGACCCGCAGGTGCTGCGCACCGCCGAGAACGGCTGGCGGGACTACCTGACTCGCCTGGCCTACGGGGTGCGCCGTTATGCGCTGGCGCACCCTCACGCCTTTCCCCTCGTGGCGACCCGGCCCGCCGGGGCGCCATGGGTGAACCCACCGCTGCGGTCGCTGACCTGGATCGAGAACCTGCTCGCCACGCTGGCCGGTGAGGGCTTCGACGAGGATCAGCTGCTGTTCGCCTATCGCTCGTTCAACAGCTTCCTGCTCGGCTACCTGCTGATGGAGACCGGCGCGAGGACCTTGGGTGACCCGCAGCACGGTGACGGCTCGTTCAGCCCTGATGGGGCAGCCGATCCGGAGCCGGTCCCCGGCGGGTTGAGCCCGACCCGGACCGAGGAGCAGACCGAGGCGATCGCCGCCGCCGACACCCCCGGTGAGCTGCTCGACCCGCAGGACGACATCGACCCGGGCGAGTTCCCGGTGATCCATCGGCTGGCGCGCCAGCTCGCGCAGGAACGCTACGGCGAGGAGTTCGACCGGGCCTTGACCGACATGCTCGACCGCATCGCCATCCACCTGACCTGACCTTACATCGTAAGCCAACTATGGTTTACGATGTAAGCTATCAGCCGGGTGCGACAGCAGCGTCGTACCCGGGAACAGGAAAGGGGTGCGCCAGTCATGGGCATCATGGACAAGGCCAAGAACACCGCCGAGAAGGCGGCCGGCGAAGTCAAGGAAGCGGTCGGCAAGCACACCGACGACAAGGATCTGCAGGCCGAGGGCAAGAAGGACCAGGCCAGCGGCGACCTGAAGAACGCCGGCGAGAAGGTCAAGGACGCCTTCACGGACTAGGTGCTCGTCCCGGGCGCCGCGCAGCCGGCTCCGTCTCGGCTCGCGCGGTGGCCCGTGTCGGTTCGTGCCGCCGCCTGTCACCTACCCCCGCAGGTCACCGCGCCCATGCGAGGCCTGCCTCACGTTGGAGTGTTCTCATGATTGGTCTGATCGTCAGTCTCATCGTCATCGGTCTTGTCGCCGGCGCCGTCGCCCGGCTGATCGTGCCCGGCAGGCAGGACATCTCGATCCCGATGACCGTCCTGATCGGGGTCGTCGGCTCGTTCGTCGGCGGCTTTCTCGGCTACCTGATCTTCCACAAGGACGGCCAGGACGGCTTCTTCCAGCCCTCCGGGATCATCGGCTCGGTCATCGGAGCCGTCATCGTGCTGCTGATCTGGATCCGAGTCGGCGGACGCTCCACCATCCGCGGTTGACCACGCCCCCGAGCCCAGTCCACCCATCCCAGCCGTCGCGAAAGCCAGTGCACGTCCATGACCGACCCCGCAGGAGCCCAGCCGCCCTACCCACCGCAGGAACCGGCGCCCCATCCGCCCCACCCGGGGCAGCCGGCGTCCGACCCCACTGGTGACAGCCCGCTGCCGCCGGCTGCGCCACCGAGCCCCGGTTCCTCCACGGCGCCCGAACCAGCTCCGGCCGAGACGACCGAGGGCGAGCCGACACCGGCCGGGCTGACCAAGACGGGCAAGGTCCGCACGACCCGGGTCTCGGCGTGGTGGACCGGACTGATCATCGCCGCAGTCCTGCTGATCCTGCTGCTGATCTTCATCGCCCAGAACTCTCGGGACGTGACCGTGCACTATCTAGGCCTCCACGGGCAGGTGTCGCTGGCGATCGCGTTGCTGCTGTCAGCCGTCGCCGGAATCCTGTTGGTCGCGATACCCGGCACCGCCCGCATCCTGCAGCTGCGCCACGCGCTCAAACACAACGCCGGTGTCCGCTCCAGCCGACGTCGAAAGGCCTAGCCGAGGCCACTCGACGGACAGGCGCGGGTACAGTCTCGAGGACGACAGCGCTGGCACCAGAGTGTGCGCAAGACGATGCGAGCAGGCTCGGGACAGGCCAGGCTCGACGGACCGGAGGCGACGGTATGACCGAGCTGGTTGATGTCCACGCCCATTTCCTGCCCGACTTCTACGTCGCGGCGATGCAGGATGCGGGGCATGTGGTTCCCGACGCCATGCCCGGGTGGCCGACCTGGAGCGTCGCATCTCACCTGGAGCTGATGGACGGGGCCGGGATCGACCGATCGGTCCTGTCGATCTCGTCCCCGGGCGTCCATACCGGTTCGGAGGCGAGCACAGTCGACCTGGCCCGCCGAGTGAACGACGAGGCCGCACGACTGTGCGGCGAGCATCCCGACCGATTCTCGTTCTTCGCGTGTCTTCCACTGCCCTACCTCGATTCCGGCCTGGCCGAGATGGCGCGTGCCGTCGACGACCTCGGAGCCGTCGGCATCGTGCTGGAGACCAACATCGACGGCACCTACCTCGGCGAGGGACACCTCGATCCGGTGCTTGCCGAGCTCGACCGACGCGGCACGGTGCTCTTCGTCCATCCCACCGCTCCACCCGATGCCGAGCGGATCGGGTTGGGCATGCCTCTGCCGCTGATCGAGTTCTGGGCCGACACCACCCGCGCCGTGTCGCAGATGATGATGTCCGGGACACTGACCCGCTATGCGGACATCCAGGTCGTGGTGCCGCACTGCGGCGCCTTTCTCCCCCTCGAGGTCGACCGCCTCGACATGTTCGCCCATGCCTTGGGCGTCGGCGCAGGCACCGCGGGTCGGCCCAGCGAGCAGCTGGCGGCACTCTGGTTCGATCTCGCGGGCACCCCGATGCCGGTCCACGGCCCACTTCTGGCGGATCGAGTGGGCCCAGGCCGGCTCCTCTACGGCAGCGACCACTGCTTCACCCCCGCAGCAGCCGTCACGGCACAGGTCGCCGCCCTCGACGACCTCTGGCCCGCGGAGACCTACGGTCCGTGGCGCGACCTCGCCGCCGCGAACGCTGCACGCCTGTTCGGCGACCCCCGAAGCGATCCGGCCTCCACCCCCGTATCCCGACCACAACCGACATCGCTGGTGCGACAGGATTGGACCGGTACCCATGTCTGACATGCATGCCTCCGACATCGACAGACGTCCCGTCGCAGTGATCGGCGCAGGGACCCTGGGGGCGCGTATCGCGCTCATGTTCGCGGCTGGCGGCAGTGACGTCCACATCGTCAACCGCTCGCGTGATCGCGCTCTGGAGGCGAAGGACTTCGTCGACCGACGATCTGACGCCGTACGCGCCGACCTGGCGCTGAGCGCCGACGCCTGCGGCGAGGTGTCCGTCACGGCCTCCCTCGAGGAGGGGATCCCCGGCGCATGGCTCGTCATCGAGTCCGTGGCCGAGGACCTCGAGCTGAAGCGGCGGGTATTCGGGGACCTCGACCGACTCGCCGACCCCGACGCCGTTCTCGCCACCAACTCCTCGTCCTATGTCAGCAGTGAGCTGGTCTCGGCGGTGCGCGATGCCAGCCGGCTCCTCAACCTCCACTTCCTGATGCCGCCACAGATCACCGTGGTCGAGCTGATGTCCTGTGGGCACACCGACCCTGCCGTCATGGGATCCCTGGCCGACAGACTCCCCTCCTTCGGGCTGCAACCCGTCCAGGTGGGCCGTGAGAGCGTCGGTCTGATCTTCAACCGCGTGTGGGCTGCGGTGAAGCGCGAGGTGCTGATGGTGCTCGAGGAGGGCGTCACCACCCCCGAAGAGTTCGACCGAGTGTGGATCGCCACCATCGGCCAGCCTCCCGGTCCCTGCCGTCTCATGGATCAGGTGGGCCTGGATGTGGTCCTCGCCATCGAGGAGCACTATGCCGAGATCAGGCCTGGGCTGTCCGAGGCACCCCGCAGACTCCTTCGTGCCTACGTCGACCGGGGCGCGCTGGGCGTGAAGACGGGCCGTGGGCTCTACGAAGACTACGGGGGGTGAGCGAGCCCGGTCGGACGGGCCATGACGCGGGCTTCGGCCGCCGCCGGGGCCGCTCAGTGGGGAGGACCGGAGTCGCGGGGCGGCACTCTCCTCCGACTCGTGCGATCGTCGCTGTGCCTCTCCACCGACCGGGTCAGCCGGCCGCCTCCTGGTCGGGCTCGTATGCGTGTCGTGGCTGGGTGGCGATGAGCAGTGCCGTCGTGGTTCGGATGTGCTTCTCGACGAGCTCCAGGCACCCCGCCACGTCACGGCGGATCGCCGCGTCCGTGATGGCCCGATGCTCGCCGACGACGTCGCGGTCGGTCGTCCGGTAGGGGTCTCGGGTCCAGCAGCGATAGACCTCAGAGATGGTTCGCAGCTGGGCAGCCGCCTCGTTGAGGTAGCGGTTGCCCGACCCCGACCAGAGAGCCTCGTGGAACAGCTGGTGGGCGTCGATCCACGTCGGGTTCGTCGAGCCGTCCGGTCGGAGGATCGGCGTGCGGTCGAGGACATGATGGGCTGCGATGAGGCCGGTCTCCCAGGCCAGGTCACCCTGCGCGACGGCGCGCTCGCTGACGATGAGCTCCAAGGCGACCCGGGCCTCGGTCAGCTCCTCCAACTCGGCCACGGACACCGTCACGACCCGAAAGCCCAGCTGAGGCTCGGACGTCGCCAGCCCTTGCTCGACCAGCCGCGGCAGCACCTCACGCAGCACTCCCACGCTGACGTCGTACCGGCCGGTCAGCTCGGCGAACCCCAACCGTGCACCGGGCGCGAAGGCGCCGTTGAGGATGTCGGCGCGCACCCGCAGCAGAACCTCGCCGGCGCGAGTGGCACCCGGAGATCCTCGCCTCATCACGACGATTAGACCCCAACCAGAGCGGACACGCAACGAGGGGAATTTCGAATTCTTGTTGACATCTCGAATATAGGCATGATTGGCTACTCGAGCCCCAAACATCGACAGGTTCGGAGGCTCACGTGCGACTCGCCACCCTTCAGGGGCGCTCCCACCTCGTCGCGCCGGACGGCCAGCGTGCCGTCGACCTGAGCAGGCTCGGTGACGGCCGTTTCGGAGCCGACCCGCGTCGCGTCTACGACGAGTGGGGGGAGGTTCGGCGCTGTCTCGCCGATATCGACGTCGACTTCGACAGGCTCGGGGTCGAGGTGAGCCCGACCGACCTCCAGGCGCCGTCACCTGACCCGCGACAGGTCTTCGCGATCGGGCTCAACTACCGCGATCACGCGGACGAGTCCGGCCTCGACTACCCCGACGCACCCGTGGTCTTCACCAAGTTCCTCACCAGCTTCGCGGGACCCGAGACGACCCTGGCTCTCCCGAACCAGACGGTCGACTGGGAGGCCGAGCTCGTCGTCGTGATCGGCAGCCACGCCGTCCGGGTCGATGCCGACGAGGCCTGGTCCCACGTCGCCGGACTGACCGTGGGCCAGGACTACTCCGACCGAACCCTGCAGCTGGCCGGGCCCGCTCCGCAGTTCTCCTTCGGCAAGTCGTGGCCCGGGTTCTCGCCGCAGGGCCCGTGGCTGGTGACTGCCGACGAGCTCGACGACCCGGACGACCTCGCCATCACGTGCACCCTCAACGGCGAGTCGATCCAGGACAGTCGCACGTCAGAGCTGATCTTCCCGGTCGCCGAGCTCGTCGCCCGGCTCTCGGCGGTGACGCCGCTGCTGCCCGGCGACGTGATCTTCACCGGCACCCCGGCCGGCGTGGGCGGCGGCCGGAAGCCGCCCCGCTTCCTCGCCCCCGGCGACGTGGTCGAGACGACCATCGAGGGTCTTGGAAGCCTCCGCCAGACCTGTATCGAGATGACCTGCCCCTGACCCCACCCCCCGAAAGGCGACGGCTATGCCGCTCCATCGACTCACCGCCATCACGCTCGGCGTCCCCGACGTGGCCACCACCGTTGCCTACTACACCGAGTTCGGCCTGAACCCGATCGAGGGATCGGACAGGTTCACGACGGTGGACGGGGGTGAGCAGCTGCGAATCGAGCATTCCGACCGACGTCGCCTGCTCGACCTGGGGGTCGGGGTCGACGACCCCGACGACCTCGACCGCATCGCCGCGGCCCTCGGTGCGCTGGACGTCCCGGTCCAGCGGCGTGAGAGCTCGCTCGTCGCCTCCGATCCGGGCACCGAGGTTCGGGTCACCGTGGAGATCGCCCCGCGGGTGGACTCGGAGCCGACGCCAGTTCCGGCATACAACGCCCCGGGGGATCTGAGCCGACCGAACACACGTGCTCCGGGCGTGCTGCGCGAGGGCCCGGTCCGGCCACGCAAGCTCGGCCACGTCGTCCTCGGCACCACCGACCAGGAGGCGTCGCAGAAGTTCTTCACCGAGGGCATCGGGTTCAAGGTCAGCGACACGGTTCCGGGGCTCGCGGCCTTCATGCGCTGCTCCACCGACCATCACAACGTGCTGGTCCAGGCGGCACCGGTCAGCTTCCTGCACCACAGCAGCTGGCAGGTCGACGATGTGGACGAGGTGGGTCGGGGCGCGACGTCGATGCTGGCGGCCGATCCGGGACGTCACGTCTGGGGCCTGGGCCGTCACCATGTCGGGTCGAACTTCTTCTGGTACCTCAAGGACCCCGCGGGCAACTTCAGCGAGTACTACTCCGACCTCGACTGCATCGTGGACGACGCGTTGTGGAAGCCCGGCGTGTGGGAGGGCGAGCGCGGCCTCTACAACTGGGGCCCGCCCCCACCGCCCTCGTTCTTGGCGCCCGACGACCTCGCCGCTCTCATGACGGGCGCCCACTCGTCATGAGTGGCGAGGAGCGATACGACGTCGCCGTCGTCGGTGCCGGCCCGGTCGGGATGTACCTCTCGCTCCGTCTGGCGGCCGCCGGGCACCAGGTGGCGATCATCGAGAAGGAGGCGGCTCCCTACCCGTTGCCTCGCGCCGTCCACTTCGACGACGAGATCGCGCGGGCCTTCGCGGCGATCTCGCTGAACGAGGAGCTCGCCGAGATCACCCAGCCGGCACCGATCTACGAGTGGCGCAACGCAGCGGGCGACCTGCTGCTCCACTTCGACTGGAGCGACAAGGGACCGTCCGGCTGGCCCCTCGCGACCATGTTCTCCCAGCCACAGCTCGAGGCGGTGCTGGACCGCCGGGTGCGGGCGGATCCGCGGATCATGCTGTCCCGCGGACGCCGCGTGACGGCCTTGGCTCAGGACGAGCGGGGCGTGACGCTCGACCTCGACGACGGATCCCGACTCGGCGCGTCGTATGTCGTGGGCTGCGACGGCGCCCGCAGCACGGTCCGCGGACTCCTCGGGATCCCCATGACCGAGCTCGGGTTCTCCTACGACTGGCTGGTCGTCGACACCCGGCCCGAAGACGTCTCCCGCTGGGCCGCTCAGAACCTGCAGGTCTGCGACCCGGCACGACCGACCACCGTCGTGTCCGGTGGACCCGGCCGCCGCCGTTTCGAGTTCATGCGGCTTCCGGACGAGACCGTCGCCGAGCTCGAGGACCCGAGGAAGGTCTGGGGACTCCTGGAGCCCTGGGGCCTCAGCCCGGAGAACGCCGAGCTCGAACGCGCCGTGATGTACACCTTCGCTGCGCGCTGGGCCGAGACGTGGCGAGAAGGTCGGGTGTTCATCGCCGGTGACGCTGCGCACCAGATGCCTCCGTTCGCGGGACAAGGCATGTGCTCCGGCATCCGCGACGCCGCCAACCTGGCCTGGAAGCTGGACCTCGTGCTCCGCGGAGTATGCGACGACGAGCTCCTCGACTCCTACGGCACCGAGCGCGTGGCGCACTTGCAGAGCGCCATCGGCCAGTCGGTGGCGCTGGGTCAGGTCATCTGCCTCACCGATCCGGAAGCCGTCGCCGAACGGGACCGGACGATGATCGAGGCCGGAGCGGACCCGGCCCGGGTTCTCCCGCCGATCGCGCCGCCGCAGCTGGGTTCCGGTGTCGTCCACGCGACCGGCGGTGCCGTCGCCTTCCAGCCTCGGGTCACCACCAGCGCCGGGGCGACGGGCCTCTGGGACCAGGCAGTCGGCACCGGCCTCGACGTCCTGGCCACGGTGTCGTCCGAGGAGGTCTCGGACCATGACGTCGTCGCAGCCCTTCGCGCGGCCGGAGCCCGGTTCTGGCGGGTGGTGGAGGCCGGTCAGCCACTGGGGGAAGAGGACGTGGCCGACACCGACGGCGTCCTGCTCCCTCACCTCCGCGAGGCCGGCCACGACGTCGTCGTCGTGCGGCCGGACGGCTACCTCTTCGGCGCCTGCGATGCGAGCGGTGCGACAGCGCTGCTCCGTGAGCTGGCGGAAGACCTGAAGCTCACGTCCCCTGCGTCGGCGTGATCCACCGCTCGCGGCTGGGCGCCGTCGAGGCCCGAGCCTCGGGCTCGGGTCTCCGGTCAGGCCAGACCGGAGACCCGAGCCGCCTCGAGGGCCAGGTGCAGCCGGGCTGCGTGCAGCGGTTGGGCGGGATCGAGGCCCGTGAGGTCGTGGACTCGCCGAAGCCGGTATCCGACGGTGTTGCGGTGCACGTGGAGCCGCGACGCGGCCCGCGAGGTCGCCCCGGCGCACTCGAGCCACACCCGGACCGTGTCCAGCAGCGCCTCGGCATCCTCGGTGGGCAGCTCCAGCACCGGCTCCAGGACCTGGCGAGCGATCTCCACTGATCGGTCGGGCACCCGGGCCAGCAGGACGGCGAAGGGCTGCTGCTCGTAGCGGACGATCTCGACGCTGCCGGGGGATGCCGCACTGGACGCGCTCCGTGCCTGCTCGCAGGCTCGCCGGGCGGCGTCGACACGGGTGAAGAGCGAGCTGATCCCGACCCGGCCGGTCGCATGCTCCTCGAGCCAGGAGACCAGCGCCTGCAGCCCGACGCCCGGGCGCAGGGACACCAGGCCGTCCTGGTGTCCCTGGTCGAGCCGCCACGCGGAGGACACCTCACGGCGTTGCAGGAAGGTCTCGATGCCAGGTATCCCCTCGGCGCCGGGGGCAGGGGTCTCGGCCGAGACGACGACGAACTCTCCGGTATGGGGGAGGTCGAGCGCACGCACGGCCTCCCACAGCAGCTGACCCGGTCCCGGGCCGTCGAGGACGGAGCCGACGAGGGCGGTTCGGGCCTGTGCGTCACGCCGGGCTCGGTCGGCGACGACGGTCCGGTAGGCCTTGGTCACCTGGGCCGACAGCTCGTCGGTGATGGCCCAGATGTCGGCGGCCGCGAGGATCAGGTCGTCCTTGGCCTCGGGCGGGGCATACCGCACCATCTGCTCCCAGAGGAACCGGCCGCCGACCCGGAAGGCTTCGAGCACCGCGTCGAACGGGACACCGGCCTCGGCACGCGCCGTTCCCGTCGCCTCCGGGGTGGCCCGCTCGGCCACCCCGGGAAGACCGGCCATTCTCCCCAAGATGTAGCGGAGGTTGTCGGTCGAGGTGACGCGCAGGTCCTCGGGAGTGACGAGGTCCCCGGCGCGGTACATGGGGATCTCGTCCATGAGGTGTGCGGTGAGCTCGACCCCCAGCTCCTCGACCCGAGGAAGCAGGGTGGCGGCCAGGTCGCGCAACCGGGCATGGACATCGGGGAAGGGCACGGAGGAAAGGCTAGCCCCGAACTGTGCGCAGGCACAGTTCAGGGCGATCTTTTCGGTGGCCGCGCCCATGGTCCGACGAGGCTCCATAGGGCAGATTTAGTAGCCACAGCACGCCCACCCGGTTCCTCAGGAGCAGACGCATGAACCTCGCCGAACTATTCATCAGCACAGCCGCCCGCCAACCCGACCGCCCGGCGATCCGGATGGACGAGGCTGTCGTCGGATACCGCGAGCTGGACGAGGCCAGCGCCCGCGTCGCGGGGCTGCTAGCCCGTGAGGGAGTGGCGCCCGGGGACAGCGTCGGCCTCATGCTCCCCAACGTCCCGGAGTTCCCCGTCGTCTACTACGGCATCCTCCGGGCCGGAGCCGTGGTGGTGCCGATGAACCCGCTGCTCAAGGCCCGGGAGGTCTCCTACTACCTGTCCGACTCCGGGGCACGTGTGCTGTTCGCCTGGCCGGCCGCCGCCGAGGAGGCACACCGCGGTGCCGCCGGGTCGTCCGCCGCGGTCGTCGTGACCAACCCCGAGTCGTTCGCCACCGTGCTCGGCGAGTTCGAGCCGGAGCCCGCGGTCGTCGACCGGCAGGGGTCGGACACGGCGGTGCTGCTCTACACCTCGGGCACGACGGGGCAGCCGAAGGGTGCCGAGCTCACCCACGCCAACCTGGTGCGCAACGCACAGGTCACCAACGAGGAGCTTCTGCACCTGGAGCCCGGCGACACCGTCTTCGGTGGACTGCCGCTGTTCCACTCGTTCGGGCAGACGGTGTCGCTCAACACCGCGATGGCGACGGGAGCGACCCTGAGTCTCCTGCCACGGTTCGACGCGGGCGCCGCGCTCGATCTCATGGCCCGGCACCACGTCACGGCGCTGGCCGCCGTGCCCACCATGTATGCCGCGTTCGTCGGCCAAGCGGACGCACCGGCGCTCCCCGACCTGCGGGTCTGCGTCTCGGGCGGAGCGGCCCTGCCGGTGGAGATCCTGCACCGCTTCGCCGACCGGTTCGGCTGCCCCATCCTCGAGGGCTACGGCCTGTCGGAGACCTCTCCCGTCGCCTGCTTCAACCACGCGAATGCCCGCAAGCCCGGCTCGATCGGCACGCCTGTCCGTGGTGTCGAGATGCGCATCGTCGACGAGGCCGGGACACCCGTCCCCGCCGGTGAGGTCGGCGAGATCGCCATCCGCGGCCACAACGTCATGAAGGGGTACTGGAGAAACCCGGAGGCCACCGACACCGCCGTCACCGCTGACGGCTGGTTCCTCACCGGTGATGTCGGCCGCTGCGACGACGACGGGTTCTTCTACGTCGTCGACCGGAAGAAGGAGCTGGTCATCCGCGGCGGATTCAACATCTACCCGCGCGAGATCGAGGAGGTCCTCTACGAGCACCCCGAGGTCGCCGAGGCCGCCGTCATCGGGGTGCCACATCCCCTGCTCGGCGAGGAGGTGGCCGCCGCCGTCGCGCTCGTCCCGGGCGCCCGGGCGACCGCCGACGAGATCCGCCAGTTCGTCCGCAGCCAGGTGGCCGCCTACAAGTACCCACGCATGGTCTGGATCCTCGACGGCCTCCCCAAGGGCCCGACCGGCAAGATCCAGAAGCGCGACATCGTCCCGCCCGCCGAGGCCGAGGACGCCGCCACCGACCCCGACACACCGAAGGAACGGAAATGAGCGCCCAGACGTCCGCCACCCCCTCCGGGGCCTCCGAGCAGGCCGGCGCCATGGATGCCCTGCTCGTCGACGCCGCTCTCGGCCGCCGACCCTTCGTCCCGGACCTGTCCACCGTCCGGTGGGCGGTCCGTCTCGCCGGACGGCCCGGGACGACCCTTCGTCGTCTGGGCGACCTCGGCGGAGAGCTCACGCAGATCGCGCTCGGCTCCTCGTCAGTGGAGCCCGGTGCCCGAGACCGACGGTTCACCGACCAGGCCTGGGCCCAGAACCCGGTCCTGCACCGGCTCCTCCAGGCATACCTGACCGGCAGCCAGACGGCGGCCCAGCTCGTGGAGGACGCCGATCTCGACCGTCGGGACGCCGAGCGGGTCGGGTTCCTCGTCGAGAACCTCGTCCAGGCCTTGGCCCCGAGCAACGTGCCGCTGGTCAACCCCGCCTCGGCCAAGGCGGCCATCGACAGCGGCGGCCTGAGCCTGGTTCGTGGGGCCGGCCAGCTCGTCAAGGACCTCGCGTCGTCGCCTCGGATCCCGGAGATGGTGGACACCTCCCCGTTCGAGGTCGGCGGCAACGTGGCAGTCACCCCCGGTGCCGTCGTGCTGCGCACCGAGCTGTTCGAGCTGCTCCAGTACGCCCCGCAGACGGAGGAGGTCTTCGACCTGCCCCTGCTGGTCGTCCCTCCCACCATCAACAAGTTCTACGCCATCGACCTGGCCCCTGAACGCAGCCTCGTCGAGTACCAGGTTCGCCAGGGCCGGCAGATGTTCGTCATGTCCTGGCGCAACCCCCGACCCCAGCACGCCGACTGGAACCTCGACACCTACGTGTCGGGCATCCTGACAGCGCTGGAGGCGGTCGAGACCATCACCGGCCACCCCACCACCGCTCTCGGCGGCATCTGCTCCGGCGGCATCCTGGCGACGGTCACCGCGGCATACCTCGCCGCCACCGGTGCTCTGGACCGACTGTCGGCCCTCGTCCTTGCCGTCACCGTCCTCGACACCGCCAACGCCGGCACCACGGCGGCCCTGGCCGGCCCCCGCACCCTGGCAGCGGCCAAGGCTCGATCGCGGCGCCAGGGCTACCTCGACGGAGCAGCGCTGGCCGAGGTGTTCGCCTGGCTGCGGCCCGGTGATCTGATCTGGAACTACTGGGTCAACAACTACCTCCTCGGCCGCAAGCCTCCGGCCTTCGACATCCTCTTCTGGAACTCCGACACGACCCGGATGTCCGCCGGACTGCACGCCGACTTCATCGACCAGGCCGTCGGCAACCTGCTCACCCACCCCGGCGCGCTGACCGTCCTCGGACAGCCCGTCGACCTGGGCGCCATCGACATCGACGCATACGTCGTGGCCGGGGTCGCCGACCACATCACGCCCTGGGAGAACTGCTACGCCACGACCCGGCTGCTCGGCGGCGACACCCGGTTCGTGCTCTCGACGAGCGGGCACGTCGCCGCCCTGGTCAACCCCCCGGGCAACCCCAAGGCCTCCTACCGGACCGGCCCCCGGGGCCTCGAGGAGGCGCAGGACTGGCTGGCCTCGGCCGAGACCCACAAGGGCACCTGGTGGCAGGACGTCGCCGCCTGGCTGGAGGCGCGCTCCGGCGGCCGTGTCCCGGCCCCGGACGCGCTGGGCGGGCCGACCCTGCCCCCGCTGCATCCCGCGCCCGGCACCTACGTCCTCGACAAGTGACCACCGTCCATCAGGAGCACCCCATGCATGAGCAGATCGGCCGCTCTCGCGGCACCGACTACTTCCGGATCGCCGACCAGCTCACCGCCGAGGAGCGCGACTACTGGAGCCGGGCCCGCCACTTCGTCGACGACGAGGTGCTCCCGGTCATCAACGACTTCTGGGAGCGCGCCGACTTCCCGCGGCACCTCGCCCGGCGGCTCGGCGAGCTCGGGCTCCTCGGCGACGGCATCGAAGGCCACGGGTGCCCGCCGATGAGCCCGATGGCCGTCGGCCTGGTGCACATGGAGCTCAACCGGGGTGACGGGAGCCTCGGCACCTTCCTCGGCGTCCAGGCCGGGCTGGCCATGCAGTCCATCGCCATGCTCGGCTCACCGAGCCAGAAAGAGCGCTGGCTGCCGAGGCTGGCGACCGCTGAGGCCCTCGGGGCCTTCGCGCTCACCGAGCCCACGCACGGATCGGACTCGGTCGCCCTGGAGACGACCGCCCGCCGCGACGGCGACGAGTGGGTCATCGACGGCACGAAGAAGTGGATCGGCAACGGCACGATCGCGGACGTGGTCGTCGTCTGGGCTCGCGACACAGCCGACGGGCAGGTCAAGGGATTCCTCGTGGACCCGACGCAGCCCGCATACCAGGCCCGGCGGATCGACGGCAAGGGGTCGCTGCGGGCGGTCTGGCAGGCCGAGATCGCCCTCACCGGCGTCCGCGTCCCCGAGCACGACCGGCTCCCGGGAGCCCACAGCTTCAAGGACACTGCCCGCGTCCTCGCCGGCACGCGCAACGCCGTCGCCTGGGGCGCCCTCGGTCATGCCACCGCGGCATACGACATCGCCGTCGCCTACTGCAGCGAGCGCACCCAGTTCGGCAGACCGCTGGTGTCCTTCCAGATCGTCCAGGACCGACTGGTCAAGATGCTCGCCGAGGTCTGCTCGATGCAGCTGTACTGCCTGCGCCTGGCCCGGCTCATCGAGGAGGGCAGCCTCACCGACACGATCGCGGCCCTTGCGAAGATGAACAACACGCGCAAGGCACGTCAGGTCGTCGCGGAGGCGCGCGATCTGCTGGGCGGCAACGGGATCCTGCTCGACTTCCATGTCATGCGACACATGGCCGACATCGAGGCGCTGCACACCTACGAGGGCACGGAGACCATCCAGACCCTCATCGTCGGTCGCGACATCACCGGCGTGGGCGCCTTCGCATGACCGGCAGCGAGTGGGTCACCGTCGACGGGCACGAGCTGCACGTCGCCATACGCGAGGGGACCGAGCCCGGCCCACCGCTCCTGCTCTGCAACGGGATCGGGGCGAGCCTGGAGGTGCTCCAGCCGTTCGTCGACGCCCTCGACCCGCGCATCACCGCCATCAGCTTCGACGTGCCCGGCGTCGGCGGATCGCCCTTGCCCTCTGGTCCCTACCGCTTCTGGTGGCTGGCCCGACTCGCCGCGAGGCTGGTCCGGCAGCTCGGCCACGACGAGTTCGACGTCCTCGGCATCTCGTGGGGCGGGGCCCTCGCCCAGCAGCTGGCATTCCAGTATCCCCGGCCCTGCCGCAGGGTCGTCCTCGTCAGCACGGGGACCGGCATGCTCATGGTCCCCGCCGCACCGCGCGTGCTGGCGAAGCTGGCCACGCCCCGCCGCTACCGCGATCCCGAGTATGCCCAACGTGTCGCGGCGGACCTCTACGGTGGGCGCACTCGCAGCCAGCCCGGTCACAGCACCAACCTGCTGCATCGCACCAGCAACCCCGGCCCTCGCCGCGGGTACCTCTACCAGCTGCTCGCCGGACTCGGCTGGAGCAGCCTGCCCGCCCTGCCACTCATCCGTCAGCCGACTCTCGTCCTCGCCGGCTCCGACGACCCCATCGTCCCCCTGGTCAACGCCCGCATCATGACCACCCTCCTGCCTCGTGCCCGGCTGCACGCCTACGACGACGGGCACCTCGGCCTCATCACCTCCGCCGACGACCTCGCCCCCCTCGTCTCGGAGTTCCTGCTCAGCGGAGCGTCCCCTCCACGCGAGAGCCACGGCCAGCCGAGATGAGGCTCAGGCGGTGGACCGGCCCTGCGCTTGCAGGGCTCTCGCAGCCTCGACGAGCTCGGCGTTGTCCGCTGCCCTCGTCCCGTCCGGGAGCAGGAAGGAGTCCTCGAAACCGACCCGCGTGTCGTGCCCGCGAGAGAACGCGTCCCGGACGAGCGGCCAGGTCCAGTCGTCCTCACCGTGCAGCAATCTCGGGCAGGTGGACCCGGCATCGTCCAGCAGGTCGTCCACCTGCCTGGCGAGAGCGATCGGATCGCCAGCGAGGAGGTACGGCTGGCCACCCGGAGCCAGCTCGATGCATACCCGGTGTGCTCGTGGGAGAAGGCCGGACCGAGTCAGACGGTCCATCTCGGCCGGAGCCCACAGCCCCACGGCGATGCCGATGCCCACGTCGAGCATGGCTGCCATGACGTCCTCGAAGCCGTCCTCGCAGAGATTCACCGTGGCGCAGTCAACGCCTTCCCACTCCCGGATCATCGCAATACGCGACGCCGGATCCGGCACGATCCATGCGCCCGTCGTCAGCTCGACCTCGACCGGCACACCGAGCTCGCCGGCGGCAGCGCGCACTCGTCGGCAGGTGTCGTTCACGACCGACGGATCCAGCGTCTCCGCTCCGGACTCGTCCCGAACGTGAAGATGAACCCCGGTCGCACCGGCCGCCATACACCCCTGAAGGTCGGTGAGCAGCTCCTCGATCGAGACCGGCAGGTTCGGGTGGGCGTCCCTGGCCCACGCGCCGTTCGGCGTCACCTGCAACACGAGGACGATGCTACCGAGCAGCGGGTGCGGGTCATAGGCGCTCGCGGTCCGCTCGGTTCGGTTCGGCTCGGTTCGGTTCGGCTCGGCTCGGCTCGGCTCGGCTCGGCTCGGCTCGGGGGGACGTTGTCGGGTCACCCGATAAAGAGGCATCTTGCCGGGGAAGCGTTGTCGGGTGAGGTGCACGCTTCTCGGGTCACGTCGCTGGCGACCGGTTCGGATCAGCAACGATCCGCAGCGTTTGACAGCACCCTCGGTGACAGCCCGGTCGCGCCATGGTCCACCTCCTCGATCGTCGTCCCAGGCATCCGGCCCGGGCTCACGCCACGCAGCGATGTTCGCCCTCGCAGGCCACAGCCCTCTGATCCCGACCCCGACCCGCTGACCCTCACCTCCTGACCCTCACCTCCTGACCCGCTGCCTCGCTGGCCTGGTAGCCCTGACGCTGGCCTCGTTACTTCTGACCGTGTGACCACAACAGCCCCAGCAGTCCTACTGGCCCCATTGGCACTGCTGGTCGCCGCCATGGCGCGGTCCGGCGTGTGCAGCCGGACCGGCAATGGGCCGCTGGCCGGTCTGTGCCGCTGGTGTCCTGTGCCCAGGATCGGCGGGCTCGGCTGGGGTGGGAGGGCCATTGCCGGTCCGGCTGTCCTCGGGGTCCGCCGGGATCGTCGCGACGGCGGGCCGCCGCGACGATCCCGGGCCTGGCCTCCTCCGACCTCGTCCCGACGTGACGGTAGCTGGCTGGGGCCTCGTGGGCGATGCCTTGGGCGGTCTGGTGGGTGTCCGGCGGAGACTGTCTCCCCATCTACCTCTTTAGAGCCGCTTCGGGTGCTCGGTCCAGAGGCCGAACGACACGCCCGTCGAGTCCCGGAAGATGGCGAACCAGCGGTCGTCGCCACCCAGCGCGGTCCTCGGCCGCTCGACCATGCCACCGAGCTCGACCACGCGGTCGAGAGCAGCCTCGAGATCGTCGACCGCGGCATAGACACGCGGCCCAGCAGACGGCGGCGCAGCCGACGAAGATGCCCGCTGCAGCCCTCCGATACCCCGACCATCATGCTGGATGATCCAATAGTCCGCGCCCAGCTCCGTATCCGCGAAAGCCGGCTCGAACGACCAACCTGACAACGCCGCATGAAACTGCTGGAACCGCTCCGGATCGGCCGTCTCGATCTCCCACCACACGATGCCGTCCATGCACCCATGCTATGGACCGACGGACGCACGCGACCATCTCGCATACGAGCGTCGCTGCCACGGGAAGCGCTACCCGCACGCACCCACCCCGGGCCCACCGACGACACGACCGCAGGCATGCCCAGGACGTGCGCGTCAGTCAGGGTGGCAGCACTCTGGGCAGGCCGGATGCCCCACGCACAGCCCAACTGCCGGACGGATGGCACACCGCCACATCTGGTGTGCCGTGTGCCATCCACTCAACCCGAGGGCCTGGGCTCGCGCACGTCGAACACGCCACCGCCCGCTGGGAGCGCTTCGAACTGCGGGAGAGTGCAGGCCCGGCACCGGCGTCCCGTCAGTTGATGTCGAACTCGTTGCCTTCCGGGTCCCTCATGCCGACGGCGTAGTGGTCGGTGTCGTCGTCGGACAGCGGCCCGGTGATGGTGGCGCCGAGTCCGGCGAGCCGGGCTGCCTCGGCGTCGACCCGCGACCTGCGGGCCTCGATCGGATCGGTCCATTCGCCGCCGGCTCGGATGTCGAGGTGTATGCGGTTCTTCACCGTCTTGGCCTCGGGGACGCGATGGAACCAGATGCTTGGGCCGTGACCGTCCGGATCGCTGATCCGGTCGGCCCCCTCGACCAGCTCCTCCTCGGGCACCCCCACCTCGCGGTAGAAGTCATTCCAGGTCGCAAATCCCGTTGGCACCGGCGCGAGGTCGTAGCCAAGGGCCGCCGCCCAGAATCGGGCGAGCAGATCTGGGTCGGCACAGTCGACGACCAGCTGATAGCGGACCGGCACTATTCACCCCCTCGTCAGCGGATGTCGAGCCCCCACCATTATCCCGGACGATCGGCTGGGCTGCTGGGACCCACCACCACCGCCGCCGCCGCTGCTGCTGCTGCGTACCGCCTCTGGTTCGAGGGACGCTGCGCTTTCGCCACGAGGTTCGGGACTCGCCGGACCGGCCTTACGGGCCCAGCCGCAGCTCGAACTCCACCTCGTGGAGGATTGGCATGCCGGCGGCGTCATAGAGGCAGGGTCAGTTCAAAGTTGATACTGCTGTGACTGGTGTGACCTGAGCGTTATCGATGACCGCGAGTAGAGCGTCGAGGGATCGGCTGAACCGCCGGGTGGCGGCGGCGATGTTGGTCGCGGCGTGACGGGCGCGCAGGATGCTGAGGGCGATGTTGCGCAGGGGTGGTCATGACGTGTGGCAGGGTCGCGGTTCGGGCTTGGGATCGGTCCTCCCCCGCAAGCGGGAGGTGCCCCCAGTCGTAGGCGACGTCGCGGACATAAGGCGAGTTCAACGAGTCGTTGCAACACTGGCTTGTTGAATCGAGAGTAGCTGTTCTTCGAATACCTCGGCCGGGGTCTTCCAGTTGAGCACCTTGCGGGGACGGTTGTTGAGTGCCAGCGCGACGGCTTCGAGGTCCTGGGCTGACCATCGTGATAGGTCGGTGCCCTTCGGGAAGTACTGCCGCAGTAGCCCGTTGGTGTTCTCGTTTGTCGGGCGCTGCCAAGGAGAGTGCGGGTCGGCGAAGAACACCTTCGTGCCGGTTGCCAACGCGAACTGCGCGTGAGCTGACATCTCCTTGCCACGGTCCCAGGTGAGGGTTTTGCGTAGCTGCTGGGGAAGCCGCGTCATCGATGCGGTCAGCGCTGCGCTCATCGCCTCCGCACCGTAGCCACCCAGCGCGGGGCCGTTCTTCACCGGCGGCCCCAGACCCCACCCGTCCAGCCGCGGGAGATGAACCAGCAGGGTCGAACGACTGGAACGCTCGATGACCGTACCGATCGCGGACCGTCCGGTGCCGATGATCAGATCACCTTCCCAGTGCCCCGGCACAGCCCGGTCAGCAGCTTCGGCAGGACGCTGACTGAGGACCACGTCGGCGGTGACATGCCCCTGCGGCTTGTTACGTGACCTTGCCCGCGGCTCGCGCAGCGCTCGCCCGGTGCGCAGGCAGGCGACCAGCTCCCGTTTGAGCGCGCCGCGGCCCTGGATGAACAGGGCCTGATAGATCGCCTCGTGGCTGATGCGCATGGACTCATCATCGGGGAAATCGATCCGCAGCCGGTGGCTGATCTGTTCCGGACTCCACGCCGTCGCCCACCGCCGGTCCTGCCGGTGCGGCTTGTTGCGTCCCTTCCACTCCACCGTCCTCGGCCCCGGCACAGCAGTGCCATCAGCGCGGCGGACGGTGCCATCCAGGCGCGCCTGGACATACTCCCGCAACCGGTCGTTGGTCACGAGTTTGGCGACCTTCGGCCGCCTCGCTGCCTGCTGCGCCTTCCACTGAGCGACCGTGGCGCGGTACTCCTGCTGCCCGGCCCGTGTCGCGGCATTACGGCGCAGCTCACGCGAGATCGTCCCCGGGTCACGACCGAGCGCGCGAGCGATCTGACGCACACCCTTTCCTTGAGCCCGCAGAATCGCGATCTCCTCACGCTCCTCGAATCTCAGGTAGCGGCCTGTGGGCTCGGACAGGCTGATCGGTGGCATCCCGCCAGCGTGGCGAAACCAACGAGACCCGACCGGCCACGACACGCCGACCGCCAACGATGCTTCCGCCGTCGTGACGCCCGTGCTGATCAACCGCCAAAATTCCCGCTGCACCACCCGTGATGGATCCGGCCGCCCTGGCGAACGCATCGCCGGCCTCAGCGCCCTGTCAGCACGCCACTGCCGACGTAAACCCTCCGACGCATCGCCGGTCGTCATGCTCCAATCTGCTGTCACCATCGGCCAACACCTTCCCGAAATCAAAGTGTTGCGACGACCAGTTGAATCTGCCTAATGGACACGGTTCTCTATGGTCCAGTGACCGCGGATGGTCGCGGCGAGCTCGGCCGGGGTGGCGTGGTGCCAGTCCAGGCTGGTCACCGCGTAGACGGTCTCGGTTCTGGTGGCGCCGGTGGTGACCTGGGTCCGGGCGCGAGTGAGGCGGGCGTGGGGGAACCCGATCCCGGCGGTGATGCCGGTCAGTTGCAGGGTGCGGGACTCGCGTCGCCGTGGCCCTTGCCCTCTTCGTGGTGGGCGGTCGGGACGTGGTGCCAGGGCAGGCCGGCGAGCTGGTCGTGCAGGCGTGGCTGGTTCCGCTTGACGATGAGGATGTGCCGGGCGCGGTGGCGGTGCAGGTACCCGGGCGTGAGCCTTCTGGGTGTGCAGGGCATCCGCGGTCACGACGAGGCCGGTCAGGTCGATCCGGTCCAACACCGCTGCGAAGGCGGCGATCTCGTGATCCTTCCCGCCGGCGTTGACCTGCCCCAACGGGACCCCGGTGGCGTGGTCGACGATGTGGGGGTACCTCCCGCTTGCAGGGGAGAACAGATGGACCCGGGTGCCGTCGAGTCGGCGGGCTCCGCGGCAGGACTTCCCGTCGACGGCGACTGCCCGGAACGCCACGGGTGCCGGCGGCGGTGGCGTCAACGCCGCCAGCCACACGCGCAGCACCGCGTCCAGCACGTCGGGGTCGACGGCCAGCAGCACCCGCCGGATCGTGGACAGGCTCGGCGGTCGATGCCGGATCCCCAGCCGTGGCCACGCCCAGCGGGGCAGGTCAGCGGCCCACTCGGCGATGCCCGCCAGGCTCCGTTGACCGGCCAGGACGGCCGCTAAGGCCACGACCAGGACCGTGGCCAGCCGGTGGCGACGGCCCCGGCGACGCCGCGGATCCTCGACCGTGGAC
>JBDIAL010000002.1:0-54286 GCA_039812405.1 Nostocoides sp.
TCTGCGCAGAAGTTCAGCATCTCCTGGGTGATCGGGATGCCGCCGATCATCGAGCCGGTGACCGACTTGTGGCCGGCGAGCTGGCCGCCGCTGACGGGCATGGGTCCGGGTGCTGCGCCGACGTTGCAGATCGCCCCGCCCAGGTCCAACAGGCCGACGAAGGCGTTGATGTCGATGTCGGCGCTGACGGTGTTGATGATGATGTCGAACCGGCCGGCCAGCTCGGTGAACGTGGCCGGGTCGCTGGTGGCGTAGTAGTGGTCGGCACCCAGTCGTAGCCCGTCGTCCTTCTTCCGCAGCGATTGGGACAGGACGGTGACCTCGGCGCCCATGGCGTGCGCGATCTTCACCGCCATGTGGCCGAGTCCGCCGAGGCCGACGACGGCGACCTGCTTGCCCGGCCCGGCACCCCAGTGCCGCAACGGGTTGTAGGTGGTCACGCCCGCGCACAGCAGCGGCGCGGCCTGCACGGCCTCGATACCCTCCGGGACCTTCAGGACGAAGCCCTCGTCTACCACGACGTGGGTGGAGTAGCCGCCCTGGGTGACCGTGCCGTCGCGGTCGATCGAGCCGTAGGTGAAGATCGTTCCGTTGGCGCAGAACTGCTGCTCGCCACGAGTGCAGTTGCGGCACCGGCCGCAGGAGTTGACCATGCAACCCACGCCCACCCGGTCGCCGACCTGGTGAGCGGTGACCGCGGTGCCGACTTCGGCGACGTGGCCGAAGATCTCGTGCCCGGGGGCGAGCGGGTAGGGCTGAGGCCCCCAGTCGCCGCCCACGGTGTGGATGTCGGAGTGGCAGATGCCGGCGTACTGGATGTCGATGAGCACGTCGTGCGGCCCGACCGCGCGGCGCTCCAGCGTGGTCGGGACCAGGGGCGAACCTGCGGCAGGGGCTGCATAGGCGGAGACACGCATGGGGCGGGGCCTTTCGGGGCGTCGTGTGGACGACGCGGTGCAGACGGTTCGGTGGCGGCGGACACGGAGCGTGCCGAGCCGGCTCCGCGTTGCGGTGTCAACGCTAAGCGCGCCGCGCTGGTTGTGGGAGTCCCTGTCAGTACCTGTCCCGGCTGGGTCTCCCACGTTCGTGGAAGGCGTGGTGGAGTGGAGTGGAGCCCGCCGAGAAGGGTTGGAGCCAGCAAGAGGATGGAGGCTGCCGATGGGCACCTGGCCCGCCGAGACCATCGAGGAGATCGCCACGACCGACGACCTTCGTATCGCGCCGTATCACCCGGAGCGGAAGACGACGGGAACCCTGACCTGGATCTGGTCGGTGGTGGTGGACGATCGACTGTTCGTGCGCGCCTGGAATGGCACCCGGGGCCGCTGGTACCGGGCTGCGGTCGCCCAGGGAGCCGGGAAGATCACCGCTGCCGGGCACGAGCACGAGGTCGAGTTCACCCCGATCAACGATCCGTGCCTGAACGGCAAGATCGACGCCGCCTACCACACCAAGTACGCCGGTAGCCCGTACCTGCCGCCCATGGTTGCCGCCGGTCCGAAGGCCGCGACCGTCGAGGTCACCCCGCGCACGACCACCGCCTGAACCAGGCCGCCTGAACGTCGACGAAGGACCGTATCTCTCATGAAGATCACCGTGCTCGGTACCGGCTTGGTCGGTCGGCTGCTGGCCGGGAAGCTGGACAGCCTGGGTCACGACGTTGCCGTGGGCACCCGGGACCCGCAGATCACACTGACGCGCACCGAGTCCGGGAAGACCGGCGGCGTCGACACACCGCCCTACTCGGTGTGCCAGCGGGAGCATCCCGCCGGCGCGACCCTCGACCTCGGCGGCATCACCGCCGCCCGCGCCGTGGAGATGTACTCGCGCCTGTACTTCACCCTCGTCCGAACCCTCGGCACCTTCGAGCGGAACATCAGGATCGCCCGAGCCGGCGAGTAGGAAGAGAGGCTTCCATGCGCATCATCATCATCACCGTCGACGGCACAGCTCTTCCGGCCACCCTGAACGACAGCGCGGCCGCGCGGGACTTCGCCGCCCAGCTTCCGCTCACCCTGGAGCTGCGCGACTTCCACCACAACGAGAAGATCGCCGACCTTCCCAAGCGGCTCTCCACCACCGACGCTCCGGCCGGGCACGAGGCGAAGGTCGGCGATCTGACCTACTACTCGCCGTGGGGAAACCTCGCGATCTTCTACCAAGACTTCCCCTACTCCAACGGCCTGGTCGCGCTGGGCCGGATCGACGCACCGATCGACCCGCTGCTGGCCGCCGCTGCCGGCAACCATGGACCGACGGTCACGATCGCCGCGGCTGGGTGGACCACGCCCGACTCACGCGGTCGTCAACGAGGAGACCGACCTGATGCCCACCCATGACGTCACCGGCGCGAGCGTTGGGACGGGTGCAGCCGCTGCTCGCGCCTTCGCCCGGACCGGGCCGCGGTAGTGCTGTCCGACGTCGATCTGGACGCCGCTCAGCAGGTGTCGGTCGAGCGCCGCGGGCCGCGGGGCTGGATCGGGACGAGGTCTTCGACACCTCCAATCTTCCCAACGATGATCACGGTTACGGCCAAGCCTTGCGGGCTTCCAACGCGACCATGACCGATCTCGGCCTCGTCACGCATCACCTAGAACGTCGCCGTGCTCGACCTGCGGCTCTCCGAGGACGAGATCGACGCGATCGCTGCTCTGCACAAGGGTGAGGCGGGCCGTCGCGGCGCCGATCCGTCCACGTTTGCCCAGCCCCCAGCTGACGCAGCCGCCGACCACTGGCGGGTGGTCGGGTTGGTGGGTCAGGCGGGTAGTTCGGTGCCGGTGTGCGTGTGCAGGGCGGCCAGTAGCTCGTCTTGGAATGCGGTGTCGTAGGCGGCCGGGTGGGCATCTCGAGCGGCGCGGTGATGCCAGTAGCCGCCGGTGTGCGGGCGGATGTCCGCCGCGTCGGCGGTGGCCAGCCACTCCTGCGTGCGGTGCCCTTCGGTCAGATCGTCGCTCGCGGAGGGGCCGCCCATCCGCGTGGGCACCCAACCGGGGTCGACGGCGTGGACCAGCACCTGCGGCCAATGGCGGGCAAGCGCGAACGCGAACGTGGTCTCGTACAGTTTCGCGGTCTCATACGACACCGGGCGGCGCGCGAAGGCCTCGCCGAGTCGTGACGAGCCGGACAGGTGCATGGAGCTGCTCAGCACGATGATCCGACTCGGAGACGGCATCACGGCGGTCAGCAGATAGGGTGCGACGACGTTGACGGCCAGCGCGGCCGAGGAGTCCATCACGCCGGCATTGTGGATCACCACGTCGAATCGGCCGAGCCGGTTCGCGTCGAGAGCGACCTGCCGGGTCTGCTCGACGTCGGACAGGTCGCCGTAGAGCACATTGCGCACCTGCGCGGGGACCGCCTGGTCGTCCAGGCGCGCCGCGTTACGAGCATGCAGAACCACCTCGTGGCCTTCTCGGGCCAGGGTCGTCCCGGTCAGCAGACCGAGCCCGGTCGAGGCGCCGGTGACGAGGATGCGAGACATGTGTTCCGGGACTCCTGCCGGCTCACGCGGCGACGGTGGTGCGGAACGGGCCGCGCTGGGTGTGGATGTGCCATAGCTGATCGGCCAAGGCGTCCGGGGCGAACAGCGGGTCGCCGCCACCGATCGCGCCGGGGATGACGAGCTGGCCGACATGGATGTTCCGCGGCGCCAGCGCGTCGTGCAGCATCGCGCCGTAGGCGGACTCGCCGGCGAACGCGATCGAGGTGCCGGCGACCTCGCCGTTCGGGGTCGCGGCGCTGGGCCCGTTGACCAGCAAGATCGTGCCCCGCCCGAGCCGTTCCATCCCGGCCAGCACCGTCTGCACGGCGGTGACCGGACCGACGATCGAGAACTGGGTGGCCGCGATCAGATCCTCAACGCTGGTCTCCAGCACCGGGCGCAGGAAGTCCTTGCGGGGCACCGGGCTGTACTGCAACACCTCGATCGGCCCCAGTTCGGCTGCCGCTGCCTCCACAGCCTCGCGCAGCGCGGTCGGGTCCTGAACGTCGGCGGCGTAGGCGGCGGCCTGCACCCCGGTGGCCCTCAACTCCTCACGCAGACTGGTCAGCTTCTCTGGGATGCGAGAGATCAGGGCGACAGAGAACCCCTCGCGGGCGAACCGTCGGGCGGCAGCAGCTCCCAGCCCCGGACCGGCTCCGATGATGGTGAACACAGACATGTCATCAACGCTAAGGCCCGGCCAGCCAGCCGGGGAGTCCCTGCCAGTACCACCATCAACTGGGGCTCCCTCGCGGTGCGTCGACGTGTTTCGCTGGAAAGCAAGGAACGTGCAGAGGACTGTAAAGGACACCCGACGGTTCATGAGACAGCGCCATAGGTCTGTGCTGAGCGCCAGCGTGGTGACAGCAGCCCTCACCCTGGCCGCGTGCAGCTCCACCACTCCGCAGAGTGAGGACGATCCGCTGGTCAGCCACCCGACGACCAGCTCGTCGGCAGCTCCCAGCGCGTCCACGCCATCGACAGGGCCGGACACGAGCTCGCCCAGCATCACCCTGGATGAGGTGGCCGGCACCACGGTGCACTTCACCGCAGGCTCCACGGTGGTGACGGTGACGATCGCCGAGGACAACGCCACGACAAGGGACTTCTTGTCGATGCTGCCGATGACGTTGGAGTTCAAGGACTATCACGGCCAGGAGAAGATCAGCTACCCACCCCGCCCGTTCGACTACACCGGAGCACCGGGAATCGCCCCGCAGGTCGGGGATCTGTTCTCCTACAAGCCGTGGGCCAACCTCGGCTTCTTCTACAACGTCGATGGCCTGGGCCACTCCGACGACCTGGTCCGCATCGGCGCCACCACCGACCTCGACAAGATCATGGACCTGGACAGGAAGCGGGTCACCATCCAGGTCGCGGGCTGAGTCCTCTGGTTCCCGAGAATCCCCGGGGTCCGCGGTCGGGCTTCTCCTGCTCAGGCAGCAGGCTGTCCTGGCCGCACTCGCTCGCGGCCCAGGAGGCGAGTAACTGCATCCGCTCCGCGGAGTCCGACCCCGGTTCGGCCGCGTACACAGTGATCGACAGGCCCGGCTCGGACTCCATCTCCATGCCCTCATACGCGAGGGTCATCTCGCCCACCACAGGGTGATGGAAGGTCTTGAACCCCGATCCATGGTGGCGCACGTTGTGGGCGCCCCATCGGGTGCGGAACTCGGTACTGCGGGTGCACAGCTCGCCGATCAGGTCGTGCAGGTCCTTGTTGTGCGGGTCGCGACCGGCCTCGGTGCGCAGGATGGCCACGGTGATGTCGGCGAACATGTCCCAGTCCGGGTAGAACTCGTAGGCTCTCTCATCCAGGAACGTGAACCGGGCGATGTTCGGCGGCTGGCCGGGCATGTCGAAGGTGTCCTTGTAGAACGCGCGCGCCAGCATGTTGGTGGCCAAGATGTCCATGCGCCCATTGCGCACGAACGCCGGCCCAGCCGTCACTGCGTCCAGCACCCATTGCAGGCCGGAGCCCGGCGTCCAGCATTTCGGGTTGCGCCGCCGCCGTGGCCGGGCGACCGGACTGGCCGCGTGGGCGAGATCAAACAGGTGTGCGCGTTCCGCGTCGTCAAGGCACAGTGCTTTCGCCAGTGCGTCCAGCACCTCCGGGGAGGCGCCGTTGATCGCGCCGCGTTCCAGCTTCGTGTAGTACTCCACACTCACGCCGGCCAGGGCGGCGACCTCGCTGCGGCGCAGCCCGGCAACGCGGCGGTTCGTACCCTCAGGCAGCCCGAATTGATTCGGAGTCACCCGAGCGCGGCGCGAGGTCAGGAACTCGCGGACCTCCGCTCGATTGTCCATGTCATCAACGGTATGCCCTCCAGTGCGGTCGAGGGAGGCCCTGGTTGTACCACCATCAACCTGGACTCCCACCCGCGCGAAAGCAGACAACGATGGAATCAAGCCAGTGGCGAGAAGAACCCGCCGGCCGGCGGGTACTTCTCGTCCCAGCCCCGCGCCTGTCCCTCGGACGCCGAAACGCCCTAGTCGGCCTACGTGGCGTTCGAGCCGTATCGCGTGCCGCCTTGTCAAGGCGGCCTTGGGACCCTGTTGCCGGGCGATGGTGTCGAATTCGCGTTCCACGTCACACCAGTCCCGGGTGGAGTCGGGCCCATGACCGTGACGATGCTGCTCGAGAACACCATTCAAGCTGCCGAGCGCGCAGCAACGCTGTGAGCGGATGAGGGGAACGCGGAAGGTGGAAGGCGACAGGTCCTTCGAACCTCATCAGCCGAGCGCAGAACAGCCCTTCGGAGACTCTGGGGGACCGCAGTCCACAGTCGCTCGCGGTATCCGAGCGACCGGACGGTGGCCGGGTGGGCTCAGCCCATGGTCTGGGCGAAGGCCGGTGGGAGGCCGATGGACCGCACCTCGGTGTAGGACTCGAGGCCTTCGGAGCCGTTCTCCCTGCCGATCCCGCTCTTCTTGAAGCCGCCGAACGGGGCCAGCATGCCGATACCGTTGCCGTTCAGCTCGACGACGCCGGTCCGAATGCGCTCGGCGATGTCGAGCCCGTGGTCGAGATCCGTCGTGAACACCGCGCCGTTGAGACCGTACGACGAGTCGTTCGCGACCGCGACCGCGTCGTCCTCATCGCGGTAGGTCATGACGGCGACGACGGGTCCGAAGATCTCCTCCTGCGCGATGGTCATGTCGCGGGACACGTTCGTGAAGACGGTGGGCTCGACGAACCAGCCTCGCTCGAGGTCGCTCGGCCGACCGCCGCCCTTGACGACACGGCCCCCTTCGGATGCGCCGACGCGGATGTAGTTCTCCACCGTCTCCCGGTGGCGTTCGCTGAAGAGTGGGCCGATCTGGGTCGTGTCTTCCCGCGGGTCGCCGATCGGCATGGTGTCGATCATCGTGTTGAGGCGTTCGACGACCTCGGCCTCCCGCTTCTCCGAGACGAGGATGCGGGTCTTGAGGGTGCACACCTGACCGTTGTTCCGGAACGCGCCGAGACGGAGAGACTCGACCGTCTGGTCGAGGTCGGCGTCGTCGAGGATCACCGCGGCCGACTTGCCGCCCAGCTCCAGCGTCACTCGACGGATGTCGGCGCCGCACAGGCTCGCGATGCGCCGTCCGGCGTCGGTGGAGCCGGTGAACGTGATCTTGTCGACGTCCGGATGCGTGACCATGTGCTCGGCCGCGCCACGCTCGGCCGGGACGACATTGATGACTCCCGGGGGGAAGCCCGCCTTCTCGATGAGCTCGGCGAGCAGATATGCGTCGAGCGTCGTCTGGGACGCAGGCTTGAGGATGAAGGTGCAACCGGCCAGCACGGCCGGGACGATCTTCCCCATGCTGATGCCCATGGGGACGTTCCACGGCACGATCGCACCGACGACGCCGACGGGCTCGCGGGTCACCAGCGCGCTGCCGGTCGGACCGGAGCGGACCTCCCGGAAGGGAAACTCGCTGATCAGGTCGACGTAGGCGTCGATGACGCGCACCGGGTTCCCCGCTTGGATCGCTCGGGATTGCGAGATCGGGCAGCCCATCTCCGCGGTGATGACCTGGGCGATCTCTTCGGTACTCGACACGATGACGTCGCGGAGGCGCTGCACGGTCGCGACGCGCTCCTCGAGCGGCATACGCGGCCACGGGCCGGAGTCGAAGGCTCTCCTGGCGGCCGCGACCGCTTGGTCGACGTCCTCCGAGGACGCCAAGGCGATGTCCGCCAGCTGGACCTCGCTGATGGGCGAGATGACGGAGATCCGGCCGCCGGTGGCCGGACGCCATTCTCCGTCAACGAAGAGGCTTCCGTGTCGGTCTTCCAAGAGCATCGCGCTTCTCCTAACGAGGTCTGAACTGTCGTGGCTGAAGGGAAGCCTGGAGTCGCATGCCACCTGGCGCCGGGAGCGCGGGAGTCGTCCTCATGGGAGCCGTGCGCACGCGCTCCTCGGCCCGGCGGGTTGCCGATTGGCCTGTTTCGATCCTTGATTGCACAGGCTAACAGATAATTGACAACTTGTGAATCGTCTGATCTACTGCCAGCCTGCTGTTGAACTCACAGCCAGTGTGGCGTTATCGCAGAAGACCTGCTGACGGGACCGGCGGTGGCGAGACATCCGGACCTGGAGGGGCTGGAGATCGGTGAGCCTGAGCTGGCGACTCAACGATGAGTAGAGAGAACACTGTGACACCAAGGGAAGTCGTACTCGTAACCGGCGCTTCGGGGTTCATCGGTTCGCGCCTCGTCGAACGGCTCAGCGCGTCTGGGCGGTACTCCGTCCTGGCTGCCGATTCGCACTGGACGGAGCGATCCGACGCATTCGCGTCCCTCCCCGAGGTGGAGAGATGCACTGTCGATCTCCGGGACACAGAGGCCGTCGAGGCCGTGGTGGCGAGGAGTGACCGGGTGGTCCACCTCGCTGCGATCCGCGCCGTCGTCGGTGCTGGCGACCCGCGTCTCGCGTTCGACGTCAACGTCTCCGCCTCCTACGACCTCATGACGGCAGCGAAGCAGCACCACGTCCGGCGGATCGTCTACGGCTCATCTCACAGCGTGTACGGGTCCTTCGCCACGCGGCGCACGTTCCGCCACCGCGAGGGTGAGGTCGCCGATGGCCATGGCATCGGGATGTACGGCGCCAGCAAGCTGGCCGTCGAGGCATACCTCGAGGCGACTGCGAACACCGGTGGGCCAGCGTTCCTCTCGCTGCGCCTGGGCACCATCTATGGGCCCGGTGTGAACCGCGACAACTCGCTCGGCGGAATGATGATGGACGCGATCGATGCCGTCCGCGCGAGGCGATCGAGCCGGACCTGCCGATCGTCGACTCTCACCATCACCTCTGGGACCATCCGTACACCTACGATCGCTCGTCCTTCGAGGCGGACGCGGAGACCGGACACAGGGTCGAGGCCACGGTGTACGTGGAGTGTGGAGTCCGCTACCGCGACTCCGGGCCCGGAGAGCTGCGTCCGGTCGGGGAGACGGAGTTCGTCCTCGCGACGGTCGCCGGCCCCTCGAAGAGGGGGCTTCAGATCGCAGCCGGCATCGTCGGGTTCGCCGACCTCGCGCTGGGCGCCTCGGTCGAGGCGGTCCTGAGCGAGCATGTTGCCGCCGGCCGAGGGCGCTTCCGAGGGATCAGGTTCAGTACGGGATGGGACCCGTCTGCCGAGATCGCGAACACGCAGTCCGGGGAACGGCCAGGGATGCTCCGGGAGGCCAGGATCATCGATGGGGCCCGGGCCCTGGCCAGGAGCTCCCTGACGCTCGACGTCTGGCTCTTCCATACCCAACTCGACGATGTCGCGGCGCTGGCGGACGAGGTCCCGGACCTGAAGATCGTGGTGGATCACACCGGTGGTCCGCTGGGCTACGGGCCGTACGCCTCAGAGGCGCGGGAGAACTTCGCGCGATGGCGTCGCGGCATTCGAGAGGTCGCGAAACGCGCGAACGTCTGGTGCAAGCTCGGAGGTCTCGTCGTCCGGGGGGCGGCGTTCGACTACCTCACCGCCCCACGACCCCCCGGGTCCGACGAGCTGGCCCGTCTGTGGTCACCCTGGTTCGAGGTGTGCATCGAGGAGTTCGGGGCGCAGCGGTGCATGTTCGAGAGCAACTTTCCCGTCGACAAGGTCGGCACGACCTACCCGGTGCTGTGGAACACCTACAAGCGGACCGTGAGCTCTGCATCACGAGAGGAACAGGAGCGACTGCTCGGCGGATCGGCACGGGAGTTCTACGGTCTGCGCTGATCCGCTGACACATCGGACATCTCGACGCCCGGCGCGGTCATTCGGTCCGCGACCCCGATGCGGATCGTCGTGGCGCCGGCGGTCGTGGCGAGTGCCTCCGGGGGCGCATCCATGCGGTCTTCCGACGCGCGCCGATCCGTCCCTCGTCACCGCACCCGGCATCGGCTCTGAATGTCACTTCCGATAGCGAGGCACTAATTGTCTGACGGAGCCGTATGCTGACACCAGCTTGGCAGCCTGCTCGAGCGACTGTTCGTGCCTGCGTCATTCGGGCGAAGGGAGAGTTCCGATGAAGGGCATCGTCTTCACCGGCCATCGCACCCTCGACCTCAGGGACTTCCCGGATCCCAGCCCGGGCCCGGGGGAGGTGGTCATCCGGGTGAAGGCCTCGGGGATGTGTGGCAGCGACCTCCACCAGTACAGATCCGCGGACCCGCCGGCGTCCATCGGCGGGCATGAGCCCTGCGGTGTGGTGGCTGCTGTCGGTGGCGGCGTCAGTCAGCGCGTCGCCGACGTCGGAGATCGAGTCACCGTGCACCACTACGCCGGCTGTGCGGTGTGCGACCAGTGTCGAGCCGGCTGGTTCCAGCTCTGCCGCGAGGGTGCCGTCCGCTACGGCGCGGACGCCGACGGCTCCCATGCGGAGTACATGCTCGTGCCGGCGATGACGGTGGTGCCGATCCCGGAGTCCATGAGCTTCGAGACGGGTGCCGCGATCGGTTGCGGAACCGGCACCGCCTGGGGAGCGCTGCGTCGACTCGGCGACCTGGGGGGCGCTGATCTGCTCGTCTCGGGGCAGGGCCCGGTGGGCCTGTCGGCGACGATGATCGCCTCGGCCCTCGGTGCGCGGGTCATCGCGGTGGACATGGACAGCCGACGCCTGGAGCTCGCGACGACCTTCGGAGCGGTGGAGGTCGTGAACGCCGGCCTGGATCCCGTGGCGGACGTCGTCCGGGACCTGACGGGAGGCCTCGGCGCCTCCCACGCGCTGGAGACCTCCGGGTCGCCTCAGGCCTGCGCGGCGACGCTGTCGGCCCTCGCGACCTGGGGTCGGGCCTGCTTCGTCGGCTTGGGCGGAAGGGCCTTCGAGGTCAACGTCACGAGCCTCCTGCGGACCCAGGCCACGCTCATGACGTCCTGGACGCTGTCCATGCCCGACCTCGTGCGGTGCGTCGACTTCGCTGCCCGGCACGACCTGCCGGTCGATCGGCTGTTCACCGATCGTTGGGCGCTGGAGGATGCGGCGGCCGCCTACGAGGTGTTCGACAGGCAGAATCGTGGCAAAGGCGTGTTCGTTCTGACATGAGGACGACGCCCGCCCGTCGTGCCTCCGCCCAGACGGAGATTCGCCGCTCACGTGCGACGGTGGAAGTCGCGGTGCTGGCGTTCTTCGTCGTCACGCTGGACGCCGTGGTCGTCAACGTCGCCCTTCCCTCCATCCGCGCCGACCTTGGCGGCGGGATCTCGGGCCTCCAGTGGGTCGTGGACGGCTACACCCTCATGTTCGCGACACTGCTGCTGACAGCCGGCCCGTTCTCAGATCGGGTCGGTGCCCGACGGGCCATCGGCTACGGCATCGCGACGTTCGTCGTCGCCTCCATCGGCTGTGGGCTGGCGCCCTCGCTCGCCGGGCTGATCATCGCCCGCTTCTGCCAGGGAGCGGCGGCAGCCGTCATGATGCCGGCGTCCCTGGCGTTGATCCGGCAGGCGTACGACGACCCGCGGCGCCGTGCGCGCGCCGTGGCGGCTTGGGCGATGGGTGGTGCTGCGGCCTCCTCCTCCGGTCCGCTCATCGGCGGCCTGCTCACCCTGGTCGACTGGAGACTCGTCTTCATGATGAACGTCCCCGTCGGCGTGGTCGCCCTCCTGCTGCTCCGGCGGGCCACGCCCTCGCCGCGTCGCTCCGCTCCCGTCGATGTCGTGGGCCAGCTGACGGTCGTCGTCGCCATGAGCGGACTGACATATGGCGTCATCGAAGCCGGTGACGCGGGCTTCCGGTCCCGACGAGTGATCGCGGCGCTGCTCATGGCCGTCGTCGCCGGTTCGGCGTTCCTGGTCAGCCAGGCCCGGGGACGTCATCCGATGATGCCGCTCAGCCTGTTCCGGTCGCGGACGTTCTCCATCGCGATGGTCGTCGCGTTCGCGTTCATGGTCGGCTTCTACGGCCTCCCGTTCCTGTTCAGTCTCGACCTTCAACAGGTGCGCGGCCTCTCGTCGTTCGCGACCGGCGTGACCTTCGTGCCCATGATGCTGGTCGGTCTCGTCCTCACGCCCTTCTCGGCATGGATCGTCGACAGGTGTGGCTCCCGGCTGCCCATCCGCACTGGTCTGGCCTCGATGGCGCTCGGCCTCCTGACCCTCGCATTCCTGCCGAGTGCCGCGCCCTTGTGGCTGCTGGCCGCCGTGATGGTACTCATCGGACTGGGCGGACCGCTCGTCATGCCGCCCACCATCGCCGTGCTGCTCGGCAGCGTGCCGGGGCACTTGGCCGGCACGGCGAGCGGCATCTTCAACACCAGTCGGCAGGTCGGTGGCGCGCTCGCGGTCGCGGTGTTCGGGGCCCTCGTCGGGGACGCGCAGGGCTTCGCGGCCGGACTGAGAACGAGTCTGCTCATCGCCGCGGGGGTGCTGCTGCTGGCCACGGTGTCGACCTTGTGGCTACCGCAGACCCGGTCCGACGTCGTCGCCGCGGAGTCGCCGGTCACCGGCTGAACGGCTTCCCCGGACCAGCCGGCAGCCGGCGAGGCGTCTGGTCCGCGAGGACGTCCGAGGCGCTCTGCCATCGAGCGACGATTTGACAAACATCTGACACTTGCGCTCCTGGCAAACATATGCTGTGATCGCTTCACGAATCAGGTGAGTCGCACCGGATGGGTAGCCCCGAACGACCGGCTCGACCTCGCGTGATCGGTCGACTCAGAAGGGACGAACTGTGGCTGGAGAGCACAAGGAACTGCGGGTGCGACGGGTGATCGCCGGGATCGACTCCGACGGCAGGTCAACGATCGTCAGCGATGGCTTCACGTCTCCTCGGCTGGTCACCGACACCATGACGATCAACCAGACCTGGGGCCTCGCGTCGGTCCCCTCGAGCATTGCCGAGGAGAACGCGCTGGGGGAGGAAGCCGTCATCCCGCCACCGCCGAACGGCCTCTACCACGTCATCTGCGCCTTTGCGCCCGACAGCGAGTGGGAGACCGACCCGGAGAAGTTCAAGGCGGCCATGGCGGCCGCGGGTGCCTCGGAGAACTTCGTCGAAGGCCAGGACCCCGGTATGCACGAGACGGACACGGTGGACATCATCACCATCCTCTCCGGCGAGTGCTACGTGCGGCTGGAGAAGGCAGAGACGCTGCTGCGAACGGGTGATGTGTTCATCCAGCGGGGAACCAAGCACGCGTGGAAGAACAAGGGTGACGTTCCCTGCGTCCACTCGACCGTCATGATCGCGGCTCGGCGCTGACCGGACCCCCTGACTGGTCGGGGAAGGCCTCAACAGATGGGTAGTGACGAGTCGATGTCCGCTGTGACGATGCCGCAGGATCGCGACGACTTCTTCGTGGGCGGCGCGTGGCAGCAGGCCCACGGCCCCGAGTCGGCGGTGATCTCCCCGATGACCGAGGAGCCTTTCGCGACCGTGCGACTCGCGTCCCGTGCGGATGTCGATCTCGCGGTCTCAGCCGCCAGGGATGCCATGCGTGGCGAATGGTCACGGACACCCGTCGCCCGGCGACTCGAGCTGCTGCGAAGGCTCCGTGCGCTCCTCGATGAGAACCAGGAGGAGCTGGCGAACATCATCACGCATGAGATGGGTTGCCCCATCACCCAGGCGAGGGCGATTCAGGCCAAGAATCCGCTCCGTGTCCTGGACATGCTGTTCGACGTCGCCGAGCGCTACCCCTTCCAGGAGTTGCGACGCAGTGCCACGGGGACGGCCCTCGTGATGCGTCAGCCCGTTGGCGTGGTGGCGGCCGTGGTCCCGTGGAACATGCCGCTGAGCATCTCGATCCAGAAGCTGGCTCCGGCGCTCCTCGCCGGCTGCGCCGTGATCCTCAAGTCCTCGCCGGAGACGCCGCTCGACGCGTTCCGGCTTGCCGAGCTCGTTGCGGAGGCGGGGTTTCCGGCCGGCTCGGTGAGCGTCCTCGTGGCCGATCGAGACGTCAGCGAGTATCTCGTCACGCGTCCAGAGGTGGACAAGGTGAGCTTCACCGGCTCGTCCCTGGCAGGTCGGCGCATCGCGTCCCTGTGCGGTGACAGCGTCCGCCGGGTGACCCTGGAGCTCGGTGGCAAGTCCGCGGCGCTCGTGCTCGACGACGCCGACCTGGACCGGGCTGTGGAGGCCCTGCGGCTCGGCTCCTTCCGCAACAGCGGCCAGATCTGCACCCTCAAGACCCGCATCCTGGTGCCGGAACGTCTGGAGCATGCATTCGTCGATCGATTCTGCGCCATGGTGGCCTCGATGCCGGTGGGGGATCCTCGAGATCCTGTGACGCAGATCGGGCCGATGGTGAGTGCCCGCCAGCGAGAGCGGGTGGAAGGCTATATTGCGGCGGGTCGCGCGGAGGGGGCGAACCCCGTGCTCGGGGGCGGGCGGCCGCAGATCGATCGGGGCTGGTATGTCGAACCCACCGTCTTCACGCGGGTCGACCCCGGATCGACCATCGCCCAGGAGGAGATCTTCGGGCCCGTCGCATCGATCATGACGTACCGCACCGAGGACGAGGCGATCGCCATCGCCAACGACTCGCCGTACGGGCTGAGCGGCGCCGTGTTCACGGCCGATCTGGCGCACGGAGTCGCGGTCGCGAAGCGCATCCGCACAGGAACGGTCGAGATCAACGGCAGCCCTTCCGGGTTCGCCAGTCCCTCCGGCGGTTTCAAGATCAGCGGGATCGGGCGTGAGAACGGCGTCGAGGGTCTCGACGCCTTCGTCGAGATGCAGTCGGTGGGCTTGCCGCCGGAGCACGCCGAGGCCCTTCTCTGACAGGCGGCTGCCGGGGTGCCCTTGTCCGTTAGGTAACTGTCTGGCAAAATACAGATCCGAACAGAATCTAGCCGGAGCACGGGGTGAAGCCCCGTCGAGTGAGAGCGCGGACCATGCAATCAGCGGTGTTCGTCGGGGACCGGCGAGTCGAGTTGCGTGAGTTCGACGACCCGCAGCCCGGCGACGGCGAGGTGGTTGTCGCGGTCCGGGCATCGGGGATGTGCGGCAGCGACCTGAGGTACTACCGGGGGCCGCACAATGAGACGTTCTCCTCCGGCGAGGTCATTGCCGGTCACGAGCCGGCGGGCGTCATCCATGCCGTCGGGCCGGGCGTCCCCGAGCGTCTGGCCCGCGTCGGCGACCGCGTCATGGTCCACCACTACATCGGCTGCGGCGTCTGTGCGTCGTGTCGCCGCGGATGGACACAGATGTGCACGACGGCGCCCTGCACCGTCCTGGGGATGGACGGCCACGGGTCGCACGCTCCGTATCTCAAGGTGCCCGCGTCGACGATCCTCCCCCTCGACGAGCGGCTCAGCTTCGAGGCCGGAGCGGCGATCGGATGCGGCACCGGGACGGCCTGGGGCGGACTGAAGCGCCTGGGCGACGTCGGCGGCTCCTCGATCGCCGTCTTCGGCCAGGGACCCGTGGGACTGTCGGGAACGATGCTGGCCACCGCGCTCGGCGCGAAGGTCATCGCCGTGGACCCGGAGCCGCACAGGCGGGCACAAGCCGAGTCGTTCGGGGCCGTGGCGACCGTCGACCCATCCGGCGGGGACCCCGTCGAGGCTGTCAAGGACCTGACCTCCGGTGCGGGGGCCGACCTGGTCCTGGAGTCATCGGGAACGACGGCTGCCGCATCGTCAGGGTTGTCCGCGCTGGCCCCATGGGGCCGCATGTGCATCGTCGGTCTCGGCGGCGACGTCCGGTTCAACGTCCTGGACTTCCATCGCTCACAGATGACCCTGATGACCTCGTGGTCCATGTCGCTCGTGGGGCAGTGGGAGTGTGCGGAATTCATCGCACGTAACAGCATTCCGGTCGACGACCTCTTCACCCATCGCTGGAATCTCGAGCAGGTGGAGGAGGCATACCAGACGTTCGACGCGCAGGACGCCGGCAAGGGTGTCATCCGCTTCGAGTGAGTGGTCGATCCGCATCGTCGCCCAGCCGGGCGAGGAGCTATGAGTTCGCAATTCAGGTCAAGGAGTAGCAGCGCATGTCAGAAGCAGTGGGATTCGTCGGCGTCGGAGCCATGGGATCGGCTATCGCCAGTCGGCTGGTGGACGGGTACGACCTGCACGTGAACGACCGGAACCCGGCCGCGGCCGAGGGCCTCGTGGCGCGCGGGGCGACCTTCTCGAGCCTGGAGGAGATCGCCGCGGCATGCCGAG
Source organism: Nostocoides sp. (assembly GCA_039812405.1). GTDB lineage: Bacteria > Actinomycetota > Actinomycetes > Actinomycetales > Dermatophilaceae > Nostocoides. The sequence continues at coordinate 16,070 of JBDIAL010000002.1, forward strand.
TGGTCTTCCTCTCCCTCCCGAGGCCGACGGATGTTCTCGAACTCCTGGGCGGCAGCGGCAAGTTCGCGGATCTGCTGTCGTCCGGTTCGGTCATCATCGACACCACGACGGGCTCACCGACGACGGACGCCGACATAGTGGAGGTGTTGTCGTCCCGCGGAATCGACTACTGCGACTCGCCCATCGGCGGCGGTGTCCGCCGGGCGGAGCAGGGAACGGCCGCCCTCATGGTGGGCGCCAGCGACGAGGTGTTCGAACGCGTCAAGCCCTACCTCCTCGCCGTCACGCAGGACGTCATCCACGTCGGCCCGGTGGGTGCGGGGCACACGGCGAAGCTGGTCAACAACCTCTTGAACACCTGCAATCGCTTCGCCGCCATGGAGGCGGTCGCGCTCGGCGAGAAGGGCGGGATCACGCGCGACGTCCTCCTCGACGTGATCAATCGAGGCACTGCACGCAACTATGCGACGGAGTACACCTACCCGCAGCTGCTCTCGGGCGGCACCCCGGAACAGCCCTACAAGCTGCAGGGGTTCACCCTTCAGCTGCTCCGTAAGGATGTGGGCCTGGCCAACCAGCTGGCGGAAGACCTCCACCACGACACCCCCATCGGGCACCTGGTGCAGGGCTTCGTCGATCGGGCCATCGAGCGATTCGGTCCCAATGCCGACCAGAGCCAGATGATGGTCGAGTGGTACGAGGAGACCGAGTAGGGACCCTGTTGACGGCTCGCCGTCGGCGTCGGGCCGACGGCGGACGACGGAGACCCCCTCCGACGATTGACGAGGAGTGACACACCCATGGCGAACGTCATCTTGGTAGGCGTCGACGGCAGTGAGTCTTCACACCGTGCGGCGCGTCGCGCCGCCGAACTCGCGGCTCAGGCGGGGGCCCAGCTGCACGTGATGTCGGCGGTCGAGAGGGTCGACGTCGAGGAGTTCCGCGACCGCCCGGGCGCCTCTCATCTGACGTCCGGCGAGATCGCCGAAGCCGTCGCCACCGAAGTGGCCGAGTCACTGAGCGGCATCACGCCGGTGATCACGACCAGTCCCGTCCAGGGCAGGCCCGCCGTGGCCCTCGTCGACGAGGCGACTCGGCTCGACGCGGACCTGATCGTCGTGGGCAACCGGCGCGTGCAAGGGGTGGGCCGGATCCTCGGCAGCGTCGCGGCCAGCGTTGCCGCCCACGCGCCGTGCGATGTGTACATCGTCAAGACGGTCTGAGACCCGGGTCCATCACCGCGAGGGCTTCTCGTACGACGACGAGCACCTCGACCCCTGAGGTATGCCGCCCCGCCGGCATACCTCAGGGGTTGTGCGAGTACTGAAGGACGAAGTCGAGATGCTCACCCATGGCCTCGCCGGCTGCCTCGGAGTCCCCCCGCTCGATGGCTGCGGCGATGTCGATGTGCTGTCTGACGGTCTTGTGCGCGACATCGGGCGTCACGCTGAGGAACTGCGCAGGGTGGGTGGAGCCGTGCACGGCGGCGATGAAGGCCTCGAGCAGGCGGTTCCCGGAGGCGCGACCGATCGCCGTGTGGAAGCGCAGGTCGTAGGACGGAATGTCGGGATCGTCGATCGTGGTCGACTTCTGCTTGTCGATGACGCGGCGCATGACGTCGATGTCATCATCGCTGCGGTTGCGGGCCGCCCACTGGGCGGCAGGGACCTCCAGGACCCGACGAACGCTCGTGATCTCATCGATGTCGAGCGCGCCGATCCGCACGATGGTGTCCATCGACTCGCTGAGCATGCGGCTCAAGGAATCCGGAGTCACGGTATTGACGAAACTGCCACCGGCGACGCCCGGGATCTTGCGGATGAGCCCGGACGTCACCAGGGCGCCCAACGCTTCGCGAACCGTCGGCCGGCTCACGCCGAACTGCTGGGCCAGCTCGGTCTCAGCGGGAAGCTTCTCCCCCTGGGCGAACCGTCCGTCGAGGATCGCCTCACGAAGTTGCGACTCGACCTGGTCGCGAGGTCGCATGACCTGCTTGGCTTGGAACCGGTTCGCGGAAGAGCTGGTCGTCGCCACGGGTGACGCTCCAATCTGAACGCGGACTGTCGTTCGCGCTTGAGTTCCTGTCTGACTTCTGTACTTGTCAATACTGTCCTACAGATGCCATAGGCGCGAGGAGGCGGGTCCGTCCTTCGCCCGTGGCCGTCAGTCGTCGATGACCCGACGGCGGGGACACGCGCCCAGATCCGCGAGGGATCCCATGACTCGAATGCGGGACTTGACTAGCGGTTAGATGTCAGACATATTGCTTTCCATGTCTTCTCCCGTGGCTGTCGTGACCGGAGCAAGTCGAGGGCTCGGCGAAGCGATCGCGCAGGAGCTCGGAGGGTCGAACGTCCGGGTCGTCCTGGCCGGCCGTTCCACGGACCAGCTGGCGCGTGTCGAAGAGTCGATCAGGTCCCGCGGAGGTACCGCGATCTGTCAACCCACCGATGTCACGGATGCCGGCTCGGTCTCCGAGCTCTTCGCCGTGGCGGTGCGGGAGTTCGGCCAGGTGGATGTGGTGGTCAACAACGCCGGCGTCACGGGACAGACCAATCTCATCGACCTCGACGAGGTCGAGTGGAGCCGGATCTTCGACACCAACGTGCGCGGGATGTTCCTCTGCAGCCGGGAGGCGGGACGTCTGTTCGCTGCGGCGGGAGCGGGCCGGGCGGTGAACGTCGCGTCCGTGTTCGGTCTTCTCGGCCGGCCCGGCTTCTCCGCGTACTGCGCATCGAAGGGCGCCGTCATCAACTTCACCCGCGCGGTCGCCGCGGAGTGGGCTCGCTTCGGTGCCCAGATGAACGCCGTGGCCCCTGGCTACTTCGCGACGGACATCAACGCCGAGCTCCGCGAGAACGAGATCGCCACGTCGAAGGTGTTGCGGCGGATCCCAGCCCATCGCATGGGACGGCCGGAGGAGCTCGCGAACATCGTGACGTACCTCGCGGTGCGCGCACCGGACTTCCTCACCGGGCAGACGATCGCCGTCGATGGCGGGGAGTCGAGCATCTGAGATGGTGACGACGAATGCGGCCACGGAGCCGGTGATCTGCGAGCCGGTCAGAACCCCGGTGGGGCGGTACGGCGGGATCTTCAAAGACGTCCCGGTGACCGTCCTGGCGTCGACGGTGGTCAAGGGGCTGGTCGACCGAACCGGGCTCACGGGCGACGACATCGATGACGTCATCTTCGGCCAGGGGTATGCCAACGGCGAGGCCGCGGCCATCGGGCGCATTGCCGCACTCGATGCCGGACTCGACGTGCGCGTGCCGGGCCTCCAGATCGATCGACGGTGCGGCTCCGGCCTACAGTCGGTCATCTACGCGTGAATGCAGGTGGCCACCGGTGGTTCGGACCTTGTGCTCGCCGGCGGCGCCGAGAGCATGAGCCAGGCCGAGTACTACGTGCCCAACCTTCGCTGGAACGCCGGCGGCGTCCCGCGGATGCTGGATCGGCTGGCCCAACCGCGCATCAACTCCGGAGGATGGCGCTACCCGGTGCCGGGAGGGATGATCGAGACCGCGGAGAACGTCGGCCGGCGATTCGGCGTCACACGCCTCGAGCAGGACGAGTGGGCCGTCCGATCGCACGCTCGGGCGGTCGCGGCGATGGAGGGCGGCCGCTTCGACGACGAGACCGTCGCCGTGTCCGTGCCTCAGCGGAAGGGCGACCCGGTCGTCGTGACGTGTGACGAGCACCCGCGTCCCGGAACGACCCTCGAGACGCTCGCCCGGCTCAAGCCCATCATGTCCGCCACGCTTCCCGACGCGACGGTGACCGCCGGCAATTCCAGCGGCCAGAACGACGCCGCGGCGGTGGCCGTCGTCACGACCCGGGAGAAGGCCGAGTCGCTCGGCCTTCGCCCCCTTGCTCGACTCGTGGCGTGGTCGCTGGCGGGAGTGGAGCCCAAGCACATGGGGATCGGGCCGGTTCCCGCCGCCCGGCGCGCCCTGGAACGCGCGGGCCTGTCCTGGTCGGAGCTGGATCTCATCGAGCTCAACGAGGCGTTCGCGGCGCAGGTCCTGGCGTGCTTCCGGGGCTGGGAGCTTGCCGAAGGGGACCTCGAGCGAGTGAACGTCAACGGCTCCGGCATCTCGCTCGGACACCCGATCGGTGCGACGGGAGGCCGGATCCTGGCCACCTTGCTGCGCGAGCTGGACCGGCGCGAGGCTCGGTACGGGATGGAGACCATGTGCATCGGCGGCGGCCAAGGACTTGCCGCGATCTTCGAGAGGCTGGCATGAGATGACGCGGATCCTCTACCTCAGCATGTCCCGGGAGGAGTATTCGCCGAACTACTTCCCGTTCCTGCGCTCCTATATCGAGCGGGTCAAGTCCCCCGGGACCGAGGTGGAGCTGCGAGGCACCCGCGTGGGGCGCATCGACAGCTTCCGGTTCTTCGAGACCCTCGACTGGATCTCGATCCTCGACTCGGCCCTGTCGGCGGAGCCGGACGGGTTCGACGCCGTGGCGATCGGCAACATCCTCGACCCCGCGCTGCGCGAGGCGCGCTCGATGGTCGACATCCCCGTCCTCGGACTGGGGGAGACCTCGATGCTCACCGCCTGCATGATGGGCAGCTCCTTCTCGCTCATCGCGGTGAACCCCTTCTTCGGCGGTCGCTTCGAGGAGAACGTCGCCAAGTACGGCCTCAAGGAGCGGCTGGCCAGCATCGAGTGCATGGGCCTCACGCCGCACGAGCTCGATGCCTGCTTCTCCGACCCCGACCAGCGAGGTAGGGCGATCGAATCCCTCCAGGCCGCCGCCCGGGCCGGTCTGGAGAAGGGTGCTGAGGTCCTCATCCCGGCCGGCGGGCGGCTGACCGCCTTCCTCAACGCGCTGGACATCCGTGAGGTCGACGGCGCGCCCCTGCTGGACGGGACGGTTTCGCTCGTCGCGGCGACGGAGGCGGCCATCCGGATCAAACGCCAGTCCGGAACCTTCGTGAGCCGGCGTCGCCTGTATGCGAGAGCTCCGCAGGCGTCGATCCGCGAAGCCGGCGGCGAGTACGCCGACAGCTACAACCTCCCATCGCTGGGCCGCCTCATCGACGCGCCGGACACCCCTCGGAAGGACTGATCCATGGGCTTCGACTACCCGCTGAGCAAGCAGGACCCCTTCGTCACGTTCGGGGACCGGCTGAGGAGGACGTCGCCGGACATGGCGGACGCCTTCCGTAGCCTCCGAAAGGCCGCCGACGCTCATGGTCCACTTGATACCAAGCAACGCGAGCTGACCCTGCTCACAGGCTTCGCCGCGACACGCAACGAGGGCGGGTTCCGAGTGCACTGCACGCGTGCGACCCAGGCCGGCGCCACGATCGCCGAGATCGAGCAGGTCGTCATCCTGCTGCTGGGCACCAGCCTGGGACTCGTCCCCGTCGTCGAAGCCCTCAGCTGGATCCATGACGAGCTGGACTGATCCCACGGACCGGCGCAGACCACACGATGACAGGACACGACATGGCGCATGAGAGCACTGGCCGTCCCGGGACGGCGCTCGTCGTGGGGGCGGGCTCCGGCATCGGACGGGCGGTCGTCGAGCTCCTCGCCCGCCGCGGCGTTCGCACCGTGGCCGCGGATCTGAATGCGGAGGCTGTGCGGCAGCTCGCCTCCGAGCACGAGGGCGTGGTGACGGTCGGAGAGGGATGGGATGCCACGGATCCGGCGGCCTGCGACCGGCTCCTCGCCGAGAGCGTCGCAGCCCTCGGAAACCTCGACACGGTCGTGACGACGGTCGGGTGGACCGCGATCACACCATTCCTCGACGAGGACCCCGACTACTGGCGCCGCATCGTCGACGTCAATCTCATGTCGAGCATCTACCTGGCCGCCGCCGCCGGCCGAGTCATGAGAGACAACGGAGGAGGCAGCATCGTGCTGACCTCGTCCGAGGCGGGCAAGGTCGGGACGTCGGGCGAGACGGTCTACGCCGCGACCAAGGCCGGGGTCATCGCCCTGGCGAAGTCGCTCGCGCGCGAATGGGCGCGATACGGCATTCGGGTGAACGCCGTGGCCCCCGGCGTGACCGAGACTCCACTGCTGGAGAGCCAGGGCGGCGAATCGCTCCTGTCGAGCATCGTGCGCGGCATCCCCATGCGCCGGGCCGGGACGCCCGAGGAGATCGCCGAGGCCTTGGTCTTCCTCGCCTCCGATGCGGCGAGCTACATCACCGGTCAGACCCTCTGCGTGGGTGGCGGCCTGACCATGGGTTCGTGAATACACGCTGACAGCGGTCCGAACGGCCGAGAACTCCAACGGTATTCGAGAGGCAAGAGCATGCAGATGCAAGGTAGGACCATCATCATCACCGGTGGGTCTCGCGGGATGGGGCGGGAGTTGGCGCTGCGGATGGGAGCTGCCGGCGCCAACGTCGTCGTCAACTACCGTCGCGACGCGGACGCCGCGAGGACGACGGCCGACGAGATCGACGCCGCCGGCGGTGTCGGGCTGGCCGTCCGGGCAGATGTCTCCGAGACCGAGGCCGTCGAGTCGCTGGTCCAGCAGGCGGTCGACCGGTTCGGCAGCCTGGACGTCGTCGTGGCGAATGCGGCGGCCAGCGCGTTCAAGCCTCTCTCGGAGATCAGGGCCCACCACATCGAGAAGACCATGGGCATCACGATCCAAGGTTTCCTCGACCTGGTCCGGCTGAGCACGCCGCACATGAACGCGGGCGGACGCGTGCTCGCCGTGTCGGGATGGGACAGCTTCCGGATGCTTCCCGGTCACGGGCTCCTCGGCGCGGCCAAGGCGGGCATGGAGGCTCTCGTGAGGTACCTGGCCATCGAGCTCGCCAAGGACGGGATCACCGCGGTCGGCGTCTGCCCCGGTCCCATCGACACCGACTCCTTCCGGTACTACGCCGGCCCCGCGTGGGACCAGTATGCGAGCCAGTGGCTGGCCCAGACCCCGTCCGGCTCGTACCCGACGCCGGCGGAGGTCGCCGACGTCATGGCCTTCCTCTGCTCCCCCCAGAGCAAGGCCATCAACGGTCAGACCATCGTCGTCGATGGAGGGCTCTCGGTCGCGACCATGCCGATATCGTTCGGGCAGGCGTGAGCTGATGGCGGCCGACCACCCGGACATCGTGCAGACCGTCGCTCACCTGGCCAGTCAGGTCGAGCGGCGCCCGGGGCGAGATCTTGCCGTGCAGGAGGCGAGCGGCGCGCGGCGGCAGCTGACGATCGCCGGCCTCTCCGAAGCCGCCAACCGGTTGGCCAACGCCTTCCACGGCCTCGGGCTGCGAGCCGGTGACCGCGTCGCCTACGTCGCCCAGAACCACCTCGAGTACGTGATCCTGGAGTTCGCGCTCCTCAAGGGCGGGCTGGTCAAGGTACCGCTCAACTTCAGGTTCGCTCCCCTCGAGCTGCGACGCTGCCTGGAGCTGGCCGACGTCAAGCTCGTCGTGGCCGACCAGGTGTCGGCCGACACGGTCGAGGAGGCCTTCGGCGACGACCAGGGCCCCCTCCGGGTCGTCATCGGCACGAGGCCCGGTTGGCTGTCCTTCGACGACCTGCGCAGCGGCGGGTCGCCGACGCGGATCCAGGCGGCAGTCGGTCCGGACGACACCTACCACATCCGCTTCAGCTCCGGCTCCACCGGAAACCCGAAGGGCATCGCGATCAGTCATCGAGGGGCGCGAGCGGCCATCCTCGGCAACACCTGGGTCATGAGCACGAGCGGTCCCACCTCATCTCCACGCACCCTCCAGGTCGCGCCCCTGGTGTATGCGGGCGGCTGGAGCGTGATCCCCACGCTGCTGTGTGGGGGGACGAATGTCATCCTCTCGCGGTTCGACGCCGACCAGATGCTCCACGTCATCGCGGGAGAGGGCATCACCTGGGCCTTCGCGGTGCCCACGATGCTTCGCCGTCTCAGCGCCTCCTCCCAGCTGCCGCTCCTGCGGACCTCCGCCCTCTCATGCCTCATGCTGGCGGGCGAGCCGGCCGCCATCCCCGCGCTCGAGGCGGTCAGTGAGCACACCGGTGCGATGGTGCAGTGCTGGGGGCAGACCGAGGCGCCCGCGTCGACGACGTTGGTGACCCGTCAGGAGATGACGCGACGGGCGCTCTGGGGGTCAATAGGCCGCCCGATCCCCGGCGTGGAGTTCTCGATCCTTCGCGACGGGGCTGTCGCCGACCGGCCGGACCCCGGTGAGGACGGCGAGCTGGTCATCCGTACGCCCAGCGTGACGACACAGCTGCTCGGTGCCGAACAGGAACACGCTGCTCGACGGCTGCCCGACGGCTGGTGGCGCACCTCCGACCTCGGACACTTCGACGAGGAGGGCCGCGTCTACATCGTGGGGCGGGCCAGCGAGACCATCATCACGGGCGGCACGAACATCCAGCCGGTGGAGATCGAGCGTGCCTTCGAGTCCCACGCCACCGTGTCCGAAGCGGTCGTCGTCGGGGTGCAGGATCCGCAGTGGGGGGAGACGCCCGCCGCCTACGTGCACGTCCGCGAGTACAACGACGCCGTGGTCGCCGATCTCGACGCGTGGGTCGGGCAGCGACTGGCGCGGTTCAAGCGGCCGCATCACGTCTTCCTCTCGACGACGCCAATCCCACGAGCCTCGGGCGAGTCGAAGATCGCGCGAGGGGACATCAAGAAGCTTGTTCGCGGCTGGGTCGACGGTTCACGTCCTACCCCGCCTGACGTGATGAAGGTGGTGTAGGCCGTGGATGACATCGTGGTGACCACGACCGACGGGGTGGGCACGGTCCGGCTCAACCGCCCTGACCGGGGCAACTCCGTGACCCCTGACGTCGTGCGCCGCATGGGGGAGGCCGTCGAAGAGCTGTGCGCAACCGACGGCGTCCGCGCGGTCGTGCTCACCGGGACCGGCAAGGTCTTCTGCGCGGGGGCCGACGTCCGGGAGATGTTCGACGTGTGGCGAGCCGACGGGCCGGACGGTCTGATGGACTACCTGGCGGTCACGTGGATGCCCGCCGTGCAGCGGACGGTTCGGCAGCTGTGGGGCGCCCCGCGGCCGGTCGTCGCCGCCTACAACGGGTCGGCCACCGCGGGAGGCTTGGACTTCGGCCTCGCGTGCGACGTGCGGATCGCGGCCGACACCGCCCGCTTTGCCGAGAGCTACGTCAATCTCGGCATGGTCCCCGTCGCCGGGGGTGCCTACCTGCTGCCCTCTCTCATCGGCCTTGCCCCCGCCTCGAGGATGATCGCGACCGGTGCGTTCGTCTCCGCAGACGAGGCTCTCCGGCTGGGGCTGGTCTCCGAGGTGTGCGGGGGAGCGGAGCTACCCGATCGTGCGCAGGCCCTCGCCGCCGCGCTCGCGCACGGTCCCGTCGAGACGTACGCACACGCCAAGGGGATCGCGCGCCTCGCCGCGAGCGTCGAGCTCGACGCCGCGCTCGACGCGAGTCTGGCGGCGAACGTCGAGCTCATCGCCCTGCCCGAGGTCCGGCAGAGCATCCTGGCCGTCATGGAGCGGTACAGCGCCTCGTCGGCGGCCCGGGGCTGACTCGGGGGCCGTCCGACCGGTATCGGCAGGGGCAGGACGAGGGGTGCCCTCGGCGTCAGCCGCCTGCTGCCTCGCGCAACCGGCGGTTGGCCCGGTAGCGCGGATCGTGATAGGTCGCCCACAGGTGGTCCAGGATTCCCAGGACCACGCTCGCGCCCCAGCGAGTCGTCCACTCGAACGGCCCGATCGGGTAGTTGGTGCCGAGCCTCATGGCGAGATCGATGTCCTGAGGCTCGGCGACCCCGTGCATCGCGGTCTCCCATGCCTCGTTGGCGATCACCGCGAGGGTGCGCGCCACCACGAGTCCCGGGGTGTCGTCGATCGCGTAGGCGGTGATGCCGGCCCGCTCCAGGAGAGCGGCCACGGCGGGAAGGGCATCCTGGTGGGACGCAGCCACGGCGACGCCGGTGGCAGCCGCCGGATCCACACAGCGGTCGAGGACCACGACCGGTGCACCGCCGCGCGCCGTGGACTCCTCGTGCGCCGTCGGCCCGCGCGTCACCATCACGTAGGACCCGTCGCCGAGCGCGATATGCGGGGTCCTGTCGTCGTCCTCGCCATGCCTTCGGGCGGACGCCAGGCCGGCTCGGTCGAGCAGCGTCTCCAGCTGCTCGTCCGTGCCGCACATCGAGATCGCCGCGGGGACGGCTCCCGCGGGCGTCGCCTCCGGGGTCGTGGGCGCCGCATCGTCGAGGTAGGAGTAGAAGCCCTGACCGCGCTTGCGTCCGTAGCGGCCCGCAGCGACCAGCTCGTCCTGGAGCCGCGACGGCTCGAAGCGGGGATCGAAGTTGAATGCCGTCCAGACCGACCGGGTCACCGCAGCGTTCACGTCGTTGCCGATGAGGTCCATCAGCTCGAACGGGCCCATCCGGAACTGACCGGCCGCCGTGATGACGGTGTCGATGGTGCGTGCCGGCGCCGCCTGCTCCTCGAGGAGGCGCAACGCCTCGCCGTAGAAGCCGCGCGCGACGCGGTTGACGATGAACCCTGGTGCCGACCGCACGCGCGCGACCTGCTTGCCCCACGAGCTGGCCAGGTCGGCGACCTGATCCGCCACGGCGGGATCGGTCTGGAGGCCCGTGACGACCTCGACCAGCTTCATGACGGGCACCGGGTTGAAGAAGTGCATGCCCACGACCCGCCGGGGCAGCGACGTCCCCGCGGCGATCGCGGTGACCGAGAGCGAGGAGGTGTTGGTGGCCAGGATGCAGCTGTCGCCGAAGTGACCGGCGGCCGCCTCGAAGACGGCGACCTTGGTCTCCAGCGACTCCAGGACCGCCTCGACGACGAGGGTTCCGGGCGACGAGGGTACCTGGTCCACCGACGGATACGTGCCGAGACGTCCGTGGAGGTCTGCGGCAATATGGGGGCTCCTGCGGGTCAGGCGGGACGCGATCTCGTCGAAGGCGCTCGTGAGCTGAGACTCGGCAGGGTCGACGAGGCTGACGGGATGGCCCGCGGCGAGCGCGGTCTGGGCGATCCCCCGGCCCATCGTGCCCGCGCCGATGACGCACACAGAAGTCGGTGCAGACACCATGATCGATCTCCTCGCGCTTGGGTGGGGTGAGCGCAGGTCGCGCGATGGACACGCCTGGACACCGTGCTCTAAGATGTAAGACAATGTAGGTGCTGTCAAGTTAATACCAAATGGAAAGGTCTGACTGTGACTGCACGTGGTGGAGGACGGGCCCGGGCCGGCGCCGACATGGTGATCATGGCGGCGCTCCTCGGCGTCATCCAGGACGCCGAGACGAGCTCATCGTCACCAGGGCGGCGACGCTGTCCCCGTCGTCATCGGCCCTGCCGGTGAATGCAGCGGACAGCGACCTTCAGCGCTTCCTGGAGGTCGTGGGCAAGATCGCCACATCCATCGCGGAGAACGGTGGATCGCCGGCGCACTCCTGGAGTGCGGTCGAGAGTGCGGGGTTGCCTGCGCTCGCGCGGGATACGGCCGACGAGCCTGACGCCCTCCGGTGGTTGGCGCATACCGTACGCGCCGCGTCCGAAGAGTCGCCGGCACTCGCATACCTGCTCGCAGCGCGTTACGCCGCGGACCGAGCGCTCGGCGACGACCGGTTCGAGGCGCCGACCATCGGCGTCAGGGTGCCTGGCTCGTCCTTCGTCGTCCCCTCCACACCGCCACCGGATGGCATCGTCGTGCTCGACCTCGACGAGGGAACGGCCGGTGCCGTCGCGTGGTCCGACGCGGCCGTCGTGCAGCCGGGCGAGGAGCGGACGGGCCTGGTCGAGGCAGGCCTGGTCACGCTGTCCCTGCCGGAAGCGATGGACTCGGCCAGGAGACCTGAGGCGGTGGCCGACTGGGACATCCTCGCCGGCGCGGCCCTTGCGGGCCTGGCCCGAGGTGCGGTCCGACGGACTGCCGCATACGTGACGGAGCGTCGTCAGTTCGGTGTCCCCGTCGGCTCCTTCGCCGGTCTGCGAGCGTTCGTCGCGGAGATGGAGCTGAGGGTCGAGGCGGTGGAGGCGCTGTTGGGCGAGTCCCTCACCGGATCGTCGCCGAGCGAATCCGTCGCCGCGGCAGCCGGACGGGTCGCGGTCGACACCTGCATCGACGCCATCCAGGCCCATGGCGGATACGGCTACATCGTGGAGTACCCGCTGGCCGGCCTGCTTCGTGACGCGGTCAGTCTGCAGGCGAGGGCAGGGGGCCGGCGGATGCACATGGTGCGCGTCGCCGAGCGACGGCTGGGTCCGATCACGGCGAGTTCTCGTGACCGCCAGTGACAGCGCCACGAGGTCGTCCCGACCACTGGAGCGCGTGTCCGACGTCATGCGCAATTCGACCGGCTGCAGAGGGGTAGAGCAACATGACAGAACCATCGGGTCCCTTGAACGGCGTCCGGGTCGTTGACATCTCGTCGTCGTACGCGGCGCCGACCGCATCGATGTATCTCGCGGACATGGGGGCGGACGTCGTCAAGATCGAACCGTTGCGGGGTGACGACGCCAGGGGCTGGGGGCCCCCGTTCCTCAACGGCGAGGCTGCCTGGTTCCTCTCCGTCAACCGCAACAAGCGCAGTCTGTGTCTCGACATCCGCGAGCCGGCCGGGAGGGAGATCCTGTTCGCGCTCCTCGCCGGCGCGGACGTCTTCATCGAGAACCTCAACCCGGCGAAGCTCGAGAAGCACGGCCTGGGCCTGGATGCGCTCAGGGAGCGCTTCCCGCGCCTGGTGATCTGTGCGTTCTCCGGGTTCGGACTGGACGGCCCGGATGCCGCCCTCCCGGGATACGACCTCATCGCGCAGGCCCGGTCGGGGATGATGAGCGTCACCGGAGTCGATGGAGATCCCCAACGCGTGAGCACCGCGCTGTCCGACGTGGCGGCGGGGACCGTGGCGGCCTTCGCCGTGGCGTCGGCCCTGGTGCGTCAGCAGCGGACGGGGGTCGGCGAGATCGTCGACGTTGCGCTCCTCGAGGCCGACCTGGCGTTCATGTCTCCGCGGATCGCGAGCTTCCTGGCCGGCGAGCCGGAGCCCAAGCCCTGCGGCGGCCGTGATTCGGTCGTCGCCATCTATCAGCCGATGCGCACGGCCGACCGCCCGATCGTGGTGGCCATCGGCAACGACGGGCACTGGCTACGCTCGTGTCAGGCACTCGGATTGGAGCACCTTGCGGGACGCGAGGACCTCGCGACGAACGCCGATCGTCGGGCCAACCGCGACGAGGTCGTCGAGGCGTTCCAGGACCGGCTCGTGACGATGCCCTCCGACGTGGCGCTCAAGGTGCTGCGAGATGTCGGCGTGCCGTGCGGTCCCATCAACTTCCTCTCCGAGGTGGTCGCCGACCCTCAGGTGCAGGCACGACAGGCGATCGTGGACTACGAGCATCCCGTCGCCGGTGTCTTTCGAGGTGTCGGTGCCCCGTGGCGACTCGCGTCCGAGCCCCCGGACCGCCAGGCGCGGATCCCGGCGCCCACCCGCGGCGAGCACGGCCGGGAGATCCTGATGGAGATCGGAATGGACGAAGCCGAGGTGTCGCGCCTGGCGGATGAGAAGGTCATATGGGTTCCGTAGCCGAGGTCAGCCGGAGCGGGCGGGTCCTGACGATCGAGCTGAACCGCCCCGACCAGCTCAATGCCCTGAACTCGGAGGTGCTGGCCGCCCTCCGGTCGATCGTCAGCGACATCCAGACGGACGACTCCGTCGGATGCGCCGTCCTCCGCGGCGCGGGGGGCCGAGCCTTCAGCGCCGGTGCCGACCTCGACGAGATTCGTGGCCTGAGCGTGGAGCAGGCGCACTCCTTCATTCACGCGGGCCATGCCACGATGACGGGCATCGCCGGCTCGAGGGTTCCGGTGATCGCTCAGGTCGACGGGTTCGCCTTGGGCGGGGGGTTCGAGATGATGCTCGCCTGCCACCTGACGGTCGCGTCCCGGAGAAGCCAGTTCGGGCTGCCCGAGTCGAGGATCGGCTGCATACCGGGCTTCGGCGGAACCCAGCGCCTGCCGCGCGCCGTGGGCAGGCCGGCGGCCCTCCACCTCATGTTGAGTGGGGAGCGCATCGACGCTGAGCGTGCGTGGCAGGTCGGGCTGCTCTCGATCCCACCGCTGGCCGCCGAGGACCTTGCGGCTGAGGTCGATCGCCTCGCGACGCTCATAGCGTCGGGCAGCCGGTCGGGGATCAGCACCATCCTCGAGGCGGCTCGGCCCGCGGTGGCACCCGCGGAGCTCGACCACGAGGCGGCGCTGGCTGCGATCGCCATTGCGTCTCGTGACGGTCAGGAGGGCATCACGTCCTTCGCGGAGCGGCGTGCGCCGCGGTTCCATCGGGAGGACTCGTGATCACCTGGCCGACGGTCGACGGGGACGTCATCGACAACGTCGACGAGGTGATCGCGCGCACCATCCGGCCGTCGGCGGACCGGGTGGACCGGACGGCAGAATTCCCCGGCGAGGCCATCGCAGAGTTCGGCAGGATCGGTCTCGGCGTCATGCTGATGGATGCCGACCTGGGCGGTGCCGCCACCTCGACAGCCACCTACGCCGAGGCGCTCGCGCGGATCGCAGCCGAATGCGGCTCGACGTCCACCGTCTACATGACACAGATGCACTGTGCTCATCCGATCCGCCAGCAGGGGTCCGTCGAGCAGATCCGCACCTGGATCCCCCGCCTGTGCGACGGCTCGGCGATCGGCGCCATTGCGCTCACCGAGCCGAGCGCGGGCTCCGATGTCGGCTCGATGAGGACACTGGCGCGCCGGGACGGGGACGAGTACGTCATCAACGGGGAGAAGACGTTCATCTCCAACGGGGACCGGGCCGACGTGATCGTCCTCTTCGCCTCGGTGGATGTGGCCCGCGGGAAGGACGCGGTGACGGCCTTCCTGCTCGAGACGGACGGCCTCGAAGGTCTCGATGTCGGCGCGCCGATGAAGAAGCTCGGGCAGAAGGGCGCATCGACCGTCACCCTCGCGCTGCAGGACTGCCGCATCCCCGCGGCGTCCCGCATGGGCGAGGAGGGCGAGGGCTACTCGCTGCTCCTCCGCTCGGTCGTCAGGTCGCGCATCAGTGCCGCCGCGCAGGGGGTCGGGTTCGCGCAGGGCGCCTACGACGCCGTGGTGAGGTGGGCCGCGGCGCGGGACCTCCTCTCGTCGCATACGGCATCGGCACAGGACCTCCAGTTCGAGCTCGCTCGGCTGCGTGGGGACATCACGGCCGCGCGGTCGATGTTGCTGTCGGTATGCGACGAGGTCGACACCAGCGAGGAGGAGCCGGTGGCCGAGGTGTCCCTCGCGAAGATGCACTGCACGACCATCGGCACGCAGGTCGCCTCACGATGCGTCCAGCTGCTCGGAGCCGACGGCGACGCCATCTCGATCGGCGCGGAGCGCCGGTTGCGCGACGCGAAGATCGCCGAGATCTACGACGGCACGAACCAGATCCAGAGCATGCTCGTCGCGCGTGACATCAGGCTTCAGTCGTCCCTGTCCGGGTGATCCCGATGGTCGATGGAGGAACGAGCATGCCCGTGGACGTCGACGTGGCCATCCCGACCCCCTCGACGCACCGGCCCCTCGACGGCGTGCGGATCGTGGAGGCAGCCTCGTTCGTCGCGGGGCCGTTCGCCGGACTGGCGCTCTCCCAGCTCGGTGCCGACGTGGTGCGCGTGGATCCTCCGGGGGGAGGTAGCGACGCGGGCCGTTGGCCGCTCGCACGGACCGGGGCGAGCCTCTTCTGGGCCAATCTCAACCGCGGCAAGCGATCGGTCACGATCGACCACCGGCGACCGGAGGGACGTGAGCTGCTTCTCGCCCTCGCCACGTCCGGTGGAGCAAACGGCGGAGTCTTCGTCGACAACCAGGTCGGTGGACGCCGCATCCGCTACGAGGAGCTCCACGCGCGTCGCTCGGATGCCATCCAGGTCCATGTGGAGGGTCGACCCGACGGGGGACCGGCGGTCGACTACTCGATCAATGCCGAGGTCGGCGTGCCGCTCATGACCGGCCCGAGCGACACCTCGGTTCCGGTCAACCACGTGCTTCCGGCCTGGGACCTCGTGACCGGCATGACCGTCGCGGCGTCCGTCGTCTCCGCGATCCTGCACCGGGAGCGCACCGGCAGGGGTTCGAAGGTCGACCTGGCTCTGGCGGACGTCGCGTTGACGGGCGTCGCCGGCATGGGCTGGCTCGCGGAGGCCCGCGAGAGGGGAGCGGCCCGTCAACGGGTGGGCAACCACATGTTCGGATCCTTCGGTGTGGATTTCGAGACGTCGGACCACCGCCGGGTCATGGTGGTGGCGCTCACCGAGGGTCAGTGGTCCTCGCTGCGGTGCGTCACCGGCACCGAGGCGGTGTTCGAGGCGCTGGAGAAGACCCTCGATGCCGACCTGGACAACGAGGGCGACCGTTTCCGGCTTCGCGAGACCATCGCGTCGATCCTGCGTCCATGGTTCGCCGCACGATCGTTCGCGACCGTGCGCGACCTGCTGAATGGCGCGCGGGTCCTGTGGAGTCCCTACCGGGACATGGCCGAAGTCGTCTCCACGGCTCTGTCGGAGCCCTCGCCGATCATCACCGAACTCGACCAGCCGGGCATCGGCCCGATGGCCACCGCGGCATCGCCCTGGCGTTGGGACGAGCGTCGCGTCCCCCCACAGACCGCTCCGCGGCTGTCCGAGGACACGGACACGGTTCTCAACAGTTGGCTCGGGCTGGAGGCGGAGGAGCTGGCCCGTCTGCGCGATGCTGGGGTCGTCGGATGAGGACGTTGGACGGAGGTGCCCTCCGAACCCTTGCGGACCGTTGCTGTCTGACATTATTCTTACTGGGAAATTCTGTGACCGAAGATGATGGTCACACGCGTCGTGTTCGCTGCGGTTGACGGCCGGAACCCGAAGGCTCTGGCAGCGCCGACGGCGAGCCATCCCCAGACCGCCGAGCCAGGAGAATGACAATGGACAAGTATCAGAGCCAGTTCATCGACGGGGAATGGGTCGCGCCGTCCGGTCCGGGTGAGCGTGAGATGGTCAACCCGGCAACCGAGGAGGTCTACGCCACCGTTGTCAACGGGGCGACGGTCCAGGACGTCGACCGGGCGGTCTCCGCCGCACGCCGTGCCTTTCGCACCTTCTCGAAGACGACGAAGGAGGAGCGGATCGCGCTGATCGACCGGATCATCGAGGCGTACGAGGAGCGGATCGAGGAGTTCGCCGACGTCATCGCCCTCGAAGTCGGCATTCCTCGGCACATGCAGGGTCAGGTCACCAGCACGGTCGGACACATGAAGGTCGCGCGAGACCTCGTGAGGTCATACGAGACGGAGACCCGCATCGGCGACACCATCGTCCGCCGGGAGCCGATCGGCGTCTGCGGCCTCATCTCTCCGTGGAACTGGCCGATCCAGACGTTGGCGATCAAGTTCATCTACGCCATCGCCGCAGGGTGCACCTCGGTCGCCAAGACCTCCGATGCCTCGCCGATCAGCGCCATCATGCTCGCCGAGGTCCTGGAGAAGGCCGGTACGCCCAAGGGCGTGTACAACCTCGTCCTCGGTCGTGGCAGCGTCGTCGGTGAGGCACTGTCCAGCCACCCCGACGTGGACTTCATCTCGTTCACGGGGTCCACTCGCGCGGGCGCCCGCGTCGGAGAGGCGGCGGCGCGGACGGTGAAGCGCGTCTGCCTCGAGCTGGGCGGCAAGTCGGCCAGCGTCGTCCTGCCGGACGCCGACCTGGAGATGGCAGCCCGCGGCACCATCGGACGGTCCTTCTCCAACACCGGACAGTCGTGCCACGCGCCGAGCCGCTTGCTCGTGCACGAGGACCAGCTCGAGGAGATCATCCCGTTCCTCGTGGCCGCAGCCGAGTCGTACGTGATCGGTGATCCGCTCGATCCGGCGACCACCTTGGGACCCATGGTGCACAAGGAGCAGTACGACACCGTGCAGGGCTACATCCAGGCGGGACTCGACGAGGGTGCGCGGCTCGTCGCCGGTGGCCTCGGTCGGCAACCCGGCCATGACCGTGGCTACTTCGCCCGGCCGACGGTGTTCGTCGACGTCCATCCAGACATGAGGATCGCACGGGAGGAGATCTTCGGCCCGGTCGAGTCCGTCATCACGTACAAGACGGTCGAGGAGGCCATCGAGATCGCCAACGACTCCATCTACGGGCTCGGTGGCTACGTCTACGGCGAGGACCGCCAGCGGGGCTACGAGGTGGCCAGCGCCTTGCGCGCCGGTCGGATCTGGTTCAACGGCTCCGCTCCCAACCAGCAGAGCCCCATGGGCGGCTACAAGCAGTCGGGCGTCGGGCGATCGATGGGCGTCTTCGGCCTCGAGGAGTACCTCGAGGTGAAGTCCGTCTTCGGGTTCGGACCGGAGTCGCAGGGGCTGCCCGAGCTGCACCGCTGACCCTTGAACCAGGAGGCCACGCGGACTCCGGCTCGGCCGGAGTCCGCGTGGCCGGCGCGTCACCATTGGCACGACCCGAGCACGAAGGGCAGGCGATCCGTGGGGGAAGCCACGATCATCCTCGACGGCTTGACACTCACGGAGGCACCGCGCTGGCATGGCGGGCGCATCTGGTTCAGCGACCTGTACAGCCACCGTGTCTGCTCAGCCGAGCCGGACGGCGCAGACCTACGAACCGAGGCGCAGCTGGACGGACCGCCGTGTGGCCTCGGATGGCTGCCCGACGGGCGGCCGCTCATCGTCGACCAGGCGAACGAGCGTGTCCTGCGGCGTGAGGAGAGTCGCGCGTTGGTGGTGCACGCTGATCTCGCGGATCACGCCGTGGGGCGTCCGAACGACCTGGCCGTGGCATCCGACGGTACGGCGTACCTGGGATGCTGGGGCTTCGACATCGTGGGCGGAGACCCCGTCAGCACCGCGCCGTTGTTGCGCGTGGCGCCGGACGGACAGGTGACGACCGCCGCGGAACGGCTCCACTTCCCCAACGGTTGTCTGGTCATCGATGACACCGCCCTGCTCGTCGCGGAGTCGCTCGGCAATCGCATCTCGCGGTTCGACATCGACGCCGAGGGCGAACTCGGCCCCCGCCAGGACTGGGCGACCTTCGGCCCGCTGCCCACCGCCGTCGATCTCGCGGAGCGCTATGCGCAAGTCGTCGTCGCGGCCGACGGACTCTCACCGGTCGACGCCGAGGGCGCGGTCTGGGTCGCGGACTTCACCAAGCGGCACGCTGTCCGGGTGCTGCCGGGCGGCACGATCGTCGACACGGTGTCGACCGGCGAGCACAACTGCTATGCGGTCACGCTGGGTGGCGTGGACGGTCGCACGCTGTTCCTCTGCGCCACGCGGGCGGCTGAGGACGAGATGGACCCGCAGCTCCGGGCACGGGATCCGCAAGGAACGATTCAGGTGAGCCGGGTCGACGTCCCGCTCGCCTGAGGGCTGCTCCGTCTCCCTGGTGGACCAGGGAGACGGGGAGGCTATGACGACGGCAACGATGAAAGGCACAGTGGTGAACTTCGACGACTATCAGCGGCTCTCCTTCGAGCGTCGGGAGAACGGTGTCCTCCTGGTGCACATCGATCGGCCCGAGAAGTACAACGCGGCCGACAAGCGCATGCTCACGGAGTTCGTCACCGTGTGGCCCGACATCGCCGACGACGAGGAGACCCGCGTCGCCGTCGTCACAGGCCGGGGAAAGGCCTTCTGCGCAGGCGGCGACCTCCAGGAGGAGCTCGGCAGGGTGGCGGACTACTCGGCCATCGTGGCGTCGATGGAGGAAGCCCGCAAGCTCGTGGAGAACATGGTGGCGTGCGACAAGCCGGTCATCTCCGCCATCAACGGACCTGCCGCCGGGGCGGGGCTCGTCGTGGCGCTGCTGGCCGACATCAGCATCATCGGTGAGGACGTCCAGTTCACGGACGGCCACCTCAACATCGGACTCGCGGCGGGGGATCACGCGGCCCTCATCTGGCCGCTGCTGTGCGGCATGGCCAAGGCCAAGTACTACCTGCTGACGGGCGACCGGATGGACGGGCGCACGGCCGACCAGCTCGGTCTGGTCAGCAAGGCCGTTCCGCGTGAAAAGGTGCTGACCGAGGCTTTGGGCGTTGCGGACCGACTCGGTCGAGGACCTCAGGACGCGACGCGATGGACCAAGCGGGCACTGAACAGCTGGCTGCGGCAGGCGATGCCGGCCTTCGACGCCTCCTTGGCGCTGGAGATGATCACCCTGTTCTCGGACGACGTCCGCGAGGGGATCAGCGCCTTCCTCGAGCGCCGTCCAGCGGACTTCTCGTAGCCGCGAGGACGAAGCGGGCCGGGATGGATTGCCCCTTCCCGGCCCGTCCGTCTCGTCCCACCTAGATGCTGATGAGGGACTCGCCCTGGTAGAGCAGCGCGAGATCGGACGCCACGCGCACGACGATGGGTTGGCCCTCGGCGAGGCCGGATCCTTCCGCATGCTGAGCGAACCAGGCATGCCCGTCGATGTCGACGACGTACTGTTCCCGTCCGCCTTCGCCGAGGACGACCTGGGAGAGAACTCCTTCCAGGTCGATCTGGTGGTCGCTCGTCGGCGGCGCTGCCTCACGGTGGAAGACATGCGTGTCCCGGGCACGGACGAACAGCTGAAGCGTCGACGATTCGTCGGTCACGCGATCCGACAACGGGCCGGTCCCAGGGATGAGCTTTCCGGCGTGCTGAAGGGCTCTCGCCGTCCTGGTGACGGTGAGGCGGTTCCGGACGCCCAGGAAGTGCGCGGCATACGGCGAGATGGGGCGCCTGTAGACCTCGGCCGGCGGCCCCATCTGCTCGATGTGTCCCTCCCGCATCAGGACGACCCGGTCCCCCATCTCCAACGCCTCTTCCTGGTCGTGGGTGATGTGGAGTGCGGTGAACCCCAGCGAGCGGTGCAGCTGGAGCAGCTCGGTGCGCAAGGTGATCCGCAGCAGCGCGTCGAGGGCACTGAGTGGCTCGTCGAGGAGGAGTACCTCGGGCTCGTACACCAGGGCCCGGGCCAGCGCGATGCGCTGTTGTTGACCACCGCTCAGCTCGGCCGGCAGCCTGGTGGCGAGAGGTTCGCACTCGAGAGCCGTCAGCACGGATGCCACTCGGCGTTCTCGCTCGCCCTTGCCGATCTTGCGCATGCGGAGTGGGTAGGCGACGTTCCGCTCGACGCTCATGTGCGGCCAGAGCGCATAGTTCTGGAAGACCATGCCGAGGTTGCGGTCGTTGGTCTTGATGTCGACGTGGCGCTCCGCGTCGTAGACGGTTCGTCCGTTGAGCGTGATCGAGCCGGTCGTGGGACTCTCCAACCCTGCGATGCAGCGGATGAGCGTCGACTTCCCGCACCCGCTTGGTCCGACGATGACGATGTACTCGCCCTCGTGGATGTCCAGGTCGACGTCACGCAGAGCATCGACCTGGCGGCCCTTGACCAGGAATGACTTGCCGACGCCGGCCAGCGAGGCGGCGATCCTGGTGTCGCTGAGAACGGTCGTCATGTCGACTCCTTGTGGGACGGGGGCACGATGATCACAGGCCCTCCAAGCTGGACTTGCCGCCAACCCGGATGGTGACGAACAGGATGACGGTCGTGATGACGGTCATGATCAAGGCCAGTACGGCGACTTCGGGAACGACGCCCTGCACGCTCTTCTCGTACAGGAGGGTCCCCAGCACCTGGTTTCCGGGTGTCCGCACCATGACGGAGACGGCGAAGTCATTGGACAGCAGGACGAAAGCCAGCGCCAGCGCGGCCGCCATGCCCCGGCGGGCGATGGGGAGGGCGACGCTCAGGATCATTCTCAGCTGGCTCGCCCCGCAGACCCGCGACACTTCGAAGAGCGACGGATGGACCCCGATGAGGCTGTTGTACTGGGACCGCAGTGAGAACGGCAGGATGATGAAGGCATAGCCGATCACGAACAGGAGCAGAGACCCGTACAGCGAGAACGGCGGCCGGATGAAGACGAACAGGACCGCCATACCGAGGAGGGCCCGCGGGACCGCGAGCGGCGCGATGAAGATGAAGTCCAGCGCCGACCGCACCACGCGTGGGGTGCGCAGCACGCCGCTCAGCGAGAGTGCTGCCACGAAGCCGAGCGGCAGGACGATGGCGGCAGCCAGGAACGACGTGCGGAGGGTGTTGACGATCGCCTCTCCCACGGCCGGGTCCTTCAACGCGCCGCGGACGTTGTCCGCCGTGAAGGTGATCGCGCCGAGGTCGCCGTTCCAGTACGGCGACAGCGCCACCAGCGCGATCGCGATGATGGGCAGCCCCACGGAGACGACGCCGTAGGCGGCGGTCAGAGTGAAGGCCCACCGTCCCTTCTTGGCGCTCATCCCTCGCCCGGCGGACGTCGTGATGTAGCGGCGCTGGTCGCCGACGACCCTGCGCTGGACGACGATCGAGACGATGCCGAAGACGAGCAGGGGCAACCCCAACGCGGCGGTGACGGGGTAGTCGATCGGATACTGCTCGCGCATCCGGAAGATCTCCGTGGCGATGACGTTGATGTCGTTTCGGGTGCCGAGGAACAGAGGAGCCGTGAACTGCCCGAGGCCGATGAGGAAGGCGACGACGATTCCCGCGACGAGCGACGGCCGCAGCAGCGGGAAGGTGACTGTCATGAAGGTCCGCAGCGAGGAGGCGCCGCAAACCCGCGCGGCCGCCGTGACCGAACCGCTGATCTCGAAGATCCGGGCGAGCACGAACGCGTAGATGAACCCCGTGAGGTCGAGGGAGGTGATGAGCATGATCGCCGGGACGGAGTAGACGTCGACGGGGCCGTCCTTCACGTGGTCGAAGAAGGGTGTCATGCGCAGGAGCGCGTTGCCGTATCCCACCGCGGGCGAGAAGATGAAGATCCAGCCGTACACCACGGCGACCGGGGGGACGACCAACGGCAGCTGCGGGATGATGGCGGCGACGGACTGGAGCCTTCCCGGGATCCGTGCGACGGCCGCCGCGAGCGCAACGGCGAGGACCGCCCCGATGACGGTCGACCCCGTGGCCAGCCCCACGGTCATCAGGAGGGTCTTGCCGAGGTTCGGGATCGCTCTGACGCGCTCGAGTGTGCCGGGCTCGAAGACCCGGGCGAAATAGATGAGGATCGGCGTCGCGACGATGGCGGCGAGGGCCACCGTGCCGAGGATCCAGACGGATGAGGAGAGCCGCTGGCGGCTCGTCGACCTCATCCGTGGCTTCGTGGGGCTAGGTGCGTGCTGAACGGGGTCGACCGTAGAAGACGTCACAGGGACCGCAGCCTCTCCGCGGGGTGGCTTGGGTAGGTAGCGAGGACGATGTGAGGACCGGGGAATGCCGCGAGCGCGGAAGGCCGCGCCCGCGGGCATTCCCCGGTGTGGGCGGCTCAGTGGAAGTAGGGCGCAAAGTTCTTGGCGATCCAGTCGTTCTGGACCTGGGTCGTCCAGGTGTCGACGTCGAAGGTGTTGACGTCGTCCCACCCGAGGCTTCCCGGGACCTTGACCGGGGTGACGGCCGGCTTGAGGTGTGCCACGAGGGACGTCGCGCCGCGCTTGCTCATCAACCAGTTGACGAACACCTGAGCGGCGTTGGGATGCTGCGCCGTGCGCAGGACCGCCACGTTGTAGTGGACCCCGGCGACGGACTTGCCCTTGGGGACGACGATGGCGACCGGGGCGCCCTTGTCGATGACCGCCTGAGTGACGCTGGCGATGTCGGGATAGCCGTAGTCGAAGTCACCCGAGGCGATGCCCTCCGTCAGCTGAGGGTTGGAGGGAACGACGGTGACGTTGGCCTTGGCGAGGCGTTGCATGATGTCCTCGCCGTAGGCGTCCTGGAGCACCTTGTACTGGTAGGTGACGAACGGCGAGGAGCGCCGCGGGTCCACCAGGCCGATCTTGGCGTGCGGGTTGGTGTCGAGGAGCTGCTTGATGTTCTCTGGCTTCGGCTGCGACGTACGATACGAGATGGTGTTGGGGAATCCGTAGACCCCGGCGTAGTTCTCACTGCCGACCCGCTTCACCGCACCCGTCTCCTGGACTTCCGGGCTCAGCTCGAGGGTCTTGAAGTTGCCCGCCTTGAAGTTGTCGGCGAACCAGCCCGGCGATGCGTGGAACGTCACGTCCGCCCCCTTGGCCCCGACGGACAGCTCCTGGTCCAACCTGGGCAACAGGTCCGCCGTCGGCGTGATCTCCATCGTCACCTTGATGCCGGGGTAGTCCCGCATGAAGTCCTTGACGATCGGCTCCGTGCCCACCAAGGAGAAGTAGACGGTCAGCTTGCCCTCGGTGTTCGCGGCATCCTCGATCTTCTTCCACCCGGCGGCGTCGGTTGCGACCGGTGGCCCGGCCGACTTCTTGCCCGAGTCCGCATCCGAGCCGCCGCAGGCTGCGAGCGTCGTAGCCAAGACGAGGCCCGCCGCTCCCACGACGAGTGCTCGATTCCTCAACAGCCGCATGAGTCTCCCTTCCGACTGCGTTGTCGGTCAGATATCGTGTGTAATACGTAACTGTATGACAGTAGAATTCACATGTCTATATCTGACCTCGTGGGAGGTCCGGTGGGCCGGTCGTGGCTGCTTGATCGCCGCCCTCGTCAGGACGTCGACGTCGCGAGGTCGAAGACGCGGTCCAGCGACGGCTCGTGCTCGAGATGCCACAAGGCGTCGAGCAGCGTGTCCGCCCGCTCCGCGCCCAGGCGTGGCCGCACCTGGCGCAGGAACTTCTCGGCGATGTCCTCGTCGCTCATCGGGTTGCGCGGATGGCCCTTGGGGTTCGCGCCGACGAGGCTCAGGTGGCTTCCGTCGCGCAGCTCGAGGTCGAATCGACACGCCATCTGCCACGGGAAGCCTGCCGTGTACGCCGGGTCCTCGATGAGCTCGATCGTGTCGCTGACGGCGAGCAACTGCTCGTCGCGGAACCGCTCCGGTGCGAATGTCGAGTCGTCGATCCGCCCGTCGACGAGGGCGGCCGCGATGAGGTAGGGGCCGCTGTGGTCGGCGGTCTCCCTGCTGTCGGGCCTCCACAGTGCGGGTTCGGCGTCGCGGGTCGCGACCGACTTGGCTTCCAGGTAGACGCGCAGGTCGGCGATGTCATGCGCGTCCACCGTCTTGCGCAGTGCAAGCGCCAGCTGGACCGGCAGCTGCATCTCATAGCGCAGCGGCAGCTGCTTGAAGTAGGTGTTCTCGACGCGGAACTGGTGGCCGGCCCCTCCGAACGGGCCCAGGGAGAATCGGTGGCCCAGTTGCCGCATGAAGCCGCGGGCGCCCTCGAAGGCCATCTCCGGGCCGGAGATCCCCGCCTCGGCGAGGAGTGCGGCGAACAGGCCGTTCCGGCTGCCGTTGGGTCCCGCGAGGCCCTTCCAGTTGGAGATCCTCCCCACCCGGGTCTGGTAGAGACAGATGTTGGGGACGGTTGCGAGACGGACGGCGTCCGCGGTCCGGTCCGCCGACAGGCCGAGGACGCGGGCGGCCGCCGCGGATGTCGCGATGCTGTGGAAGGTGGGGTGGTCCCAGCCGTTCCCGCGCAGGACGACCTCGTCGACGAGCTGCCCACACACCTCGTATGCGATCACGATGCCGAGCAGGGTGGCCGCACCGTCCGCATGCGCGGCTTGGGCCGCGGCCAGCACGCCGCCGATGTTGTCGCTGGGATGCGGGCCGGTGTCGCCGCGCGCGTGCGACTCCTCGGTGCCGAAGTAGTCGTCGTTGTAGTCCAACGACCGGATCGCGGACCCGTTGACGAATGCCGCCATCTCCGGGGTCGTCCGCAGACCACTGCCGAGGAGGGTGGCCGGACGGATGCTCGTCGAGGTCGACGCGACGCTGGTCAGGGCACGCATGACCTCGGTGCCCTGCGAGGCGATCCCACAGCCGACGGCATCGACGAGACATCGTGTGGCGGCCCGGCGTGCCGCATTGGTGACGTCACCCAGTTCGACGTGCGTGACGAAGCCGGTGACGTCGCGCACGACGCTATCGGTGATCTGCTCGGTGGTGGTCAGCTCGGTGGCGGTCTGCTCGCGCCGCTCGGTGGACATCTTGACCACGCTCAGCGCTGGGACCGGTGCCAGTCGATGAGCGCGGTGAGGCCCCCGTCGAGGCTCGTGACGGGGACGAAGCCGAGGACCTCACGCATCCGGTCCTGACTGACCCGCTGGTATCGCGCGCGCTCGTCGCGCCATTCGATGGTCGCCGGATCGTGGCCGTACAGCTCGACGACCCGGGTGGCAAGCCGCTCGGTCGTGACCGGCGCGCCGACGACGTTGACGGCGAGGCCGGTCGTGGCCGCCGTGAGCGAGGCGATCACGGCGGTGGCCACGTCGTCCACGTAGACGAACGAGTGGACAGAGTCCCTCGTCCAGGCGACGCTGGGCCGGTCTCCCCTGTCGATCGCCATGAGGAGATCCTGGGTGAAGGACCCGTTCGACCCGGGGCTCACCCGCGGCCCGTAGATGGGTCCGATCCGCAGCGCGAGATACTCGGGCCCACCGATGCCGTGGAAGGCCTCGAGGTAGGCCTCGCTGGCGAGCTTCGTCGCCGCATACATGGTGATTCCACGGCATACCCACGGTTGCTCCTCGCGCACGGGTTCGGCGTCCGGGTCGGTGTAGGGCCCGTACAGCGTGTTCGTCGATCCGAAGACGAACCGCTTCACACCGTGGCGCGTGGCCAGGGACAGAAGGTCGTAGGTCGTCCCGACGTTCACGTCATGGGCGTCCCTCGGGCGCTCCTTGGACGCCTGCGTCCGGACGGCAGCCAGATGGACGATCGCATCGCTCTCCCGCACGATGTCGCCCAGCGCCTCGGTGTCCCGCAGGTCCGTCACGCGGAGCGTGACGTTCGGCAGGGCGGCGACCTCACGTCCCCGTGGCGTCTCGACGACGTCGAGGGCCAGGATGTGATGATCGGTGGTCCGGGCCAGGAGCTCGACGACGCGTGACCCGACGAAGCCACCTGCCCCGGTGACGAGGACCGTCCCGGCTGCGGTGCCGTCCCGTGTGTCGTTCTGTGCCATGTGTCTTCCTTCGATGTGATGACGTCGACGTCGACGTCTCCGTCGGGTGAGCGGTCGGCCGGCTCCTCAGGAGAGCTGGCGGGTGAGTTCCCCACTGTCAGAGAGCGATTCGAGATCTCGTGCCAGGGCGATGATCGCTTCGATCCGGTCCGGCGGCAGCGGGCTCACGGCGTGGGCCGCGCAGTCGCGGAACTTTCCTGCCACCTCCTCCCAGGTCGCCGGAGCCTCGGGACCCCCGGGGTAGCCCGCGCCGGAGCGCGCGACGATGCGGCCGTCGAGCGTGCGGATCTCCACGCGACCCGGCGGGAGGTCGAGCCTCCAGTCCAATGAGGGATCGTCGACCGGAACGACCTTGGCGGCCATGTCCCGGATGCGCCGGTCCCGCAGGCCGTCTGCCGTGAAGTCCGTCATGCGCACGGTGCCGTGAACGGCCGCCAGCGCGACGAGGAAGGGAAGGCTGAACTTCGCGTCGACGAGCGTCTCCGGCGCTCGACGCACGGCCAGGGGCGTGCACATGAGACGGTGGTAATCGCCGACGAAGACCCGGATCTCGGCGATGTCCTCAGGTGCGAGAGCGGCGTCGGTCATCGCCCGCGCCGTGGCATGGATGTGGCTGTGCGCCGTGCCGACGGCCGGCCAGAGCTTGTAGAGGGTGCCTCCGCCGCGGAAGTCGGCGCCGATCCCGGCAAGTATGCCGTCGCGGTCGTACTCGCCCCCGAAGTAGGCGTGGAAGACCCCGGCGTCGCCCTCGAACACTCGATCCGGTCCGGTCAGCCCACGGTCGGCGAGCAGCGCGGACGTCACCGCTCCGCGGGCCGAGAACCCGGCATACAGGCCGCGCAGATCGCTGCCGGTCCCCGCGACCGCCTCCATGACACCGGCAGACTGTTGGCTCGCGATCCCGAGCGCGTGCTGCGTGGTCCTCGCCGACAGGCCGAGGACGCGGGACGCGGCGGCGGCCGCGGCATACACGCCGAGGGTGCTCGAGAGGTTCCAGTCCTTTCGCCATCCGACGTGGCACCGCAGCCGCGCGAACAGGTCCTGTCCGGCGGCGACGGCGGCGACGAGGTCCGCGCCGCTGACCCCGCCGCGGCGCTCGCCCACCGCCAACACGGCGGGGACGACCGAGCTGGATGCGTGCTGACCCCACGGCGTCTGGTCGTCGTAGTCGAGGCCATGGGCGAGGGCGCCGTTCGCGAACGCCGCAGTGGTCGCCGGGAGTCGGCGGCGGTGGGCCCACACCGTGGCTTCCTCCCGGCCACCGTCGGACTCGGCGAGCCCGACGGCCGCCCGAACCGCCGGCTCGACGCCGCTCGCGGCGAACGCCACGCCGATCGTGTCCAGGATGCTCATCTTCGCGGCCGTCGCCGACCGGGGATCGAGGTCCGCGACGACGACGTTCGACGCCATGGCGGCGAAGTGGTGCGAGATGTCGCAGCCTGTCGAGGCGCCCGGGCCACTCCGGTCGGCAACCTTCACGAGACGAGTATTATCTGACAGTATCCGGCATGTAAAGTGCTTCGGGGATGCGGCCCCTTCGAGGGAGCACGAGGCGCGCCTCGTGCTCCCTCGACACACCGCTGTGAGGAGTCCCGATGGATCTTGGTCTCGCTGGCAGGACGGCGCTGATCTCAGGTGCCAGCGCCGGCATCGGACGTGCTACCGCGAAGGCACTGGCCCGCGAGGGGGTCCGGACGGTCGTCGTCGCCCGCCGCGAGGCCGAGTTGCAGTCCCTCGCCGGCGAGATCAGGGCCGATGGTGGGTCGGAGCCACTGATCGTCGTCGACGACCTGCTCGACGGCTCGTCCTACCCCCGGATCGTCGCCCGTGTGGAGAGTGCTTTCGACGGGGTCGACATCGTCATCAACAACCTCGGTCAGGCCCGACCGTTCGACCTCGACACGAGCGACGAGGAGTGGGAGGAGGCGTTCGCCCTGAACTTCACCACCCCACGGCGTCTGACCACTCCGTTCATCACCGGGATGCGGGAGCGCGGATTCGGTCGGGTCATCTGTCTGACGGCCACCTCCGAACCCTCGCACGTCAGCGGATCGCTGACGTCCAAGGGCGCCGTGCTGATGTGGGCCAAAGGGCTCGCCCGGATGGTCGCGAAGGACGGCATCACCGTCAACTGCGTATCCCCGGGCTACCTGCTCACCGATCAGATCAGGAACGACTTCATCCCCCGGTTCGTGCCCACCGCGCAGAGCAGGCAGGAGTGGCTCGACCGGGAGATCCCGATGGGTCGATTCGGGGACCCCGCCGACGCGGCCAACCTCATCACCTACCTCTGCTCGCCGCTCGCGGGCTACATCACGGGTCAGCGGATCTACGTCGACGGTGGATGGAACCGGCACGTCTGAGGAGACATCAGCGGGCCACCCAGCCTCGGCCAGGTGGCCCGCGGCGAAGGGAGGGTCGGGACCTCGAGGGGATCAGGCGCTCGGGACGACTGCCGCGTCGGCGACATCGAGCGCGGCATCGAGGATCGCCAGCCCGCGCCGCGCGAGGTCGTCGGAGATGTTGAGCGGTGGCGCGACGTGGATGCGGTTGTAGTTGACGAAGGGCAGCAGGCCGCCCTCCTTGCAGGCCGCGACGGTGGCGTTCATCGCGTCGCTGGTCCCGCCGTACGGGGCGAGTGGCTCGCGCGTCGCGGGATCGCGAACCAGCTCGACGGCCCAGAATGAGCCGAGGCCGCGGATCTGGCCGACGCTGGGATGCTTCTCGGCGAGTTCAGTGAGGATCGGGCCGTAGATCTCTCGGCCGAGACGATCGGAGTTCCCGACCATGTCCTCCTGCTCCATCGCCTCGATGGTGGCGACCGCCGTCGCGCACGCGAGGACGTGCCCCGAGTAGGTGAGTCCGCCCGGGTAGTCCACCTCGGCGAACGTCGCCGCGATCTCCGGGCTGATCGCCACGCCTCCGAGGGGCACATATCCGGAGGTGACGCCCTTGGCGAAGGTCATCAGGTCGGGAACGACCCCGGGATGGTCGACGGCGAACCACCGCCCGGTGCGTCCGAAACCGGCCATCACCTCGTCGGCGATGTAGACGATGCCGTACTTGTCGCACAGCTCGCGGACGCCGGCGAGGTATCCCGGTGGGGGCACCATGACTCCGGAGCCGCCAGGGACGGACTCGAGGACGATGGCGGCCACGGTGTCCGGGCCTTCGAAGCCGAGGACCTGGTCGAGATGCTCGAGGGCGCGTTCGCACTCCTCCTCCTGGCTCGAGGAGTGGAAGGGGCTGCGATAGAGGAACGGGCCGAAGATGTGCACGGTCCCGGCGTTGCCGTAGTCGTTGGGCCAGCGGCGCGTGTCCCCGGTCATGTTGATGGCCAGCTGGGTGGCGCCGTGATAGCTGCGGTAGGCGGTCAGCACCTTGATGCGGCCGGTATGCAGCCGCGCCATCCGAACCGCGTGCTCGTTGGCGTCGGCTCCACCGTTGGTGAAGAAGACCTTGTCCAGCCCCTCGGGTGAGCGTTCGCTGATCAGCTGGGCGGCCTCCGAGCGGGGCCCGACCGCCGTCGACGGCGACATGGTGCACAGCCGTGCCGCCTGGTCCTGGATGGCCTTGACGACGTAGGGGTGCTGATGGCCGATGTTGGTGTAGACCAGCTGGGAGCTGAAGTCGATGTAGTCCTTGCCGTTGCCGTCCCAGACGACCGAGCCCTCGGCCCGGGTCACGACCATCGGCGCGATCCTCGCCTGCGCGGACCACGAGTGGAAGACGTGGTCACGGTCGAGTTCGTAGATGCGGGCTGGGTCGAGCACGGTCATGGCCCGGACTGTAGCGAGTACTCGACAGTTTGTAAAGAGTCCGACAAATATTCACAAGCGCGATAGCGCGCAAGACGGATCAGGCAACTGACTGGATTCGATGCACGATGCCATACAACTAGGACAGGAGCGCTAGAGATGTCTCATATGAAAAAAGACGGACCTTGCGCTAGTTGTCAATCTGTGGTCCCATGTGTGCCGGGCGTCACGGGAGTCGCCCATCTGCTGGTCACGGATCGAGGCGCTTGCTTCGCGACCTGACGAGCGGGTCCGCCGGTCGAAAGGTGTCATGGTGACCGCTACAGACGTCGGTCGGAGGCCGGCCGCGCGATCGCAACGACTCGTGGATCTGCGCTACCGCCGCCCCGGTCGCTACCTGATCAGCTGGTACGCCCTGATCATCACAGTCGTCCTCGCGCTCCTCATCGAGCCCGGAACCTTCAAGCCCGCCTCCACGGATCTGGTCACGGCCATGGCCGGGGTCCTCCTCATGGCGAGCCTCGGCCAGCTCCTCATCGTCATGCTGGGACAGATCGACCTGTCGGTGCCCGCGTACATGACCCTGAGCGCAGCAGTCAACGTCTACTTCATCGACTCGGCCGGCCCGGTCGTCACCATCGTGCTGGCCATCGTGCTGTGCGCGGTGATCAGCGCGTTCAGCGGCGCACTGGTCACCCTGCTGCGCCTCAACTCGTTGATCGTGACGCTCGCGATGAACACCTTGCTGACCGGCGCGCTCATCGAGTGGCTCGGCCAGACCTACTCCCAGAGCGGCGCCTCGCCGGCGTGGTTGCAGAAGGTCGGCCATGCCGACGTGCTCAACGTGAACGCCATCTTCCTGATCGCCGTCGCGTTCGCTCTCGTGGTCGGATTCCTCCTCTACCGCACGCGTGTCGGCCGGCAGGTGTCCGCGGTCGGTGACAACGGGAGGGCTGCCCAGCTGCTCGGCATCCGCGTCCACGCAGTGTGCATCGGGACCTTCGCCATCGCGGGTGCGCTCTACGGCATCGCCGGTGCGCTCGCTGCCGGCTTCCTCAGGACGCCGGACTCCACCCTCGGAACCCCCTACCAGTTGAGCACCCTCACGGCGGTGGCGATCGCAGGCGCAGCCTTCAGCGGTGGGCCGGCGAGCGTGTCGTCCCTCGTCGGTGCGTGCTTCCTGCTTCAGCTGCTCGACCAGGCCCTGACGCTGCACGCCTTCGATGCGGGCGTGCGAGTCCTCGTGCAGGGCGCGCTCCTCGTGCTCGCCGTCGCCTCGGGAAGCATCGGGCGCTTCTCACGGATGGGGATGCAACGCCTCAGGGCAGGACGAGGCCCCTCCACGGCGGCGGCCCCGTAGACCGTCCGATCCAGCTCGAGCCGCGCGATCCGGCCCGGCGTCACCACCGAACCGATCACCAGCCCCCACATCGGGTCACTACAACATCGAAGGAACGTTATGACAAGGAATCGCAGACGCCGCGGCGCGTGGCGTCTCACGTGGCTCGTGGCCGTGCTCGCCGCCGTGGTCGGGTTTACCGCGGCGTGTGGCGGCACCTCGGGGTCCAGCAGCAGCGGCGGGGACAAGGACGCCTCGAGTTGGGCGGACACCGCCTATCCCAAGGCGGACACCGCGACGCTGGAGAAGATGGCGACGACGGTCATCAACAGCAAGCTTGATGTCAAGTCTCTCGCCACAGAGGTCCAGAACGCGATGATGATCGCCAGCCGGCCTCTGACGGACGCGCAGCGGAAGGTCTACAACAGCTGTCTCGCGAAGAACACCTGCGAGACGGGCACCGGCAAGTACACGCTGGCCATCGTCGAAGACCAGGTCAACACGTTCTACAGCATGACGCGGGCCGAGGCGGTTGCAGCGGCCATCAAGTCGGGGGCCGTGGCGAAGATCATCTACTTCTCCAGCGACATCAACGTCCAGCAGTACCTCGCGGACTGGCGCTCGGCCATCGGCCAGGGCGCGGACCTGATCCTCAGCAACTTCGGTGCCCTCGGCAACCAGGCGGGTCCGGTGATCGAGCAGGCGAAGGCCAAGGGCATCCCGATCGTCAACGGGTGCTGCGCGCTTGCTCCCGACGTCGCGAAGAAGCTCACCGTGAGGGTCGACGCCTCGATCTGCAAGATGTGGGAGAACGGGGGCGCCGAGCAGCTCTACGCGGACCTCAAGAGCAAGGGCAAGGACCCCACGTACGGCCTCTTCACGGGTCCCGCCGGCAACGCCTTCGCCGCCAGCTGGCAGCCGTGCGTGAAGGCCGCCTTGGACAAGGCGGGCCTGAAGCAGGTGTACGACGGGAACACCCAGTGGACCACCCAGGGAACGGTCAAGGCCGTGGCGGCGCTTCGCGCCTCGGGCAAGAATCCGAGCGTCATCATCTACGACACCTACGCCGATGACTTCATCCACGCGTACATGGACGCCCACGACAAGAACATGCCGATGATCGTCATCACGGCCTCCAACACCGTCGGCACGGCGAAGGCCTACCAGGAGGCCAAGGCGGCGGGCTACAACGCACAGCTGTGGATGGCGTCCCCGATCGTGTGGCTGCCCACCGTCGCCTTCAGCACCGCTCTGGAGATCAAGGACGGCAAGAAGCCCAGTGGCGACGTCGTCGACTACCCGATGCACTTGACCGATGTCGCCAGCATCATCGACAAGCTCAACCTGAACCTCAACAATGCGGCATTCCTGGGATCGACGCTGGCGCCCCAGGATCAGGAAGAGTCGCTGAAGCACTGAGTGCCTCGTCGGCGATGGTTGGTGAGTCCTGCCGGGCCGGCATCCCCCACGGGGACACCGGCCCGGCACGGA
Source organism: Nostocoides sp. (assembly GCA_039812405.1). Lineage (GTDB taxonomy): Bacteria > Actinomycetota > Actinomycetes > Actinomycetales > Dermatophilaceae > Nostocoides. The sequence goes on from JBDIAL010000002.1 coordinate 49,572, forward strand.
GACGGAGCGCGCCGAAGGCGCGACGCAAGAGGAGTCTGATCCATGAGTGACGTAATCCCACAGCGTGCCGGTACGAGCCAGTCGGGCAAAGCCGCAGCCGGTCTGCTGCTCACCGGCGTCACGAAGACCTACCCGGGCGTGGTCGCCCTGAACGACGTGACGTTCGAATGTCGACCGGGTGAGGTGCACGCTCTGGTCGGCGAGAACGGATCAGGCAAGTCCACGATGATCAAGTCCGCGGCCGGCCTGATCTCGCCCGACACGGGGCGTGTCGAGATCAGCGGGGCGGTGCTGGGCCGCGGAGGCCCTCGACAGGCACGGAACCTCGGACTCATGGTCGCCTATCAGGACAGCTCGCTCGTCGATGACCTGACGGTCGCCGAGAACCTCGAGCTGTCCTATCACTGCCTCGGCGAGGAGGCCCCGAAGAACCTCCAGACCTCCCTCGCCCGCTTCGACCTGCCGTTCCGCCCGGGCGATCGCGTGGGCTCGCTCGGTCCCGGCGGACGTCAGATGCTCGAAGTCGTACGGTCCATGATCCACGAGCCCAAGGTGCTCCTGCTGGACGAGCCTACGGCCGTGCTGGACATCCCCGCTGCCGAGCGGCTGCAGACACTGATCCGCCACGTGCGCGACGAGGGCTGCGCCATCGTTTTCGTGAGCCATCGCCTCGAGGAGGTCCGCCGGCTGGCGGATCGGCTGACCGTCCTTCGTGACGGAACGATCCAGGGCACGCATTCGAGCATGGACTGGGACGTCGACCAGATCGTCGAGCTGATGGTGGGAACCGCGGTCGACCTGGAGTTCCCCGCCCGGCCCGACCAGGCTGAGTCCGGGTCCCGGCCCCTCCTCGAGGTCACCGACCTCGAAGCGCCGGGGGTCGGCCCGGTGACGATCACCGTCGGCCGCGGGGAGATCGTCGGGATCGCCGGCGCGGAGGGGAGCGGTCAGCGGCCGCTCCTCCGCGCTCTCGTCGGCCTCGGCCGCAAGTCGGGAACCGTGCGCATCAACGGCACGGACGTCCCGGCCAGTCCCCGGGGAGCCTTGCGTGCCGGCATCAACCTGCAAAGTGGCGACCGGGTCGCAGAGTCCATCTTCCCGACGATGGGTGTGATGGACAACGGGACGATCCAACTGGGGGACGAGCTCGGGCCCGCCGGCTCGAACCTGCCGTCGAAGAGCCTGCCGCGCTGGCTCGACGTCGTCGACGAACTCGGCATCGTCACGGCCTCTCCCTACCAGCCCATCGGCGCCCTCTCGGGCGGCAACCAGCAGAAGGTCGTGCTGTCGCGCGCGTCGCTCAGGCCGCCGGAGCTCCTCGTCATCGACGAGCCGACGCAGGGAGTGGACGCGAAGGCCCGTCTCGACATCTACAGCCTCATCAGCCGGGTCGCGTCCGAGGACGTGGGCGTGCTGGTCAACTCCTCGGACTCCAGCGAACTGGCAGGTCTATGTGATCGGGTCTATGTCCTGGCCGATGGCGCCGTCATCGCCGAGTTGTCCGGTGAGCTGACCGAGTCGGAGATCGTCGGACGCTTCGTCAGCACGACGGAGAAGCGCGACCTGTCGAGCGAGGAGGGGATGGGCGGCACCCTCCATCGGCTGGCCCGGCTACTCATGTCCCCGTGGGTCCCGGTGGGCGTCCTCGCTGTCCTCACCGTCCTGCTGTCGGTGTATGCCGGGATCCGCTCCCCGCTCTTCTTCGAGTCCTTCAACCTCAACAACCTGCTGCTCACCGCCCTGCCCCTCATCTGCATCGCGGTCGGGCAGCAGTTCGCCCTGTTGGTCGGAGAGTTCGACATCTCCATCGGTGCGAGCACGACCCTCGGGGTCGTCCTGGCGTCGTTCCTGCTCGCATCCTCCTCACCCGGATCGATCATCGTCGGGATCATCGTCATCGTCGCCGTGGCCTTGGCCATCGGCATCTTCAATGCGGTCCTGACCCAGGTCTTCCAAGTGAGTCCTCTGGTGGCGACGATCGGAACGCTCGGGATCGTGTCCGGCATCTGCATCCTGCTGCGGCCCGAGCCGGGCGGGTCGATCGGGTCGGCGCTGAGTGTGGGGCTCCAGCGTGCCGTGGGATTCGTGCCCATCGCGTTCATCGCGGTGGTCATCGTCGCCCTCGCGGCCGACTTCTGGCTGTTCCGCGCCGGGAGCGGACTCTCCAGCCGCGCCGTGGGCCTGCGCAAGGAGTCGAGCCTGCGGGTCGGCGTGCACGTCGGCAGGATCAAGGCCTTCGGCTATATCGTCGCCGCGCTCGGTGCGATGGTCGGCGGCGTCTTCCTCGCGGCCCAGGTCGGTGTCGGGAGCAACGATGTCGGTCTGAGCCTGGCACTACCCGCATTCGCGGCATGCTTCCTCGGCGGAGCGGTCCTGTCCGGCGGACGAGGAACCTTCATCGGCGCGGCGCTCGGTGCCATCTTCGTGACCGTGATCGGCAACGCCACCCAGGTTCTGAGTCTTCCCTACTCCCAGACCCAGATCATCTATGGCGCGATCCTTCTCATCGCCGTGGCGGTCTACTCCCTCGCTGCGCGGTTCGCCGAGGCCCCGCGCTGAGGGTGTCCACGCGGCCTGGAGGGCGGGTGTCGCCGTCCGCGCGACCTGATCCGGGGGCGGTCGCCGCGACGGCGCGCACCTTGCTGTTCGTGCCGGGAGACCGGCCCGAACGGTTCTCGAAGGCTGCCGCCGCGGGCGCTGACGCCATCGTGCTCGACCTCGAGGACGCCGTGGCGCCGCATCACAAGGACGCTGCCCGCGGTCACGTCGCGTCCTGGCTTGCCGACCCTCCCGCCGCCAGCGCCGTCAGGATCAACCCCGTCGGATCCTCCTGGCACGACGCCGATCTGGGAGCACTGAGCGCATCAGGACCGGTCCTGGTCATGCTGCCCAAGGCGGAGAGTCCGGAGGCGGTCGTCGACCTGCTCGGTGCGTTGCCCGACGGTTCGTCGGTCATCGCGCTCGTCGAGACCGCACGTGGCGTCCATCGGGCGGGCGATCTCGCCCAGGTTCCCGGGGTGGCCCGGCTGGCGCTCGGCACCTACGACCTCGCCGCCGAGCTCGGAGTCGACCCCGACCACGGGCCGGCCTTCTCCGGCATACGGACCATGCTCGTCCTCGCCTCCGCGCTCGCACGGCTCTCTCCACCGGTCGACGGAGTCACCGGAGACGTCCACGACATCGACCGGGTGAGCACGGACACCGCTGTTGCCCGGGCGCTGGGCTTCGGCGGCAAGCTGTGCATCCACCCCGTCCAGGTGGCGCCCGCCCTGGCTGCTCTCGCACCCACCGCGGCCGAGATCGACTGGGCCGAACGCGTCCTCACGGCCGCAGCAGCCGCGAACGACGGCGTCCTCAGGGTCGATGGACGGATGGTCGACGCGCCGGTGGTGGCCCGCGCAGCCCGGATCCGGGCTGCGGCTCGCGGGTCGACCGGTGGACCGTGATGCAGCTGACCCCCGAGGAGCATGACCTTGTATGCCGTGTGGCGGACTTCGTCGACGAGCAGGTTCGGCCGTGGGCGTGGAGATTCAGGGCGCAGGAGAGCCACGTCGAACCGTTCATCGAGGAGATGAAGCAGCTCGGCCTCTTCGGCCTGCTCATCCCCGCCACGCACGGTGGCGTCGACGTCAGTGCGGCCTGTTTCGTGCGGGTCACCGAGGAGCTCGCGCGAGGGTGGGTGACCTTGGCGGGCCTGATCGAAGGACATTCGGTCGTCAGCGACCTGATAGGCACGTTCGGGACCCCGGATCAACAGGCGGCCCACTTGCCACGCATGGCTGACGGAAGCCTCCGCGCCGCCATCATCCCCGCCGATCTCTCGAACGGCAGCCATCCGCATGCGATGGGAGCGTGTGCCGCTTGCGAGGGCGACGATCTCGTCGCCATCTGCTCGAAGGCCTCCATCCCCACTGTGCAGCATGCCGGGCTCATCGGTCTGCTGCGCATCACGGATGAGCCCGTCGATCCCCCGCACCGGGGAATGAGCGTCCTCCTCGTCGAGCCCGCCGATGGGCTGACCCCCTCCGGGATGCGGGTCGAGGCGACCGAGGTGCTCGGTGGTGCGCCCGGCCACGGCTGGCGGCACATGATGCGCGGTCTCGACGTCGGACGCGTCCAGGCAGCCGCCCGAGCCGTCGGGGTCGCCCAAGCGGCGCTCGATGAGGCTCTGGCCCACGCCCGGCGGCCAGAGTCCTACGGCGGGCCGATCTGGAAGAACGATAGGGTCGGTCATCGGCTGGTCGACATGGCGACCCTCGTGCAGGCCGCCCGGTTGCTCACGCTGGACGCCGCGGCACGCCTCGACGAGGGCCGGCGCGCCGATGTCGAGGCCGGCATGGCGAGGCTGTTCGCGTCGGAGGCCGCCATGCGGGTTGCGCGTGACGCAGCCCGTCTGCGCGACGGCCACGGCGACTCCAGGGACGACGACACCGAACACTTCCTCCGCAGCACCTCGCCGATGGTCGTCGGCGAGGCAACCAACGCAGTACAACGCGAGGTCATCGCGGCCCACCTTGTGGCGCGTGACGCGCGACGGCGCACCGAGAGAGGGACCGTCAGGTGAGCGATTGGCAGCCGCATACCATCTCCACCATCGAGACGGTGGGCCCTGCCCCGGTCGCTGCCCTCAGCGCCCTCCTCGACAGCGGCGCTCCGGTCACGGCGGGGGACGTGCTCCCTCCTCTGTGGCACTGGGTGGCCCTCCCGCGCTGGAC
>JBDIAL010000003.1:0-48305 GCA_039812405.1 Nostocoides sp.
CTGCGACATCACGCCGCCGACAGCCAACGCCCGCTCGCGCTGCTCACGACGTGATCAGCGACTTTGCCGAGGCCCTGTTCCGACCCCCGTCACATAGGTGGATGCTTGGATATGCATAATTGGTTCTTATGCATTGGCTCCGCAGTCGATGGGCGCGCCCGATCCGCGTCCTGGCCGTCCTCATCACGGTGCTCCTGCCGACCGCCGCGAGCGCGAGCGCCGCGACCGCGCGCACCGCCGCCCCAGCGGTCGCGACCGCCCCTGCCACGACCATCGCCGCAGACGGGGTGCCGAACCCGCTGCGGGTCGGGACGGAGGGGGTGTACACGCCGTTCAGCTACCACGACGCCAACGGGAAGCTGACCGGCTTCGACGTCGAGCTCATGGACGCCGTCGCCAAGAAGCTCGGCGTGCAGGTGCAGTACGTCGAGACGCCCTGGGACTCGATGTTCGCCGCGCTCGGGGCGCACCGCTTCGACATCGTGGCCAACCAGGTGACCAAGACCCCCGAGCGGGCCCAGCTCTACACGCTCTCCGACCCCTACATCGAGACGACCGGCGTCCTCGTCGTGCGGAAGGACAACGACACCATCCGCAGCCTCGACGACCTCAAGGGCAAGCGGGCCGCCGAGAACCTCACGAGCAACTGGGCCCAGGTGGCGCGGGACCACGGCGCGACGATCGTCGGCGTCGACGGCATGACGCAGGCCATCGCCAACCTCTCCCAGGGCCGCGTCGACGCGATGGTCAACGACAAGCTCGCGGTCCGCAACTACCTCGCGACCAACCCCGACGCCGACATCAAGATCGTCGCGGAGACCGGCGACGTGAGCCAGTCCGTGTATGCCGCGAACAAGGGCGTGACCTGGATGCCGGCGATCAACACGGCGCTGGCACAGCTCAAGGCCGACGGCACGACCCAGGCCATCTACGACCGCTACTTCACGGCCAAGCCCACCAAGCCGAGCACGTGGGCGCTGGTCCGGGACAACCTGGGACCGATGCTGAGGGCGACCGTCGTCGCGACGATCCCCCTGACGATCATCAGCTTCGCCATCGGCCTGGTCATCGCGCTGCTCGTCGCGCTCGGGCGGATGTCGCGGAACCTCGTCCTGGCGGGGCTCTCGCGGTTCTACATCTCCGTCATCCGCGGCACGCCCCTGCTCGTCCAGCTCGTCATCATCTTCTATGCCCTGCCGTCGCTCGGGATCCGCATCCCGCCCTTCCCGTCGGCCGTCATCGCGCTGTCGCTCAACGTCGGCGGGTATGCCGCGGAGGTCATCCGCTCGGCGATCCAGAGCATCCCGCGCGGACAGTGGGAGGCGGGCGAGACGATCGGCATGGACTACCGGACAACGCTGCGCAGGATCATCATCCCGCAGGCCGCCCGGACCGCCGTCCCCCCGCTGTCGAACACCCTCATCTCGCTCGTCAAGGACACCTCGCTCACCTCGGCGATCCTCGTCGTCGAGCTGTTCCGGCAGGCACAGATCGCCGCGGCACCGACCTTCCAGTTCCTCCCCCTCTACACCGTCGCCGCGGTGTACTACTGGGTCATCTGCCTTGTCCTGTCCTTCCTCCAGTCCCGCACCGAGACCCGACTGAACAGGTTCGTCGCCGCATGACCGAGAACACGCCCGCCCAGCCCCCCACCCCGACCGCCGCCCGGCCCCCCGAGGTCCGCGCCGGTGCCGACCTCGTCGTCGTCGAGCACCTCGCCAAGTCCTTCGGCGACCATGCCGTCCTCCGGGACATCTCCTTCACCGTCGCGCCCGGGTCGGTCACCGTCCTGCTCGGGCCGTCCGGCTCGGGGAAGACGACCCTGCTGCGCTCGCTCAACGCCCTGGAGATCCCCGACAGCGGGGTCGTGACGATCGGCGACCAGCGGGTCGACTTCGCCGGCATCACCCCCGACCGACGCGGACACCTGCCGCGCGAGACGAGGCGCCGGCTCGCGGCATACCGGGCACAGAGCGGAATGGTCTTCCAGGCCCACAACCTCTTCCCGCACAAGACCGCCCTGCAGAACGTCACCGAGGGCCCCGTCGTCGTCCAGGGCGTGCCCCGGGCGGAGGCCGACGCCCGGGCGCGCGAGCTGCTCGCGCAGGTGGGCCTGTCCGACCACGCGGACAAGTTCCCCTACCAGCTCTCCGGCGGCCAGCAGCAGCGGGTCGGCATCGCCCGGGCGCTCGCCCTGCGGCCCGAGCTCGTCCTCTTCGACGAGCCGACCTCGGCGCTCGACCCCGAGCTCGTCGGCGACGTCCTCGGCGTCATGAAGGACCTGGCCGACGAGGGCTGGACGATGGTCGTCGTGACGCACGAGGTGCGGTTCGCGCAGCAGGTCTCCGACCAGGTGCTCTTCCTCGACGAGGGGCTCGTCGTCGAGCAGGGCCCTCCGTCGCAGGTGATCGCGGCCCCGACCCAGCAGCGGACGCGCGACTTCCTCCGGCGCATCCTCGAACCGGTCTGACCACCGCGGCGCCCGCTGCGCGGCGTCCGGGCGGACGGCGTAGGATGTGCCGCGTCACGGCGCTGGTGAGGGCGCGTTGAGGACACGGGGAGCCGGGGCCGATCCGCGTCATCCCGACGGCCCGGCATGCCGGGGCCGCAACGCCTGACCCGCCGCCGCACGAGCCGGCACCGCCGGTCCAGATCCGGGCCGACCGCCCCGTCCGACCTGGGGAGAGGGAACCGCTTGGCACAGCGAGCTCCACGCCGCGCCGGCGCGCCACGCAAGCCGTCGCGCGACCGGCGCCGTCCGCATGCCCGGGACGAGGAGGGCATCATCCCCGTCCTGGCCCGGACCGTCCGGCAGGTCGAGGTCGCCGCGCAGCGGGGCCGGGTCGGGCCGAACGCCCGCTCGGCATACCAGGTCGTCGCCCTCCTCGTGCGCGAGGAGCGGGCCCGCCTCAAGGGCGACACCGCCATCTCCGAGGCGCAGCGGGCAGCCGAGCTGAAGCGGCTCGACGGCATCGCGACGATCCTCGCCCAGACCGCCGCCCGCGACACCTCCCTGCTCGCGCTCCTCGCCCCGGACGCCGCCATGGCGCCCTCGGCGGTCGACCTGCGCAACGACCTGCTCCGGGCCGCCGGGCGCCGGCCCGAGCCGGAACCGGAGCCGGAGGTCGAGGCCCCGCTGGAGCCGCCGCCGCGGCGGGTCGTCCCCCAGACGGTCATCGCCCGCCAGCTGGCCAACCCCTTCCTGGCGCCCGACTTCTCCGCCGTGCCGCCGCCCCGGCCGGCGACCAACCGGCTCGGCGGCTGGGAGCTGCTGTCGCCCCTCTTCCGCGCCTTCGAGCACGGCGGCGACGCGACGTGTATGCCGCTGCCGGACCCGGTCGACCTGCGGCTCGGCCTCCCGGGGCTGGAGCTCATGCACCACCAGGCCCAGGTCGTCGCCGCGGCCGCCGAGGGGCACCGGACGTTCCTGCTCGCCGACGAGCCGGGGCTGGGCAAGACCGCGCAGGCCCTGCTCGCCGCGCAGGCGGCCGACGCCTATCCCCTGCTCGTCGCCGTCCCCAACGTCGTCAAGGCGAACTGGGCCCGGGAGGCCGGGCTGTGGACGCCCGGCCGCACCTCGACCGTCATCCACGGCGACGGGAAGACCGTCGACGGGTTCGCCGACATCGTCATCGTCAACTACGAGCTCCTCGACCGCCACGTCGGCTGGCTCGGCAGCCACGGCTTCGGCGGCATGGTCGTCGACGAGGCCCACTACATCAAGAACACCTCCTCCCAGCGCTCGCAGCACGTCCTCGAGCTCTCGGCCCGGATCCGGGAGCGGCGCGCGAACCCGCTGCTCATGGCCCTCACCGGGACCCCGCTCATCAACGACATCGAGGACTTCCGGGCGATCTGGCGGTTCCTCGGGTGGATCGACGAGCGGCGGCCCCGGCCCGCGCTCATGGCGGCGCTCGAGGCCACCGGCCTCACGCCGCCCGACCACGGGTTCTATGCCGCCGCGCGCCGCTGCGTCATCGACCTGGGCATCGTCCGGCGGCGCAAGATCGACGTCGCCTCCGACATCCCCGCCCGCCGGGTCGCCGACCTGCCCATCGAGCTCGACGACGAGGCGGGCCGCTCGATCCGGGCCGCGGAGCAGGAGCTCGCACGCCGCCTCGTCGCCCGCTACGACGCGGCGCTGGTCGCCCGCTCGGGCGGGGTCGCGGACGACGGCAACGACCTCGGGGATGCCTCGGAGGGCCCGGTCGACGGCATCGACCACGACCTGGTCCGCCGGGTCGCCTCGGCCGAGCGCAAGGCCGACGGCTCCGACGCGAGCGGCAGCAACGTGTTCGCGCTGATGCGGACCATCGGCCGGGCCAAGGCCGGTCCGGCCGCCGACTACGCCGCCCAGCTGGCCCGCAACGTCGGCAAGGTCGTGCTCTTCGCCAAGCACATCGACGTCATGGACGCGGCCGAGCAGACCTTCGCCAGCCGCGGGATGCGCTACTCCTCGATCCGGGGCGACCAGACCGCCCGGCAGCGGCAGGCGAACATCGACGCCTTCCTCACCGACCCGGACGTCCCCCTCATCGTCTGCTCCCTCACGGCGGCCGGGGTCGGCATCAACCTCCAGGTCGCCTCCAACGTCGTCCTGGCCGAGCTGTCCTGGACCTCCGCCGAGCAGACCCAGGCGATCGACCGGGTGCACCGGATCGGCCAGACCGAGCCGGTCACCGCCTGGCGGATCATCGCGACCCAGACGGTCGACCCGAAGATCGCCCAGCTCATCGACGACAAGGCCGGGCTCGCGGCGCGGGCCCTCGACGGGTCCGACGAGGGCGTCGGGTCCGGGGCCGACGTCCAGCTCGAGGCCCTCGTCGCCCTGCTCACCGACGCGCTGCTGGCGCGCCGTCCCGTGGACGACCCGCTCCTGGACGACCGGCCGGTGGACGACCCGCTCCTGGACGACTGATCCCGCATGCCTCCCGGATCCCCTGAGCCGAGGATCGACGACGCCGAGCGCGCCGCCGCCCTGTCGGCCCTGCGCGCCGCGGCGGAGGAGGGCCGGCTCGACCCGCGGGTGCTCGACGCGCGCGTCGACCTGCTCCGCGCCGCGCAGACGCGAACGGACCTGGAGGCCGCCCTCTTCGGCGTGACCGGACCGGCGGCGAGACCGTCGATGCCACGGATGCCGGGCCCACCTCCTCCCGTGCCGAGCTCGGCCCCTGCCGTGCCGAACCCACCCGGGTATCGGCCGGACGACCCGCTGCGCCTCTCGGGCGGCGCGTCGTCGACGAGCCGCCGCGGCGGGTGGGTGGTCCCGCCCTACCTGCGGGTCCACGCCCTCGCCGGCGCCGTCCTCGTGGACTGCCTCGATGCGACCCCGGCGGCTGCCGTCATCGCCGTGACGGTCCTCCCGGGCGCGGGGCGCGTTCGCGTCGTCCTGCCTCCTGGCTGGGGCCTGGACGCCGACCGGCTCGGCCGCGGCATCGGCGCGGTCAGGGTCGCCGTGCCGTCCCGCCCCGATCCCGGGTTCCCGCTGCTCGTCGTCCGGGGCAGCATCGGCGTCGGGTCGTTCAAGGCCACGGGCCCGTCGGCGAGGGAGCGCCGACGGCGCGGGTGGCCGCGCCGATGACCATGCATCGCCCGGGGGTCAGCGGGAGCGGGTGCGCAGCCGGATCCGGTCGAGGTCGTTGCCGACGATGACGCGCCCGCCGAACCCCTGGGAGCACGTGCGCTTGTATGCGGCGTCGCTCAGCAGGGCCGGGTTCGACGGGACCACGTGGGACAGGACGAGGGTCGAGACCCCGGCCCGCTGGGCGATGCCGCCGATCTCGGTCGTCGGCGTGTGCGCCTGCTTGAAGTGCTCCAGCAGCGCCGGCGGGACACCCAGCTTCTCGTAGAACTCGATGTCGATGACCTCGTGCACCAGGACATCGGCCCCCTTCGCGATCCGCACGATGTTGTCGCTGGTGCGGGTGTCGCCGCTGAAGACGACCGACCCGTGATCGGTGTCGAAGCGGAAGGCGAAGGACGGGAAGACCGGCCCGTGGGGCACGAGGATCGCGGTGACCCGGACCCGCGAGTCCTCCATGACGAGGAACGGCTTCATCGGCGGGGCGGTGTCCCCGAGCGCGGAGGCGCCGGCGCTGGACGGGATCGGGATGTCGTGGACGTCCATGAGCGTCCGGACGTCGCGGATCGCGGTCTCCCGGATGAAGATGTTGTGGCTGTATGCATACCCCTGGGTCAGCCGCTCGGTGAGCTCGGCGATCCCCGGGGTCGGGTTCCTCGGCGCGACGGTCGGCGCGGGCGGCTGCACCGGGGGCGGGAGGGCACCGGCGGACCCGGGGCCGTAGACGCTGACCCGGCCGGCGATGTTGTCGTTCTCGTCGTTGGTGACGTTGCCCCCGAGGAGGAAGTAGTTGTAGTAGTCGGCGATGTGGTCCGCATGCAGATGCGTGATGAAGATGCCGGTGAGGCGGCCGAACAGCAGGCCGGCGTTGAGGTACTGCGTCACGCTGCTGCGCCCGGCGTCGACGACGTAGTTGCGCCCGGCGACGGTCAGGACCGAGGAGATGCCGGTGCGGACGTAGTCCGGCGGCGGGCCGCCCGAGGTGCCGAGCAGGGTGAGGACCGTGCCCTCCGGCTGCTCGGCCCGGACCGGGAGCACCGGACGTCTCGGCGTGGGGGCGGCCAGCAGGTCACCGGCCGTCGACGCGTGGGCGGGCGCCGCACCGACGATCCCGGCCGTCGCGGCAGTGGCCGCGGCCGCTGTCGCGCCCATGACACCGCGGCGGCTGACCTGTCGGGTGACCTCTGGAGAGGACGGCTCGCTCATCGCTCCTGCCTTTCCCGAACGCCATCGTTCTCGGGACCGCGGACCGGGTCGGGCGACCCGACTCCATCGCTCCCATGGGAATGCTAGGACCGACCCCGCTGCCGGGCAATGGCCGCTTCGGTGGGCCGACGGCATGCTCGTCCGGACGCGACGACCGAGTCCCTGCGCATCCGGTCGGGCCCACTCGAACGCGCTCGAGCCCGGCGGGGACGAGGCAGTAGTCTCCGTGGGTGTCGTCCACTGCAGCTCCGGCCGGAGGCGAGTCGAGCGACCAGCTGCGGTCGGCCGTCGCCGCGAACACCCGCCGGATCCGGCTGGCGCGGGGACTCAGCCTCCGAGAGCTGGCCGAGCGGGCGAGCGTCAGCGCGGCGCAGCTGTCACTGATCGAGCGCGCGATGGCCAATCCGACGCTGGAGGTGCTGGTTCGGCTCGCCGACGCGCTGGGCACCGGCTTCGAGTCGTTGACGCGGACGGTGAGCGACCGACCGCTCGTGGTGCGGGCCGGCACGGGCCCGAAGTGGATCGGTCACGCGGACAGCTCGGTGATCACCGAGCTGTTCAGCAACAGCGGCAACACGCGCTTCGACGTCCGACACGCCCTGCTGCGGGCCGGGACGGTCACCTCCGACACCTCGCACGGGGTGGGGACGGTCGAGTATGCCGTCGTCATCGCCGGCGCGGTGGACGTGCGCCACGAGCGCTGGCAGGAGTCGCTGCGCACCGGGGACGCCATCCAGTTCGTCGCAGACGCCAACCACGCCTATGCGCCCCGGGGTGGCGACGCGCAGCTGATCGTGCTCATCGCGTTCCCCGAGCTCGCCGCGGCGGGTGCGCCGGAGGCTCCGGCCGCCGACGACTGAGCCGGTCGGCGCCTGCCCCCCGGGGGGACGCCTACCGGGGGACGACGATGGCGCTGCGGTATGCGGGGCTGCCGAACCTGGCCATGAGCTCGATGTCGGCCAGGGTGATCGGCAGCTGGTCGGAGTCGACCCAGGTCTCACCGTGCTCGGCGTCGACCCACGGATCCTGGACGACGAGCGCACGCTCCCCTCCGGCGGTCCGGGCGACGGCGAACGCCGTCACCCAGTGCGGGATCTCCTCGTCGTGCATGGGGACCTCGTCGATGAGGAGCTGGACGGCGTTCCCCTGCTCGACGAGGTCCGCCCAGGCCTCGGGCCCGGGCCAGTCGGACCGTATCTCGATGCCCGCGGCCCGGGCGTCCTCGCGGGAGAGCCTCTGCAGGATCGCGCGACGTTCGCGCTCCACGTCGTCGTAGTCCTCCAGCAGGACGGGGTTGTCGTCGGTGAGGTACACCAGCGGCCTGGCCCCCTCCGCGCCCATCGCCTCGGCGTCGGCGAGGGCCAGGGTGAGCGGGTCGCAGGCGGGCATGTTGGTCGCCTTGCGCCACCAGCGCAGCTCGTCCCTCCGATTGCTCACCCGGTCCGTCGGGTCGGACAGGACGGAGCGGCCCGGACCGTGGAGGGCGGTGATGAGCGAGACCGCGCCGCAGGTGAAGTCGGTGGTCTGCCCCATGAACGGCGGCAGCTCGGCCGGCGTCGACCCCGGCGGGACGACCCAGCGCGTCCAGGCGGCGAGGTCGGACATGGTGCTCGGGATCGACGCGAGGGGTGGCCTGGAGCGGACGAACCCGAGCCTGGTCAGCACGTCTCCCAGATGGGGCAGGCTGTCGGCGAGCCAGCCATGGGCCTCGACTCGTGTCACCGCATGGTCCGGACAGGCGTCTGCCACCTCCTGCAGCAACGACCCGACCAGGTGGTCGGGGACGTCGGGGTGGCGCGCGTCGCCGCGGCGGGAGGACGCGCGGGTGACCGCGATGTCGGCCACCTTGTGGGCGGCGGTGTACGGGCGACGCGTGACGAGGGCCCAGAGGGTGACGTCGTCGTCGGTGCTGGAGAGGACCTGCGGGGCGTAGGCCGATCGGTCGAGGCGCCAGTGCTGCTGACGGGTCCGGTCGAAGGTGTCCACCAGCTGCCGGACGGCAGGGTCGTCGAGCCCGAGTCGGGCACCGGTCATGCTGTCTCCTCGGAGCTGAGGCTCTGGGCGCGCGCCGACGCGACGAGCTCGGCGGTGTAGGGGTCCCGAGGGGTGTCGATGACCGTCGTGCTGGGTCCGGTCTCGACGATGGCCCCGTCGTGCATGACGGCCACCCGGTCGGCGATCTGGGCGATGACGGCCAGGTCGTGGGAGATGAACAGGATCGACAGGAGCAGCTCGTCCTTGAGCCGCCCGAGCAGACGAAGGATCTGGTCCTGGACCGAGACGTCCAGGGCAGACACGCTCTCGTCGCAGATGAGCAGGCGAGGTCCCGGAGCCAGGGCACGGGCGATGGCCACCCGCTGCCGCTGGCCGCCGGACAGCTGGGCGGGCCGTCGTCCGGCCAGGTCGGGCTCGAGCTCGACCGTCGCCAGCAGCTGCGCCACGTCGGTCGGTGGCCGTCCCCCGACCTCGAGTGCCTCGGCCAGGGTCCGTCCGATGGTGAAGGCGGGGTTGAGGGTGGAGTTCGGGTCCTGGAACACGACCTGGACCTGTCCGGGGGTCCGTCCGGACCGCCCGGCCCCCAGCGGGCTGCCGGCGAAGGTCATCGAGCCCGTGTCCGGGACCTCGAGACCGGCGATGACGCGGGCGAGGGTGCTCTTGCCCGACCCTGACGCACCGACGAGCGCGAGCGTCTCGCGCTCGTGGATGTCCACCGACACGTGGTGCAGGACGGTGCGCCCGTCGAAGGCCTTCCCGATACCCTCGGCGCGCAGCAGCACCTCCGACGGAGCCCGCTCCCCGGCCGCGACCGCGGTCAGCGAGGGACTGGCCGCGAGGAGCTGACGGGTGTAGGGGTGCTCCGGATGGCGGAGCACCCGGCTGGTGGGCCCCTGCTCGACGACGACGCCGTGCTGCATGACCATGACGTCCTGGGCTCGGCCCTGGACGATGCCCAGGTCGTGCGAGATGAGCAGGAGCCCGAGGCCCCGGTCGGTGCAGAGCGTGGTGAGCAGGTCGAGGACCCCGGCCTGGACGGTCGCGTCCAGCGCGGTCGTCGGCTCGTCGGCGATCAGGACGTCGGGGTCCGCGGCCAGGGCGGCCGCGATGGCGACGCGCTGGCGCATCCCGCCGGAGAGCTGGTGCGGATACTGCGCGGCGACCCGCGCGTCGAGCCGCACCTCCTGCAGCCGGCGCATCACCTCGCCCCGGCGGTGGCTCGGGCCGTGGCGCCGGGTGCCGCGCCGACGATCGGCGGCCTGGAGCGTGGCGGCCAGCTGCGAGCCGCAGGTATGCACCGGGCTGAGGCTCGTGAACGGGTCCTGCAGGAGCAGGGCGACCCGGTCGCCGCGCACCCGTTCCCAGACGCGTTCGGGCGCCGGCAGGGTGAGGGACTCGGAGCCGAGGTGGACCCTCCCGGTCCCGTGGACCCCCCGGGGCAGCAGACCGGCGATGGCCCGGGCGCTCATCGACTTGCCGGAGCCGGACTCGCCGATGACGGCCAGGCACTGCCCTGGCTCGATGCCGAGATCGAGCGGCTGCACGAGGACGCGGGAGCCGTGGGTGACGCTCAGCCCCTCGGCTCGCAGCACGGTCACGTGCCGTCCTCCCCGGCGAGGCGGTCACCGACCCAGTCGCCGAGCACCGTGATGGCACAGGTGGCCACGATGAGCAGGAGGGCGGGGGCGAGGACTGCGGCCGGGTTGGTGAACATGATCTCGCGGCCGTCGGAGATCTGCCGCCCCCAGTCCGCGCTCCCGGGTCTGACGCCCACCCCGAGATAGGAGAGCGAGGACAGCGTGACCATCGCGAACCCCACGTTCAGCAGCATGTTGGTGATCACGAGCGATCGGACGTTGGGGAGGATGTGGCCGAACATGATGCGGCGGCGGGACAGGCCGAGCATCTGGGCGGCCTCGACGTAGGGCCGGGGCGCCTGCTCGATGACGGCCGAGCGGACGATGCGGATGTCGGAGGGGCAGAAGAGCACGACGAGCAGCACGACGACGCTCCAGTACCCACCTCCGAAGACACCGCCGATGACGATGGCGGCCAGGAGGACGGGCAGCGCGAGCAGGACGTCGGTGACCCGCCCGACGGCCCCATCGAGCGGGCCGCGCCAGTACCCGGCCAGGGTGCCGAACACGATGCCCAGCAGCATCGAGCCGACCGCGATGACCACCGGCCCGACCAGGGCGGACGCGGTGCCGGCGACCGTGAGCAGGAGCACGTCACGGCCGAGCTGGTCGGTGCCCAGCAGATGTCCGTCCACCCCGGGTCCGAGGCTGGTCCGCATGATGTCCTGGTGGAGGGCCGACGCCTTCAGGAACGGGCTGGCGACGACGGCGACGAGCAGCAGCGCGACGACGACGCCCGACACCGCGACGGCCACCCGCCGTCGCGGCTGGAGGCCGACCGACTCGACGGCGACGGACGTGGCGGTCACGACCTGCTCCGACCGGACCGGACCCGCGGGTCGAGGCCGAGGTAGGCCAGGTCCGCCAGCATCGCGATGACGGCGATGGCCGCGGCGATCACGAGGGTGACCCCTTGCAGCATGGGCAGATCCTTGTACTGCACGGCGTTCTGCAGCACCTGCCCGAGTCCGGGCAGGGAGAAGATGGTCTCGACGACGATGGTGCCGCTGATCAGGAAGGTCAGGACCAGACCAGCGCTCGTGACGATCGGGATCGCGGCGTTGCGCAGGGCGAGCCGGGTCACCTGGCGTCGCGACAGTCCGCGGCCCCGAGCGGCCAGGACGTAGTCGCTGTCCAGCTCGCGGATGAGGGCGGTCCGGGTGATCCGCATGAGCATGGCCCCGACCCCCGCCGCCAGGGCCACGGCCGGCAGCAGCAGGTGGTAGAGCACCCCGAGCATGCCGTGGCCCGACCCGTAGACGGGGAAGATCGGCACGTAGTAGGCGAAGGCGTACAGGAGGGCCAGGGCGATGGTGAACGGCGGCGCGCTCAGCCCCACGAGGGCAGTCGTCGTCGCGACGGTGTCCATGGCCGTCTGGCGACGGAGGGCCGCGAAGACCCCGAGTGGTATGCAGGTGAGCACCGCGACCGTGAACGCCAACAGGGCCAGCGCCACCGTCAGCGAGAGCCGGTCGACCAGGACGGTCGAGACCGGCTGCTGCAGCTGGATGGACGTGCCGAAGTCGCCGTGCAGCGCGTTCCTCAGCCAGTCCAGGTACTGCACCGGCAGCGGGTCGTCGAGGTGGTACTGGTCCCTGATCTGCTCCTGCAGCTGCGGGGTCACCTGCCGGTTGCCGATGAGGGTCCGGACCAGATCCCCGGGCGCCAGATGCAGCAGGCTGAAGGTCAGGACCGAGATGACGAACAGCACCAGGACGATGCCGAGGAGTCTCTGCCCCACCAGCCACGCCACCTGGTGGCGGCGCCGCCAGGACCGATCCGCCTGGCTCCCGCCTGCCGCGCGGACGTCACTTCGGGGCATACAGCGCGCTGCCCCACTCGGAGTTGAAGGTGAACGCGCTGAAGTCCCGCAACGCCACCTTCGAGGAGAAGCCGGTGACCGACTGACCCCACCACAGGGGCACGTTGACGAAGTCCGCTGCCTGCAGCGAATCGGCCTTGACCAGGTCGGCTATGCGGGTCTTGCCGTCCGTCGCGGCCGCCGCCTGAGTGAGCAGATCGGTGACCGTGGCGTTGTCGTACCCGGAGATGTTGCCCGCCCCCAACATGTAGCTGGGGACCTCGGCGGGGTCACCGGTCGTCGAGAAGTACCACATGAACGAGATCCCGTGGGTCTTGTCCCCCAGCGTGGCCAGCCACTGCTCGATCGGGACCTCCTTGACGTCGAGGGTGATGCCCAGGGACTTCACGCTCTGCGCCAGAGCCTGCGCGGCGAGGCCGATCTGGGGCCCGGTGTTGGGATAGGTCAGCTCGGCCGTGAAGCCGCCGGGGTGCTGGGAGGCGGCGAGCGCCGCCTTCGCCTTCGCCATGTCGAGGGAGGTGTGGGTCACCCCGCTCAGGACCTGGCGGGCCTCGCTGGCCGAGTACACCGACTCCAGGGACTCCGGCGTCATCATCGAGGTCGCGACCTCCCCGTAGCCGTGCAGCAGGTTCTTCACGTAGGCGTCCTTGTCGGCCGCGTAGGCGATGGCCTCCCGCACCTTCGGGTCGTCGAACGGCTTGACCCGCGTGTCGAAGTTCAGCCCGAGGTAGGACAGGTCGTTGACGGCTTGGACCCGCTCCCCGCTGATCTGCTTCCACTGGGCGACCTGGTCGAGGGGCACGTTGAACGCGATGTCGACGTCGCCGGACTTGGCGGCCAGCAGCCTGGTGTTCTCGTCGGAGATGAACTTGACATTGATGGTCTTCACCTTCGGTGCCGACCCCCACCACGTGCTGTCGCGCTCCAGCGTGATGCCGGAGTCGGGGGTGAAGGAGGTCACCTTGTACGGACCCGTCCCGAGCACCAGCGACGTGCTGGTGCCGATCTTCCCGCCCACCTTCTTCCAGAACCTCTCCGAGGTGATGAACGCCGCTCCGGCCGTGCTCATGAGCTTCGGGAAGGCGGCGTCGGCCTGCTTCAGCGTGACGGTCACCTGGCGGTCCCCGGTCACCGCCACGTCCTTGACCCCGCTCAGGTAGCCCGCGATACCGGGCGAGGCCTTGGCGTTGCGCGCCTCGTCGAGGCTGAACTTCACGTCCTGCGCGGTGACCGGCGTGCCGTCGGAGAACCTGGCGTCGGCCCGGAGGTCGTACACATACGTCGTGGCGTTCGGCTGCGACCACTTCTCCGCCAGCGCCGGGACCACCTCGCCCTGACTGTTCAGGCCGACCAGACCCTCGTAGAACAGGTTGGCGATGTTGTAGTTGAGGATGCCCGACTCCTGCCCGGGGTAGAGGGACGACAACGACCCCGGCAGCGCCACGGTGATGGCGCTGATCTCCTTGCCGCTGTCCGCGCCGGCGCCGGACGACGACGCGACGCCGTCCCCGCCCTTGGCGCACCCGGCAGCCATCAGGGTGGCGGCGACGGCCACCACCACACCACCGGTTCGAAGGCGAGCGATATGCCGAGAGCGAGCCATGCGCATGAGCGTGGTACCTACCTGCCGCGTCAGTGTTCTCTGAGGTGATGCATTCACATTGTGTCAGTGAACACTAGAGCGTCCGGTCGCCGGGGTCGAGGGTGACGCCCGGACTGTTGCACAGTGGTGACCGACAGGGGTCGGCCGGTGGACGTGACGCGGCGTCCGGACACCTTCCGGGCCCGGAGGACTCGGACTCAGCTCGGGTCGTCGAGGAAGGGATCGTCCCGGTAGAGCTGCTGCATGACCTCGAACTCGTTGAACAGCATCCACTCCTCGACGACCCGGCCGCCGACGACCCGGCTCTGGGTGATGCCCCAGAGGTGGACGCGCCGGTCGGTCGGCGGCCCGTAGATGCCGAACCCCCGATGGGTCCCGACGGCACTCCACCGGTATGAGGCGAGGTACCCGTCCTCGTCGTTGCCCATGGCATACATGTCGTCGACGGTGAGGGCCAGGTCGGGGAACATGGCGATCATGGAGAGGACGAACGACGCGTAGTCACCCCGTCCGACGATCTCGCGCCCGGTCGAGCCGTGGTGGCGCAAGGTCGGCGCGTAGGCACGGTCTATGACGTTGAGGTTGCGCCAGTTCCAGATCTCGTGCTGGCTCTGGCGCAGGAGGTCCTCCACGCCGTATGCCGGGCCGTCGGGACCGGCGAGCCGCGTCGGCTTCCCCTGTCCCCGGAGTCGCTCGGCCTCGCCGAAGCGGGGGTCGACGGGCGGCCGCAGCCGCGCCGCCCGGTTGCCGAACGCGCGGGCGGTGGCCCGCAGGTCGAGGCCGAGCTGCAGGACGAGGCTCGAGTTGTTGTAGATGACGTGCTCTTGGAAGATCTCGTTCTCGACAGCCACACAGTTGGCGATGCAGCAGACCGCGACGCGACGCCCGGTCGGTGGGCCGTATGTGGAGAACCCGGTGTTGTGGCCCACGATCATGCAGCGATGCGAGGTGTGGAAGCCGGAGACGTCGTCACCGGCCCAGATCACCTCGTCCGCGTAGAGCCGGATGTCGGGGAAGGCGTTGATCGTGTGCACGGTGTCGGCGACGATCTTGTCCCGGCCGTACTGCAGCCCGTAGTCGTCCGTGACGCGCGCGTTGTGCCGGTAGGTGTCGTAGATGTAGCCGATCTCCT
The DNA here is from genome assembly GCA_039812405.1 of Nostocoides sp. Classification (GTDB taxonomy): domain Bacteria; phylum Actinomycetota; class Actinomycetes; order Actinomycetales; family Dermatophilaceae; genus Nostocoides. Next base: position 14,977 of record JBDIAL010000003.1, read on the forward strand.
TCTCCTCCCAGATGCGATGCGTCACCCTCACGATGTAGTCGACGATGTCGGTGTAGTCGGCGTCGAACCCCCGCATGGGCTGGCGGCGGCCCGTCCCCGGGGCGTGGAGCAGTCTGTCCGTCCCTCCCTTCTCGCCCAAGGAGATGTCGAACGAGGTCGGTCGGGGCCGGTGCTGCCGGTACGGGTTCACCGAGGACTCCCCGTCGTGGGTCCCGCGGCCGGCCCCGCCGCGGGGCAGGGGCTCCGGTGCGGCGGGCGGGGTAACCTCCGCTCCGGGCGAGCCGGCGTCGACGGGACGGGACGGACCGGTGGGGCTCATCGGCGCTCCTTCGTGGCGTGGGGGTGGGATCTGGGAGTGTCGGTGGAACGACGTGGGCCGACCGCGACGGCGGCCGGCCCACGATCGACGACTCGTCGACAGGTCAGCCGCGGACCAGGGCGGCCGGTGCGAGGTAGCCGTTCGGGTCGCGCACGACCCCCTTGGTGCGTGCGTCCTCGACGATCCGGTCGCTCCAGTCGAGATAGATCCGGCCGTCGCCCTCGGTGAGAGCGACCCACTGCGCGGTCTCCTCGCCGATGCTCTCGATGGAGCGCCATGCCTCGCGCGGGATCGACAGGGTGTCGTAGGCGCCGATCTCGACCGAGACGGGGTCGGTCCGGTTCAGCGTGACGCGGATGCGCCCGGACTTCACGACGAGGGCCTGCGCCTCGCGGATGCGGTGGAGGCCGATCCCCTGACCGGGTTCGGCACGCACCCAGGCCAACGACAGGCCGTGCGGGTCGGAGAGCCGGGGCCGCTGCATACGGTCCTCGGTGAGGCCGTAGCCGACCACGCAGGCCAACTGCGCCCCACCGCCGGGCAGCTCGGAGTCGAGGAAGGGGGCGGCGCTCCACGTCAGGTCCTCCGGCGTGGCCAGGCGCTCCCGCATCTCGGCGACGGAGACCTTCTGCAGGGACTCGAGCTGCTCCTCGGTGAGAGGGGTGACGAGCTCGACCCCCTCGGGGACCTCGCCGGGCTCGGTGTCGACGATCTGGTTGTCGATGCTGAGGTGCCGCCCGGTGGCGGCCGCCTTCTCGATGACGGACGGAGCCCAGATGAGGCCCCCGCTGACGTCCCGGCCCAGAGCGGTGTAGAGCCACGCGTCGTCCGTCATGCTCGTGAACCCGCGGAAGACCCAGGTCGGGATCGAGATGACGTCACCCTCGGACACGACGGCCTCGCCGTCCGTCCCGTCGACACCCCAGCGGAACTGCCACGACCCGGCCAGGCACATGAAGACCTCGGCCGTGAAGTGCAGGTGGAGGTTGTTGACGACCCCGGCCGGCATCACGGCGGCCCCCAGGTTGAACCCGTGCGGCGCGGTCACGGGGACTACCTGCTCGGCGTTCTCCGAGACCCCCGGGCCGATGAGGGGATAGTTGATCTTCGCCTCGGATCCCGGGATCTTCGTGTCGAGGAAGGCAGCGCGGTCGGCCTTCAGGTCGACCCGGCGGATGGTCCGGCCCTCCAGCTCCTCGGGGGTGACGACAAGATCGGCAGACATCAGTGGGTCAGCTCCAGCTCTGTGCTCGGTGGATGTGGGCGCACACGTCGCAACGTCGGCACATCGCAGCGATGCATACGTATGTATAGTTGCTGTTCAGCCCCGACGTTGTCAACAGGAGAGGTGCCCCACATGAGACGAAGTGGCCTGCGCGAGGCTCTCGAGGCACGGACGGCGCTCTGTGGCTGGGTCTCGGCGGACAGTCCCTACCTTGCCGAGGTCCTCTCCCACTCCGGACTCGACACCGTCACGGTGGACCTCCAGCACGGCATGTTCGGGCTGGACCGTGCCGTCACCCTGCTGCAGGCGATCGGCTCCGGCCCCGCGACTCCCATGGCTCGCTGCCCGTCCCACGACCCGGCTGTCATCGGCAAGCTCCTCGACGCCGGTGCATACGGCATCGTCTGTCCCGCCGTCGACACGCCGCAGCAGGCCACACAGTTCGTCCGCGCCTGTCGCTATCCGCCCGTCGGGCAGCGGAGCTTCGGTCCCGCCCGTGGTCTGCTCTACGGCGGGCCGGACTACGTCGCGCACGCCGACGACACCATCCTCACCTGGGCCATGGTCGAGTCCGCGCAGGCGGTCGAGAACCTCGACGCGATCCTCGCCACCCCCGGCCTGGACGGGGTCTACGTCGGACCCAACGACCTGGCCCTGTCCCTCGGGGTGCCGGCGGGCGCGGGCACCCCGCCGGCGCAGGTGCTGAGCGCTGCCCGCTCCGTGGCCGCGGCGGCCCGACGGGCGGGGAAGTATGCCGGTGTCTTCTGTCCCAGCGTGGCGTTCGCCCGGGAGATGGCCGAGGCGGGCTTCCACCTGGTGACGCCGGGCAGCGACGTGAGCATCCTCAAGGACGCGGTCGCCGACCGTGTCGCCACCCTTCGCGGCCCGGCCGCCCCGGCGACGCACGGCACCGGGGGCTACTGAGCCACGGGCTCCCGAGTCACGGTCGAGCCGTCGATCACCCGCACGACCTCGGCGGCCACCCGGTCGGGGTCCTCGAGAGGAAGCATGTGGCCTCCGGGCACGGAGACCAGCTCCGCGGCAGGGCACAGGTCCACGAGCTCGGCCTGCAGGGGCGGAGGGCACACCTGGTCGTCCTGACCGGAGATGACGGTGGTCGGGACGGTGAGCGTCGGCAGGCTCGCCCGACTGTCGGGCCGGGTGGCCTGGGCCCGCAACTGTCGGAGGAGCCCCTCGGGTCCCACCGCCTCGGCCATCGCCTCGCCGCGCGCGACCAGGTCCTGGTCGGCGCGTCGTCGCGGTGGCAGGGTGCTCCGCGCCAGCTCGGCCGCGACCTCGGCGAACCGGCCGCCCGCCGTCCGCTCGGCCATCTCGGACCATGCGGCCAGCTGGGCGTCGTTGGCCCCCCGGGCGCTGCCGTTGACGAGGAGGAGGTGCACCACCCGCGACGGAGCCTGCCGGACGACCTCGAGGGCGACGATGGCCCCCAGGGAGTGGCCCATGAGGACGAAACGGCCTGGCGCCTGGGCCAGGACGCTCTCGGCCATCCCCGCGACGGTGTCGTCGAGGTCGATCCGGGCCGGCCACGGCAGGGCGATCTCCCCCAGTCGGGCGCTGACGTCGTCCCACAGCGCCGGCGACCCGAGCATCCCGGGAAGCATGACCACGGGTGGGCGCCGCCTCATCCCGACCTCGGTCTCGGTCCCGAGGGCCGGGACGGCTCGCGGGGCGACACCCGGGGTCTCGACGAGGACGGTCGCCGCCACCTCGTGCGCCGCCTGCGAGGTGCCGTCGGGGGGCACGGCGGGCTCGCTCTCCGTCACCGGGCGACCATGCCGGCCGAGAGGTCGATGTCGGCGCAGTGCAGCCCGGTCATGCCCAGCATCGCGACGACCGCGGCTCCGACCTCCTCCTCCTCGACCAGCCGTCCCAGGGTCGCTCGCGCGGCGAACCGCGCCTCGGCCTCCGCCTCGCTGATGCCGAGGCGCTCGGACTCGAGGCGGAAGTTCCGGGCCATCCGCTCGCCGCGCACCGGCCCCGGCGACAGCGTGTTGACGCGCACGCCCGCGGTCCCGACCTCGGCACCGAGCGTGGTGCTGAGCCCGATGACGGCCATCTTCGAGGCGGTGTACGGCGTTCGCATCGCCAGCGGCCGCTTGCCGCTCACCGACGCGAGGTTGATGACGTCACCGGCTCCCCGACGGACCATCGGGGGGACGAAGGCGCGACACATGAGGAAGATCCCGCGGACGTTGACGGCGAAGACCTCGTCCCACTCCTCGGGGTCGATCTCGGCGAGCGGCTTGACCGGTCCGGGGATGCCCGCGTTGTTGACGAGCACCGAGACGTCCTCGTCGACCAGCTCGTCACGCAGCGCGTCCACCGAGGCCGGATCCGACACGTCGACGACGCCGACGCGGACGCCGGGTCCGATCTCCTCGGCGGTCTGCTGCAGCGGAGCCAGTCGGCGTCCGCAGAGGATGACGCGGTAGTCGGCCTCGCGCAGCGCGACGGCGATGGCGCGGCCCAGGCCGCTGCCGCCACCCGTGACGAGGGCGGTGCGGGGCTCGCGGTCCTCAGACATCGGCGACGGCGTGCCGGCTCCACGGCAACGGGTCGCCCGCGAACTTGGCGGCCCGGACGTCGCCGGAGCGGGCGTGCCCCTCGAACAGCTCCACTCGGGCGGCCCGTCCGCACAGCCGACCCAGGAAGGCCGAGGAGTCCTCGTCGGTGACCTCCTGGTAGGTGACCGTCTTGAGGTACTTGCCGACCCACAGGCCCCCGGTGAACCGGGCGCTGCCACGCGTCGGCAGGACGTGGTTGGTGCCGATGACCTTGTCGCCGTACGAGACACACGTGCCCTCCCCGAGGAACAGGGCGCCGAAGTCGTGCATGTGCTCCAGTGCTCTGCGCGGGTCCGCCGTCAGGACCTGGACGTGCTCCGAGGCGTAGCTGTCGGCGACGGCGAACGCCTCCTCCATCGACTCGACGACGACGACCTCGCCGTGGTCGCGCCAGGCCGGCTCGGCATAGTCCTTGGTCGGCATGTCGACGAGGATCTCCTCGACATGCTCCATCGCCCGGCGGGCGACCTCCTCGCTCGTGCACACGAGGACGGCAGGCGAGTCCGGCCCGTGCTCGGCCTGGCTGAGCAGGTCGACCGCCACGACGAAGGGGTCCGCGTGCTCGTCGGCGATGACCAGGATCTCGGTGGGACCGGCGAACAGGTCGATCCCGACCTCCCCGAAGAGCTGCCGCTTGGCCTCGGCGACGTAGGCGTTGCCGGGGCCGGCGATCAGGTCGACGCGCTCCATGCTCTCGGTGCCGATGGCCAGGGCGCCCATGGCCTGGACCCCTCCGAGGAGATAGATCTCGTCGGCACCGGCCATCGCCATCGCGGTGATGGTGGCCGCGGGGATCTCGCCGCGGATCGGCGGCGTGCATGCCGCGACGCGCGGGACCCCCGCCACCTTCGCGGTGACGATCGTCATGTGCGCGGAGGCGGTGAGGGGGTAGCGGCCCCCGGGGACGTAGGCACCCACCGCGGAGATGGGGATGTTCCGCTGGCCCAGCCGCACCCCGGGGAGGGTCTCGATCTCGAAGTCGGTGAGCGAGGCACGCTGGGCCTCGGCGAAGCGCCGCACCTGGGCCTGGACGAACTCGATGTCGTCCTTGACCTGCTGGGGCACTCCGGCGACGATCTCCTCCACCTGCTCGGGCGACAGCCGGAAGCTCTCGGGGGACCACCCGTCGAACTTCTCCGAGTACTGCCGCACCGCCTCGTCCCCGCGGGCTCGGATGTCGGCCAGCACGTCCCGCACGGTGGCGGCGACCTCCTCTCGGGAGCCGACCTGCGCAGTCGCGGGGAGTGGTCTCTTGAGGTAAGTCGTCATGGCGCCTTCCGCATCGTGAAGTCTGTTGCTGTTGCGTAATGTATACGTATGCATCGCCAAGGTCAACGTGACCGCGCGAGCGCGCGGGGACGCGCGGCGTGCTCAGCGACGGACCGGGCCGTGGGTGCTCCGCCGGACCAGCGCCGTCGGCACGGTGGTGACGGCCGGCGCCGTGGGCGCACCCGACGCGAGCAGGTGAGCGAGCTTCATGGCCGCGGTGACCGCGAGCCGTTGGATGTGGGCCTCGACCGTCGTGAGGTTGAAGGCGGGCCAGGACGCGATCGCCAGGTTGTCGAAGCCGATGACGCTGACGTCCTCGGGCACCGACAGCCCCAGGTGCAGGGCCCGGTTCAGCGCGCCCACCGCCGCGGCGTCGCCGATGCAGAAGACCGCCGTCGGCGGCTCCGGCCGGCTCATCAGGCGCTCGAAGCCGTCGGCCCCGTCCTGGTGGCCGAAGCCTCCGTGGACCACGAGGTCCGGGTCGAGGGGCACCCCGTGGGCCTCCAGGCCGCGACGCAGCCCGGCCTCACGGTCCCGGCTGGTGCTGACGAACCTGTTCCCCATGACCGCCCCGACGCGGCGATGGCCCAGGCCCACGAGGAGCTCGGCCACCTCCCGGGCCCCCCCGCGGTTGTCGGCGACGACGGCCTGCGCGCCCCGGCGCCCCGACATCCGGTTGAGCTCCACGAAGGGAAGCCCGCGCTCGAGCAGCGAGGTGGACAGCGGGGACCCGAGCCGGGTCGTGGTGAGGATGGCGCCGTCGACGGACCGGTCCATGAGCCGCTCGTAGACGGTCTTCCCCTCGCCCCGCTCGGCGATGAGCACCATGCGGTAGCCGAGGGACTCGAACGTGTCGTGCAGCGGCTCCACGAGCGACGGGTAGAGCGCGTTGCGCAGGTCCGCCACCATGGCGATCTGTCGGGTCGACCGGGTGGCGAGACTGCGTCCCACGTCGCTGGGGACGTAGCCGAGGTCGGCCGCGGCCCGCCGCACCTTCTCCTTCGTGGCGGGTGCCACGCGAGGGTCGTCGCGCAGGGCCCGGGACACGGTGGGCTGCGAGACGCCGGCCCGCATCGCGACGTCGTGGCTGGTAGCTGCCATGGCAACCCCTCCGTCCATCTCCTCCGACAGCCGGAATCGTACGGGTCCGGCCATCTCGAGGGGGGTCGACATGCGGTCCGGCGGGACCGGCTCAGGTCAGCGTGGTCGTGGGCTCGTCCGCGAGGATCTGGGCGAGCACGTCGAACTCGTTGAACATCATCCAGTCCTCCGTGATCATCCCGCCGGTGACGTACAGCTGGTCGATGCCCCACAGGAACACCCGGCGCCCGCTCGGTGGGCCGTAGAGCCCGTAGCCGCGGTGGGTGCCCTGGGCACTCCAGCGAACCGAGACCCGGTAGCCCTCGAGGTCGTTGCCCATCCAGTACACCTCCTCGACCTGCATCCCGAGGTCCGGGAACGTGCTGAGGAGCGCGCGGGCCATCGCCTTGACGTCCTGCCGACCGAAGCCGACCCGGTCGGAGGCGCCCTTCCACCGGACGGTCGACTCGTATGCCTTGTCCACCGTGCTGAGGTCGCGCCGGTTGTACAGGTTGTGGAACAGGGCGCGGGCGAAGTGACCCGGGTCGAAGGCGTCGGAGGTCGAGGCGGGGTAGTACTCGGGCTGTCTGCCTCCGAGCAGCCGCTGGACCTCGCCGACATGCTGGTCGGCTCGGGTGCGGTTCAGCTCGTTGCCGTACTCCCGCGCGGCCCAGCGCACGTCGATCCCCAGCTGGCGCAGCTTGGACCCCATGTTGTAGAGGACCCATTCCTCGAAGATCTCGTTCTCGCGGATGACGCAGTTCGCCAGGCCCCACAGGTTGACCTTGCGGCCGGTCGGCGGACCCCATCGCCAGGCGCCGAGGTGGTGCCCGGTGGTGATGTAGCGGTGCGAGGTGACGAATCCCTCCTCGTCGTCGCCGGCCCAGATCACCTCGTCGGCCCACGACCGCGTGTCGGGGAAGGCGTGGACGCTGGCCATGGTGCCCTCCACGACCCGCTCGACCCCGTAGTTCGCGCCGCTGTCGTCGAAGACCAGGCACCCGGGCGAGTACGTGTCGTAGATGTAGCCCACGTCCTGGTCCTCCCAGATGCGGTGGGTGATCCGCACGACGTAGTCGACGATGTCGACGTAGGTGTCCTCGAAACCGCGCAGGGACTGGACCCGACCACCCCGCTCCCGGTCCGCGCGGAGCGTGCTGCTGCCGCTCCCGGGCCGGACGGCGACGGAGAAGTCGCCCGGCATGCGCCGAGTCGTCGAGGCTCCGATCGTCCCGGACTGGATGGGATGGCGAGCCGTGGCGGAGTCCTTCACCTCCTTCCCGGCGACGGGGTCCGGGGCGTCGGCGACGGGGTCCGTCGCCGACGCGTCGAGAACGCCGGAGCTCTCGCTCATGAGGGGTATCGATCTCCGCTTCGTCGGGTTGGCGCGTGGTTCCGGGCGATCAGCTCTTGCAGTTGACGTCGTAAATGTACTGCTGGGCCTTCTCGGAGTTAACGGTCGCGGGCGTCACGAAGATCGAGTCCGCGGCCTGGTTGCGCTCGACCGGCTCCCCGTTCATCGCCTTGACGGCGCTCTGCACGCCGAGCACCCCCTCGCCGCGAGGGTTCTGGACGACGGTGCCGGCGAGGCTGCCGTCCTTGAGCGCGGCGACGATCGGGTCCGAGGTGTCGTAGCCGACGACCTGGATCTTGCCGGACTTGCCGGCCTCGCGGACACCGGTGAGCGCGCCCTGGGTGTTGTTGGTCTCGGCACCGAAGACGCCGACGAGGTCGGGGTAGTTGGTCGCCGCCGACGCGGTGATCGAGGCGGCCTTGCTGACGTCGTTGTTGGAGTACTGGATGCCGACGAACTTCATGTTCGGGTACTTCGCGATGGCCGCCTTGAACCCGTCGGTGCGGGCCTTGGAGACGACCGAGCCCGTCGCGTTGTCGATGGCCAGCACCGAGCCCTTCTCGCCGACCTTCTTGGCGAGGGCCTCGCCGGCCAGCATGCCTCCCTGCACGCCGTCGGACTGGATGTTCGTCGTCATGATCGACTTGTCGTTGACGTCGCCGTCGATGCCGATGATCTTGATGCCCTGCTTCTGCGCGGCGAGCAGCGGCGCCACCATCGCCTGCGGGTCGGTGATGGAGATCATGATGGCGCCGGGCTTGGTCGCGACGACGGAGTTGACGATCTTGGTCTGCTCCGCGACGTCGAAGGTCGAGGCGCCCTGGTAGGAGAAGTCGACGCCCTGCTTCTTGGCCTCGGTGGCGGCCCCGCAGGCGACCGTGTTGTAGAAGGGGTTCCCGGTCAGTCCGGGGATGTAGACGATCTTCTTCGTCCCTCCCGTGCTGCCGGAGGTCCCGGCGGTGTCGCTGCTGCCCGAGCTGCACGACGAGAGGAGGAGTGCAGCGGAGGCGAGCGCGGCGGCCGTCGCGAGGGTGCGGTTCATGGGGGTGTCCTTTCGAGGGGGCAATGGTGACGTGACGGATGCAGGGGGGTGCGACGTGTGGCTAGGGCTTGTTGCGGGCGCGCCGCTTCAGCTGGTCGAGGTAGACCGCGATGATGAGGATGAACCCGATCGCGACGTTCTGCCAGAACGGCTGGACGTTGATGGCGACGAGGCCGTTCTGCAGGACGGTCGGGATGAAGATGCCGATGACCGTGCCCAGCACGCTCCCGTAGCCGCCGTAGAGGCTCGTGCCGCCGAGGATGACACCGGTGATGACGGTGAGCGCGTCCTGCGAGTGGCCGCCGATCGTCGTAGTGGAGAACCGGACGAGCGACATCATCCCGGCCAGCCCCGCGAGGAGCCCGCTCATGGCATACAGCTTGACGAGGTGCCGGTCGACGTTGATGCCCGCTCGTCGTGCCGCCTCGTCGTTGGACCCGATGACGTAGGTGTGACGGCCGAACCTCGTGAAGCGCAGGGTGGCGCCCCCGACGATCACGACGGCGAAGGCGATCCAGACGATCCACGGCATCCCCAGCGGCTGGGCGATCTGGAGGTTGATCATGGCCGTCTGGGAGACGGCGATGTCGTTGCCGTTGGTCAGCAGGTTCGCGATGCCGAGGGCCGCCCCCAGCGTGCCGAGCGTGGTGATGAGGGCGGGCACCCGCAGCCGGGTGACGCAGAACCCGTTGAACAGGCCCCAGATCGTGCCGCCCACGAGAGATGCGAGGAGGCCGAGGAACACCGTGCCGTAGCCCGTGCCGCCCACCCAGTCCATCACCTTGACCGCGCAGATCCCGGCGAACACGAGCACGGAGCCGACGGACAGGTCGAACCCGGCAGCCACCATGACGAACGTCGCTCCGGTGGCCATGACGAGGAAGATGGAGGTGTCGCTGATCAGGTTGCGGGCGTTGCCCTCGGTGGGGAAGGTGTCCGGCCGCATGATGGCGAAGAGCCCGTACAGCACGAGGAGCACGAGGAACATGTAGGCGGCGGACGAGTGCATTCCCCGCCGGATCATCCGTTGCCGCGACGTCACGCCACTGGCGGCGACGGCGTCCATCGCCTCCGGGGACATCGGCGTGTCGTCCACGATCTCGGCCACGAGCCCGGTGCCGGGGCCGACCCCCTCCCCGGGCTCCGGCGCGGTCGGCACGTCGGGCTGCGTCGAGCTGCTCATGAGGCCACCTCCAGGGACCCGGTCATCGCGCCGACGAGATCGTCGACGGAGGCGTCGCCGGTGAACTGCGCGACCCTGCGCCCGAGTCGCAGGACCTGGATGGAGTCCGAGACCTCCAGCACCTCGGGCATGTTGTGGCTGATGAGCACGACGGCCACTCCCTCCTCGGCCACCCTGCGGATCAGGTCGAGGACGCGCCGGGTCTGCCGGACGCCGAGGGCGGCCGTCGGCTCGTCCATGAACACCAGGCCCTTGGCCCACATGACCGAGCGGCAGATGGCCACGCTCTGCCGCTGGCCGCCGGACAGGGCCGCGACGGTGGCGTCCATGTCCTTGACGTCGGTGCCCAGCGAGGTGAACGTCGTGAAGGCCTCGCGTCGCATCCGCTTCTTGTCGAGGACGCCCAGCCTGCCCAGCAGCCCCGGCTTGAGCAGCTCCCGCCCGATGTAGGCGTTCTCCGCGGGGCCGAGGTCGGGCGCCAGGGCGAGGTCCTGGTAGACCGTCTCGATGCCGAGGTCCCGGGCGTGGGTCGGCGACTCGAACTCCACCGGCTTGCCGCGGAGGAGGATCTGGCCGCCCTGCGGCGGCATGACGCCGGAGAGGATCTTGACCAGGGTCGACTTGCCTGCGCCGTTGTCGCCGATGAGCGCGGTGACCGCGCCGGGGGCCACCTGCAGGTCCGCCCCGCGCAGCACCTCCACGTGTCCGTAGCTCTTCACGAGTCCTCTGGCCTCGAGCAGCCATTCGGTGTTGCTCATTGGTACCTCTTCCCTGGGCGGTGCGATGTCCCCGTTGGCACGTACGTGGGCAGCCGGCGCCTCAGCCGAGGCGCTCCTTGCGCTTGGTCGCGGTGGCCTCGTGGGCGGACATCCCCTCGGAGTGGGAGATGACCTCGACCGCGTCGGCGAGGAGGGGGGTCGCCTCCTTGACGACGCGCTGGTAGGTCAGCGGCTTGACGAACCGTGACACCGACAGCCCGGCCGTGTGCCGGGCGCCTCCCGCGGTGGGGAGGACGTGGTTGGTGCCGGCCATGCCCTTGTCGGAGTATGCGACGGTGCTCCACGTCCCGACGAACAGGGATCCGTAGTTGTGAAGGTGGTCGTGGTACCACTCGTCCTCGGCCGTCTGGAGCTCCAGGTGCTCGGGGGCCAGGTCATCCATGAGGAGCACTGCCGTCTCCCGGTCGTCGGCCACCGTGATCGACCCGTAGTTCTCCCAGGCCGGCCCGCAGATCTCGTTGGTCGACAGCGTCTCCAGCTGCGCCTTCACCTCGATCGCGACGGCGTCCGCGAGCTCGCGACTCGTGGTGACCAGGGCGGCCGGGGACTCCGGGCCGTGCTCGGCCTGCCCGAGCAGGTCCGCGGCGACGAGGACCGGGTCGGCCGTGTGGTCCGCGATGACGGCGACCTCGGAAGGGCCCGCCAGGAGGTCGATGGCGACCTTGCCGAAGAGCTGGCGCTTGGCCTCCGCGACGTAGGCGTTCCCCGCGCCGACGAGCATGTCGACGGGCGGCTCGCCGAGCAGCCCGAACGCCATGGCCGCGAGGGCCTGCACGCCGCCGAGGAGGAAGACCCTGTCGACGCCGGACACGGAGGCGGCGTAGAGCACCGCGGCGTTCGGGCCGCCGTCGGGCTGCGGCGGGGTGCAGGCGATGACGCTGTCGACGCCGGCCACCTTGGCGACGTTGACCGTCATGAAGGCGCTCGCCGTCAACGGGAAGCGACCGGCGGGCAGGTAGGCGCCGACCCGCTGGAGGGGGACGTAGCGCTGCCCGGTGACCACCCCGGGAGCGAGCTCGGTCTCGAAGTCGGTCAGGTGGGCCCGCTGCTGTTGGGCGAAGGCCTTGGTGCGCTGTGCCCCCAGCTCGATGGCCTCCCGGAGCGCGGGGTCGAGCCGATCGCCACTCGTCGCGATGGCCGTCGTGTCGAGCTCCAGCTCGGTGCCGGTGAATCCGTCCAGCTGTCGGGCATATCGGAGGATGGCGTCGAGCCCGTCCCGCTCGATCGTCGAGAGCATCTCGGAGACGGTCGCCATGACCTTCGGGTCGCGCTGGGCGGCCGGACCGGAGCGAGCCGGGGTCTTGACCTGGACGAAGCGACCGTCGAGCGTGTCGAGGACAGCTGGTGTGAAGCGCATGGCGGTAACCTAGATGCATACGCATGCATCGTTCAACCCCCAATTTTCTCGTGAAGGACACAGGGTTCCCCTATGGTCTCCGCCATGACCCTCAACCAGCTGCGGGCGTTCCTCGAGGCCGCCCGCAGCGGATCCTTCACGACCTCGGCCGCCAACCTGGGGGTCTCCCAGGCGTCCGTCTCCGAGCTGATCCGGCGCCTCGAGGACGAGTACGACGTGACGCTCTTCCTCCGCGGACGCCGCCGGCTGGTCCTGACGCCCGCGGGAGAGGAGCTGCTCCCCCATGCGGAGGCGGCGGTCGCCGCAGCCGCCAGCGGGGCCCGCGCCCTGCGGTCGGTGCAGGAGCTCACGGCGGGCCAGGCCACCTTCGGCGTGCTGCGCAACGCCGGGTACTACCTGCTGTCCGGGCTGGTCCAGCTCTTCAACGAGCGACACCCCCAGGTGTCGGTCCGGCTCATCGGGCTGAACTCCGTCGACGTCGCGGCGGCCGTCGCCGACGGCACACTGGAGGCCGGTCTCGTCGTGCTCCCCATCGACGTCGAGGGGATCCGCGTGACGCCCTGGGCGCGCGACGAGGTGATGTTCGTCAGCGCCGACCCCGACCGGACCCAGGCACCGATCACCATCACCGACCTGTCCGACGCCTCGCTCGTGCTCTACGACGCCCACGCGGGCTGGAGGGACCCGACGAGACGCCAGCTCCTCGACCGTGCCAACCTGGCCGGGGTGCGGCTCATGCCGCGCATCGAGGTCGAGCAGGTGGAGACCGCCCTCGGCCTGGTGGCGCGCGGGGTCGGCGACAGCATCGCCTCCCGCGCCGTCCTGAGGTCCGCGAACCGGCCCGAGGGCCTGCACGCCGCGCCGTTGGACCCGCCCCTGTACGACACGATCGCCCTCATCCAGCGCGACTCCCTCCCTCTGTCGACCGCCACCCGCGAGATCGCCCGCATCGCACGCTCCCAGCTGCTGCTGGACCCCGACATCACCCAGCTCCCCACCTGACGAGCCGTTCACATGCCTAGAGACCCCAGCCCTCCTCCCGCGCCCTCCCCCTCCGCGCCACCCATCCCCCAGCCCGCGGCTCGCGGGTCCCGCAGCGGGGCCGCGTCATGACGACGGTGCTGTCCATCGACCAGGGGACCTCGGGCACCAAGGCCGTCGTGCTCGACGACACCGGATCGGTATGCGCGGTGGCCGAGGCCCCCGTCCGACCCACCTACCTGCCGGGCGGCGGGGTGGAACAGGACCCCGCGGCGCTCCTCTCCTCGGTGCTGCACGCGGGCCGGCGCGCCGTCGACCAGGCGGGTGTGCCCGTCGACGTCGTCGCCCTGGCCAACCAGGGCGAGACGGTCCTGGCGTGGGACCCCGTCACCGGACAGCCGCTGTCCGACCTGGTCGTCTGGCAGGACCGACGCGCCGAGAGCGTCACCGCCGAGCTCGACGCCCAGCGGTCCCTGCTGGCGGAGCGCACCGGACTCGTGCTGGATCCCTACTTCTCGGCTCCGAAGCAGGCCTGGCTGCGCCGACATGTCACCCGCGAGGGCGTCGTCACCACGTCCGACACCTGGCTGATCCACCAGCTGTGCGGCGCCTTCGTCACCGACGTCTCGACCGCGAGCCGATCCCTCGTCACCGACCTCGACAGCGGGGCCTGGGACCCCGAGCTCCTCGCCCTCTTCGGGCTGGCCGACGAGCGGCTGCCGCAGATCGTCCCGTGCGACGAAATCGTCGGTGAGACGACCCTTTTCGGCGCCCGCGCCACGGTCGGCGGACTGATCGTCGACCAGCAGGCCGCCCTGCTGGGCGAGGGCTGCCTCCGGCCCGGGGACACCAAGTGCACGTTCGGCACGGGGGCCTTCCTGCTCGCCAACGCCGGGCCGACCCCCCGGCGATCCGACTCCGGCCTGACGACCTCGGTCGCCTGGGCCGCCCGGGGAGAGACCTCGTTCTCCTTCGACGGGCAGGTCTACGCGGCAGCGTCCGCGGTGCGGTGGATGACGCAGCTGGGGCTCGTCGACTCCCCCGCCGACCTGGACCGTGTCGCGGCACCCGACGCGGGCGGAGTGCTCGCCGTGCCCGCACTGGCAGGTCTGGCGGCGCCGTGGTGGCGGCCGGACGCCACCGCCTCCTTCCACGGCATGACCCTGTCCACCACGCCCGGGCACCTCGTCCTCGCGGTGCTGCAGGGCATCGCGGCACAGGTCGCCCGGCTCGGGGACCTCGCGGCCGCGGACATCGGCGAGCCGCTCACCCGACTGCGGGCCGACGGCGGGCTGACCCGGTCGCGAGCCCTCATGCAGGCCGTGTCCGATCTCCTGCAGCTCCCGGTCGACGTCTACCCGACAGCCCACGCCACCCCCCTCGGCGCGGCCGCGCTCGCCAGGATGTCCGCCGACCCCGCCCTCACCCTCGCCGATGCCGTCCCCGCGTGGACGCCCACCCTCACCTACGAGCCCCGGTGGAGCCCGGACCAGGCACTGGAGTTCCGCGCCCGCTGGGCCCGCGCCGCCGCCAGCGACCTCGCGAAGGACGTCGAACCATGACCGAGCCACCGTCCTTCGACGTCGTCGTGATCGGCGCCGGCATCGTCGGCTCCGCCATCGCCAGGCAGCTGTCCGGATACCGGCTGTCGGTCGCGCTGCTCGACTCCAGGGAGGATGTCGGCGACGGGACGAGCAAGGCGAACACCGCCATCCTCCACACCGGGTTCGACGCGACACCAGGCACCCTGGAGGCACGACTGGTCGCCCGCGGATACACCCTCCTCGGGGAGTATGCGCACCGGACGGGCATCCCCGTCGAGCGCCTGGGCGCCACGCTGGTCGCGTGGGACCCCGACCAGCTCGCGGCGCTGCCCGGCCTGCAGGAGAAGGCGACCAGGAACGCATACCGGTCGACGGAGATCATCGGCGCGGAGGAGGTCTACCGGACCCTTCCCCACCTCGGGCCGGGAGCCCTCGGGGGACTCGTCGTGCCGGGCGAGTCGATCATCTGCACGTGGACGACCAACCTCGCGCTCGCCACGGACGCGGTCAACCGCGGGAGCACGCTGCTGCTCGGCCGGCGCATCGTCGGGGCCACCGTGGGACCCGAGGGGACCCTGCTGCACTCCCCCGGCGGCGACGTCGCGACGCGGTGGGTCGTGAACGCCGCCGGGCTGGGCAGCGACGTCGTCGACCGCCACTTCGGGCACGACCGGCTCCACCTCACCCCTCGCCGGGGCGAGCTCATCGTCTTCGACAAGCAGGCGCGGCCGTTGGTCGACAGGATCGTCCTGCCGGTGCCGACCGCGCTCGGCAAGGGTGTGCTCATCAGCCCGACGGTCTACGGCAACGTCATGCTCGGTCCCACCGCCGAGGACCTGACCGACCGCACCGACACCAGCACCACCGAGGCCGGCCTCGACTTCCTCCTCGGCAAGGGCCGCCAGCTGTGCCCGTCGCTGCTCGAGGAGGAGGTCACCGCGACGTATGCGGGTCTGCGCGCGGCCTCGGACCACGGCGACTACCTCGTCGACGTCGACGTGGCCCGGCGCTACGTCGTGGCGGGTGGGATCCGCTCGACGGGCCTCACCTCGGGCATGGCCGTCGCCGAGTACGTGGCCGAGCTGCTCGGCGAGGGCACCGGTCTGAGGCTGGACCCGCGCGACGACCTCCCGGACCCTCCCCTGATGCCCAACCTGGGCGAGGCGTCCACCCGGCCCTACCAGGATCCCGAGGCGATCAGCGCGGACCCCGACTACGGCAGGATCGTCTGCTTCTGCGAGCGCGTGACCCTCGGCGAGATCCGCGACGCCTTCTCCTCCCCCATCCCCCCGGCGACCGTCGAAGGGCTTCGCCGTCGCACCCGCGTCCAGAACGGCCGATGCCAGGGCTTCTTCTGCGGTGCCGAGGTCGACGAGCTGTTCGCCCTTCGCGGCTCCGCGCACATCCCGGAAGGCCACCCGTCCACATGACCTCCAGCGCGATCCTCACGCCCGACGTCGTCGTCGTCGGCGCCGGGCCGGCGGGCCTCACCGCGGCGACGCTGCTCGCCCGCCGCCTCACCGGGCGGGTCGTGGTCCTCGAGCGCGAGGCCGAGGCCGGCGGCATCCCCCGCCACAGCGACCACGTCGGCTACGGCATCCGAGACCTCCGCCGCTTCGTCACCGGACCCGCGTACGCCCGACGACTCCGGACCGACGCGGCCGACGCCGGGGCCGAGATCCTCACCGGGACGATGGCCACCGACTGGGCCGGGGCCACCTCCCTCGACGTCACCAGCCCACGCGGCCGGGCCCGCGTCGACGCCCGGGCCGTCGTCCTCGCCACCGGCGCACGCGAGCGGCCTCGTCCGGCCCGCCTCATCCCCGGCGACCGCCCCCACGGCGTGCTCACCACCGGAACCCTCCAGACCCTCGTCCATCTCAAGCACCGGCAGGTGGGACACAGGGCTGTCGTCGTCGGCTCCGAGCTCGTCAGCTGGTCCGCCGTCATGACGCTGCGCAGCGCGGGATGCCGGACCGTCCTGATGACGACCGAGCTCCCCCGGCCGGAGTCGTATGCCGTGTTCCACGGGCCCGGTCGACTCGCCTTCCGCACCCCGGTGGCCACCCGGACCCGGCTCACGCGCATCATCGGCCGGCCGCACGTCACGGCCGTCGAGCTGGAGGACCTCGACACGGGCGCACGGCACACCCAGAGCTGCGACACGGTCGTCCTCACGGGTGACTGGATCCCGGACAACGAGCTCGCACGGGCCGCCGGCATCCTCCTCGACCCCGGCAGTCGGAGCCCGGTGGTCGACACCGCCCTGCGCACCGGGCGCAGCGGCGTCTTCGCCGCCGGGAACCTCCTGCATCCCGTGGACACCGCCGACGTCGCCGCGATCGACGGTCGCGCCGTCGCCGAGTCCGTGCTGGCCCATCTCGACGGCGCCCCGGCGGCCCGTGGCGGGGTCCGACTGCTGGCTGCGGGCCCACTGCGCTGGATCGCACCCGGCATCGTCCGCCCGGGCGACCCGGCTCCGCCACGCGGTCGGCTGCTGTCGTGGACGGACACCTACGTCGGTCGGCCGACCGTCACCGTGCGGCAGGGGGGCGCCGTCGTCGGGGTCAGGAGGCTCCCCTGGCCGGCGGCACCGGGTCGCGCATTCCGCATCCCGTCGAGCATTCTCGACGGTCTCGTGCCCGGACTCGACGAGGCCGTCCTCACCGTGAGCTGAGCCGAGGCACGGGGGACCTCGGCCGTCGGCCGACGGGACACATCTGGCATGAACATCTGGTATGAATACGTATGTACTCGCTTCCTGACACCCCGAGAGGATGGACCGTCCCATGGCCCTCGACCCGGTCGCATACGCGCCCTACACGGATCCCGACGACTTCATCCGCGAGGTGACCGACCGCATCTGGGTCGACCACGACATCGACCACATCGTGGCGAACTACGAGCCCGACTCGGTCGTCCACGTGGCGCTGGGCACGATCACGAGCCGTGACGAGGTGATCCAGGGAAGCACGATGAGGATGGCCGACGCCTCCCAGCAGCCGGGCGCGATGCCGGGCCAGGCCGAGGACGTCGTGTGGGAGGCGCGGGGCGACGACGCCTTCCTCAGCTCTCATCTCGTCTTCCGGGCGGAGGACCAGCTGCACGAGGGGCGGCTGCGGCGCGTCGAGGGCCACAGCGTGGCCAACTGCCTCTACCGGCGAGGTCGCATGGTCGAGGAGTGGATCGCCCGGGACGGACTGGCCCAGGCCCTGCAGACCCACCAGGACCCGGAGGAGCTGGCCCGCTCGCTGCGGTTCCGCGGCTACTCCGGGTCGTGGACCCGGCCGGCACCCGCCGACCCCCTGGCCGAGGGCGACAGCGGTCCTCGCGTCGACGCATACCGGGCCGAGTGCGAGCTCGTGCTCGAGCTCGTCGACGAGGTGTGGAACAAGCGGAACTTCCATCGGCTCGAGGACCTCCTGGTCCGGGACGTCTTCCTCCACAGCAGCGGCGCCCGCACCTACATCCGCCCTCTCGGCTACCGGAACGAGACGCTCCGGATCCTCCTGGCCTTCCCCTCGGCGCGGTTCGAGGTCCGTGACATCCAGACCAACTACGACGTCCGGTACGCGGGCCTTCGCATCGCCGTGCTGTGGAAGCTCGTGGCGCGCTACGACGGCCAGCCCGTGTACGGCCCGACCACGAACCACCCCGTCGACCTCCTCGGCATCTCGCACTTCCTCGTCCAGAGCGGGAGGATCGTCCGGGAGCGACGGATCTTCGACGAGGTGGCGCTGCGGACCCAGATCAACGCGGCGCGTGGCGACGGCATCGAGGAGGCCGCGACAGCGCCGAACATCTACTACTGCTGACGCCGCTTCCGCCGCCGGGCGGGGCCGGCCGGCGTCAGGCGCGGTCGTGCAGGGTGATCTGGTAGCCGTCGGGGTCGGCGAAGGTGAAGGTCCTCCCGAACGGTCCGTCGACCGGCGCGGAGACGATCGTCTGCCCGTCGCGGGCCAGGGCGTCATGGATGGCCTGCACGTCGGTGGCGTGGAGCCAGATCGCGGCACCGATGCCGGGCTGGGCGACGGACGAGAGGTCCGTGCCGGGAATGACGTCGCGGAGTGCGAAGGCGATCGGCCTCGTCTCGAAGACGACGGCGTGCGGGGGCCCGGCCGGTGAGCGGACGAGGCCGAGATAGCGCTCGTAGAACGCCTGCGACGCGGCGAGGTCGCGGGACTGGAGGGAGATGAAGTCGGGTCCGGTGGCAGGCACGAGGTGTGCTCCTTTCGTGTCAGGTTACTGACATGAACAATCTATGTCAGAATACTGACATGAGTCAAGACGACGCCGGCGTCGACCTGGAGACGTCACTGGGCTACCTGCTGAAGGAGGCGTCGAGCGCCCTGCGCGCCGCGATGGAGGAGGTGCTCCGCCCGCTCGGGATGAGCGTGACGCACTACTCCTGCCTCGAGCTGCTGGCACAGCGCCCGGGCCTGTCGAACTCCGAGCTCGCACGGGGCGCGTTCGTCACCCGGCAGTCGATGAACGTGCTGCTCCAGGCCCTGGAGCGCGACGGGTACGTGACCAGGCCCGCGGCCCCACCCGTCGGGAAGGCTCTCCCCACGCGGCTCACGCCTCGCGGCCGGCGCAGTCTGGCGAGGGCGAGCGCCGCGGTCCGGTCCGTCGAGGTGAGGATGCTGTCCGGCCTGACCGAGACCGAGCAGTCCGACGCGTTCCGGATCCTCCAGAGGATGGTCCGGTCCCTGCGTGAGGGCCACGACGGCTGAGCCCCGATACTTCTCGATGAACAGCGGACGAGGAATGGAGTCACCGTGGTCAGTCTCAGCTTGAACGGTCGCACGGCCGTCGTCACCGGCGGGGCGCGCGGCCTCGGCTACTCCCTCGCCGGGGCTCTCGCCTCCCACGGCGCCGACGTCGCGCTCCTCGACATCCTCGACACGGTCCAGGACTCGGCAGAGCACCTGTCGGCCGCTCATGGCGTCGGCGCGGTCGGCCTACGCGTCGACGTCACGGACCAGGAGGCCGTCGCGGACGCGTTCACCGAGGTCGCCGAGCGTCTGACGACGCCGTCGATCCTGCTCACCGCCGCCGGCATCACGGTCTGGGGCGACAGCGTGGACGTCACCGCGGCACAGTGGCGCACGGTCATGTCCGTCAACCTCGACGGCACGTTCTTCGCCGCGCAGGCCTTCGCCCGGGGTCTGCTCCGGTCCGGCGCGACGGGCAGCGCCGTCCTCATCTCGAGCATGTCCGGGTCCATCGTGAACGTGCCGCAGTTCCAGGCGTCCTACAGCGCTTCGAAGGCTGCGGTCGCCCACCTCGGCAAGTCCCTCGCGGTCGAATGGGCCCCTGCCGGCATCCGCGTCAACTCGGTCTCCCCGGGCTACTTCCTCTCCGACATGACCCGTCAGTTCACCGAGGAGAACCCCGACCTCGCCCGCGACTGGGAGAGTCGCATACCCCTCGGTCGCATGGGCGAGCCGGCCGACCTGCACGGACTCGTCGTCTACCTCGCCTCGGATGCCGCGGGCTACCTGACCGGGCAGGACGTGATCATCGACGGTGGCTACACCGCGATCTGACCCCCTCGGGTGTCGTACGCGGATGCGCGAGGATGCGACCCCGACCGAGCTCCCCCGGCCCCTCGACGCGAAGATGAGACCGTGACGACGACCTCCGACCTCATCGCCCGCAGCAACCGGCTCGGCGCCGACCCCAGGAACACGAACTACGCGGGCGGCAACACCTCGGCGAAGGGCACCGCGACCGACCCGGTCACCGGCGGGCCCGTCGAGCTGCTGTGGGTCAAGGGCTCGGGCGGCGACCTGGGCACCCTGGTCGAGTCGGGCCTGGCGGTGCTGCGCCTGGACCGGCTGCGCGCGCTCGTGGACGTCTACCCGGGCGTCGAGCGCGAGGACGAGATGGTCGCCGCGCTCGACTACTGCCTGCACGGCACGGGGGGAGCCGCCCCCTCGATCGACACCGCCATGCACGGCCTCGTCGAGGCGGCTCACGTCGACCACCTCCACCCCGACTCGGGCATCGCGATCGCGACCGCCACGGACGGCGAGGAGCTGACGACGACGATCTTCGGCGACAAGGTCGTCTGGGTGCCCTGGCGCCGCCGGGGCTTCCAGCTCGGCCTCGACATCGCCGCCATCAGGGCGCGGAACCCGCGGGCGATCGGCACGATCCTCGGCGGCCATGGCATCACCGCCTGGGGCGACACCTCCGAGGAGGCCGAGCGGAACTCGCTGTGGATCGTCGACACCGCCGCCGCATACATCGCCGCGCACGGGAGGCCCGAGCCGTTCGGAGGGGTGCGCGCCGGCTTCGAGGCGCTGCCCGACACCGAGCGGCGCCGGCGTGCGGCCGCCCTCGCGCCGACGATCCGCGCCATCGCCTCCCAGGACACGCCCCAGGTCGGGCACTTCACGGATGCCGATGTCGTGCTCGACTTCCTCGCCTCCGAGAGGGCACCGCACCTGGCCACGCTCGGCACGAGCTGCCCCGACCACTTCCTGCGCACCAAGGTCAAGCAGCTCATCCTCGACCTGCCGGCCACGGCGTCCGCGGAGGAGCAGGTCGCGCGTCTGCACGAGCTGCACGCCGCATACCGCGCCGACTACCAGGCCTACTACGACGCCCACGCGACCGCCGATAGCCCGGCGATCCGCGGTGCCGACCCGCTCGTCGTGCTCGTCCCCGGCGTCGGCATGTTCTCCTACGGCGCGACCAAGCAGACCGCGCGGGTCGCCGGCGAGTTCTACGTCAACGCGATCAACGTCATGCGCGGCGCCGAGTCGCTGTCGACCTACGCGCCGATCTCGGACGCGGAGAAGTTCCGGATCGAGTACTGGGCGCTGGAGGAGGCCAAGCTCCGGCGGCTGCCGAAGCCCAGGACCCATCAGGGCCGCATCGCCTTCGTGACCGGTGCCGCCAGTGGCATCGGCAAGGCCGTCGCCACCCGGTTGGCGGCCGAGGGCGCGTGCGTGGTCGTCGCCGACCTCGACCTCGACCGCGCGAGGGCGGCGGCGGCCGAGCTGGGGACCACCGACGTCGCGATCGGCGTCGCGGCGGACGTCGCCGACGCGGACGCGGTGCAGGCCGCACTGGACGAGGCAGTCCTCGCGTTCGGCGGTGTGGACCTCGTCGTCAACAACGCCGGCCTGTCGCTGTCGAAGCCGCTGCTCGAGACGACAGAGAAGGACTGGGACCTCCAGCACGACGTCATGGCCAAGGGGTCGTTCCTCGTCTCCAGGGCCGCCGCGCGGATCCTCGTCGACCAGGGGCTCGGCGGCGACATCGTCTACGTCTCGTCGAAGAACTCCGTCTTCGCCGGGCCGAACAACGTGGCCTACTCGGCCGCCAAGGCCGACCAGGCCCACCAGGTGCGGCTGCTGGCCGTCGAGCTCGGCGAGCACGGCATCCGCGTCAACGGCGTCAACCCCGACGGGGTCGTGCGGGGCTCCGGCATCTTCGCCTCCGGATGGGGCGCCGACCGCGCCACCACCTACGGCATCGCGGAGGAGGATCTGGGCCAGTTCTACGCCGACCGCACGATCCTCAAGCGCGAGGTCGTCCCCGAGAGCGTCGCCGACGCGGTGTACGTGCTCACCGGTCCCGAGCTGAGCCGCACCACGGGACTGCACATCCCCGTCGACTCCGGCGTGGCCGCCGCGTTCCTTCGATGAGCGACCACCGGGCTGTCGCGTTCGCGGCCGTCGACCTCGGGGCCTCCAGCGGCCGGGTCGTCCTGGGCGTGGTGGGCGACGCGGGCGTCGAGGTCGTCGAGATCCACCGCTTCGCCAACGAGCCGGTCTCCCGCGACGGCGCGCTCTCCTGGGACGTGTCGCGGCTGTTCGCCGAGACCCTGCACGGACTGGGCGAGTGCGCGCGCAGCTGCGCGGAGCGGGAGGTGGCCTTCGGCGGCATCGGGATCGACTCCTGGGGCGTGGACTGGGGATACCTCGCCCCGGACGGGACGGTCGAGCTGCCGGTGCCGCACTACCGGAGCGCGCCGGACCCGCGGGCAGCCATCGCGGGCAGGACGTTGAGCCCGGAGCTGACCTATCGGATCAGCGGCATCGCGGACCAGGCGATCAACTCCGGCCTGCGGATGGCCGTCGACGCCCGCCAGCGCACGTTCGACGGGGAGGTGCCGCTGTTCACGCCGGACCTCTGGGTGTACTGGCTCACCGGCGCCATCGGCACCGACCCCACGATCGCCTCGACGTCGCAGCTGCTCGACGTGCGAACCCGGCGGTTCTCCCCCGAGCTGGTCGACGACCTCGGACTCTCCGGTCTCACCCTGCCCGACGTCGCGGCGGTGGGGACGCTGGCGGGGCATACCTCTGCCGACATCACCGCCGCCCTCGGGTGGCCCGCTCCGGTCCCGGTCTACCGGGTGGCCGGGCACGACACCGCCAGCGCGTTCGCGTTCGCCGAGCCCGACGGGCGAGATCGCGACGTGCTGATCTCCAGCGGGACCTGGTCCCTCGTCGGCGTCGCGCTGACGGAGCCCCGCACCGACGACGCGGCCCGCGACGCCGGCCTGACCAACGAGGTCGGCGCCTCGGGCGTGCTGCTGCTGCGCAACCTCACCGGCCTCTGGATGCTGCAGGAGTGCGCCCGCGTCTGGTCCCGCGCCCTCGGCGCCGACGTCGACGAGATCCTCGCGCAGGCCGAGCGGCTCCCCTTCGACGGGCGCGTCTTCGACGCCGGCGACGAGATGCTCTTCGCGGCGGGAGACATGGAGACTCGCATACGGGCCCTGTGCGCGAGCAGCGGAAGGCCGCTCGACGCCACCCCCGCGTCGGTCGCCGGAGCCATCCTCGACAGCCTGGCTGTCGCGTATGCGACGAGCACGGCCCTGCTGTCGGAGCTCACCGGCGTCTCGTTCCGGCGAGTGAGGATCGTGGGCGGGGGGTCTCGCAATGCCTCGCTGTGCCAGCGGGTCTCCGCACTGACCGGCCTCCCCGTCCTCACCGGGCCCGCGGAGGCCACCGCGATCGGCAACCTCGCCGTCCAGGCCTGGGCCGCCGGGGCGACGCCGAGCATCGCGGCGTTCTACGAGCGGCTCGGGCCTGACGAGCACCCGCGATCTGTCAACTCGCCTGCCACGGAAGGCACTCCGTCATGACCGCGTCCTCCTCCGTCCCCCGCCTGGAGCAGATCGTCGCGCTCTCGCGGCAGATCGCCGAGCCCCATCGGGAGCTCGTCATCCTCGCCGAGGGCAACACCTCCATGCGCACGGGCGCCGACCGCATGGTCGTCAAGGCCACCGGGAGCACGATGGTCGACGCCACGGACGCCGACTTCGTCGAGGTGGACCTGTCGGCATTCTGGGCCCTTCTCGACTCCGACGAGCAGGGCGACGCGTCGGTCGACGCGCTCTTCGGCCGCGCAGTCCTCGCGGGATCCGGGCGCCCGTCCGTGGAGTCGCTCCTCCACGCGGTGTGTCAGCGGCTGCCCGGAGTCGACACGGTCGTCCACACCCATCCGGTGCCGGTCAACGGGATCCTGTGCTCCGACCGCGCCGACGCTCTCGTGCAGGGCGCGCTCTTCCCCGACCAGATCGTCGTGCTCGGCCGGCACCCCCTCCTCGTCCCCTACGTCGACCCGGGCCTGGCCCTGGCTCGCGAGGTCGCGCGACGGGTCCGGGACCACACCGACCGCCACGGCCGCGCTCCCCGGGTCGTCTACCTGCGCAACCACGGCATGTTCGCCCTCGGGTCCTCGGCGGAGGATGCCCTGGCCATCACCGACATGGCCGTCAAGGTCAGCCGGGTCCTGGGCGTCGCCCTGTCGATCGGCACCCCGACCTACCTCGACCCGCACGACGCCGAGCGCATCGACAGCCGCCCCGACGAACGGCTGCGCCGGCAGCTCCTGAACGCCGAGCGGTAGCCCCCGGAATCGGGCCGGCCGGGTGGTGGAGCCTCACCGCATACTCCACGTCGCCCGGGGGTCCTTGGCGGATGTCCCGCTCCACACGACGTATCCGGACTCTCGCAGGATCTGGAGGGTCTTGTTGACCGTCGGCCGACTCAACCCGGAGGCCGCGACGATCTCACCGGTTCCCAGCGGTCCCAGCGCTGCGCGGAGGGTGGCGAGGACGCGCTCGGATCCTCGTGGCAACCGCGACCGCACCGCAACCGGAATGGCCGCCGAGGCAAGGAGGATCAGCCGGGTCGAGTGTGAGGTCTGCTCGAAGCTCGGGTCGTTCAGTCCGGCCAGCCGCATCTCGTCGAAGATCCGATGGATGCCCTCGCCGAGCTCCCTCCCGATGTCGAGGTCGGCGCACGCTCGAGCGATCCGCGGGTTGCGGGCATACCTTCTGATGTCCAATGGCCTGTTAGGGTCGACGATGCCAGGGAAGCGACCCGGGCTCTCGATCTCGATGCGGCTCGGGAAGATCTCCACACGGATGTGGTCACCGGCTGCGCTGTACGAGCGGTGGACGACGGCATTGACCAAGCCTTCGAGCCACGCATCGCGGGGGACCAACGGGACCGCCTCGAACCTCCCGGCCGATGTCAGCGCCCGACGTTTGGGCACCCGCCGCTCGATAGCCTCCACCGCGTCGTGGATGACCTGCGGGATCGGCCCCTCACAGCGCACATCGGACTCCGCATCCAGACTCAACCGACTGCCGGTGCCGCGCTCGTCCTCGCGGTAGCGGAGGACGCGGACGTGGGCGTGCGGCATACGCTCCGTGGGATTGTCGGCGAAGAGCAGGTATGCCGCTACCGTCACCTCACCGTTGGCGCGCATCAGGCTTCTCGCGACAAGGAGATCCGCGACGCCTCTCGTAGCACCCGTGGCTCGTCGGTAGTCCTCCAGGAGGTCTGGGTCGAGCTCAGCTGCGGCTGCACCTGCGGCAGTGCCGTCGTAAGGAGCCTGCCCTCGGTCGTAGGTCAGCTCTTGACGCTGCGCGAACTGCAGCTTGCGAGACTCGTCCCCCACACGCAGATAGCAGTCGCCAGCAGCTGTCTCGTGGACCGTCTCACCCGGCTGCACCTCGAAGACCAGGAGGATCCGCTCTCGGCCGTCGGCGTCGCAGCAACGTACCTGCCGTCCCTGCGCCCGCACCGGCGGGCGGGTGTGATCGATCGACGCCTGGAGCAGCGCGTTGACACGGCGTGGATCGGTGATGCTCTCGATCCGCCCGTCGTGCAGGCCGACGACGACGGCACCGCCCTCGGCATTGGCCAGGGCGACGAAGGTCACGGCGAGGTCTCTGGGCGCGACGCGGGCGGACTTCCGCTCGTACCACTGTCCCTCGGGCAGATCGAGCAAGGCCTGGGCCACATCCCGGGCAGGCAACGACAGCGCGGCGTCAACCTCTGCTGGATACATCACGCTACTATAAACCTTTTATACTAGATGCCAAGCGAGGCCGGCGAGAGTGCGCGTCTGCACACACCCACGTCCACAGCGTCAGGCGCCAAGCGACGGCCACCACGGCTAGGGTGCGAGCATGCCTGACCCGGAGACCTTGGCGGTGTTGCGCGCCTTCGTCGCTGAGCGGGAGTGGGGGCAGTTCCACTCCCCGGAGAATCTCGCCAAGAGCATCGCCATCGAGGCCGCCGAGCTTCTCGAGTGCTTCCAGTGGGGTGGCGACGCCGAGCGTGAGCGCGTCGTGGAGGAGCTGGCCGACGTCCTGACCTACTGCTACCTCCTGGCCGATCGGCTGGGTGTCGACGCCGACGAGGCCGTGCTGTCCAAGCTGGAGCTGAGCCGGGCGAAGTATCCGCCTGAGCGCTCCCGAGGCAAGAGCACCAAGTATGACCAGCTTTGAGATCCGCGAGGTCGCCCTCTCTCGGGAGCATCTCACCGCGTGGTCACGCACCGACCCGCGTCTGCGCAACTGGCCTGTGGTCTACACCCTCGACGGGTCGAGCCAGATCTACGTCGGCGAGTCGCTGAACGTGGCCATGCGGTTCCGCCAGCACCTGGAGAACCCGGCCAGGTCGATGCTGGGGCGAGCCCGGGTGGTCGTCGACGAGACCTTCAACAAGCCGGCCTGCTTGGACCTGGAGTCCTTCCTCATCCGGCTGTTCGCCGGAGACGGCCAGTTCGAGGTCGTCAACGGCAACGAGGGCATCACGGATGCCGACTACTACCGCTGCGAGGACTACCAGGCAACATTCCGGCAGATCTTCGACACCCTGCGCGGGCAAGGCCTGTTCTCCCAGACGATCGGCCAGATCGAGAACAGCGACCTGTTCAAGCTGTCGCCGTTCAAGGCTCGCTCGGAGGACCAGCTGACGGTCGTCGTGGACATCGTGGAGGGCCTGTTCGACGACATCGCCCGGCAGGACGCCAGCACCATCGTCGTCCAGGGTTCGCCGGGAACCGGCAAGACGATCGTGGCGATCTTCCTCATCAAGCTGCTTCGCGACATCCAAGGGTTCGATCCAAGCCAGCCACGACCCGAGATGTCGGTGTTCGACGAGTTCTTCACCGAGGAGTCGTCCAGAGCCCTCGCCGGGTTCCGGGTGGCATTGGTGGTGCCGCAGCAGTCACTGCGTCGATCCATCCAGAAGGTCTTCGCCAAGACCCCTGGGCTCGATGCCACCATGGTCATCTCGCCCTTCGACGTCGGTCAGGACCCCGACAGCTACGACCTGCTCGTCGTGGATGAGGCGCACCGCCTGACCCAGCGCGCCAGCCAAGGCTCCGGCGTGCGCAACAAGCTGTATGCCGACATCACCACCCGGCTGTTCGGTGTCGACGACAAGACCAAGACGCAGCTGGACTGGATCAGGGCCAAGAGCACCAACCAGCTCTTCCTCCTCGACCGTGATCAGAGCGTCCGGCCGGCCGACCTGCCGGCCACGACGGTCGAGGCCCTGGTCGACCACTCCCTCCGGGCCGGTCGCCGGTACCGGCTCAACGCCCAACACCGGGTGCGCGCCGGGTCGGACTATGTCGGCTACATCCGGGGAGTCCTCGCCGGCGTCCCCATGGACCGGCGCGACTTCGGTGCATACGACCTGCGCTTCTACGACGACTTCAGCGCGATGCGGCAAGCCGTCGTCACCCGGGACGCCGAGGGCGGACTTGCCCGTCTCGTAGCCGGATACGCATGGAAGTGGGTGAGCAAGAGCGACCGTAGCGCGTTCGACATCAGCATCGACGGAGAGCAGCTGCGCTGGAACACCCACGAGGTGGACTGGGTCAACACCAAGACCTCCCTCGACGAGATGGGCTCGATCCACACCATCCAGGGATACGACCTCAACTACGCCGGCGTCGTCATCGGCGAGGACCTTCGGTATGACCCAGCAGCCCGTCGGATCCGTTTCGACCGCGCCCACTACTTCGACACCAACGGCAAGGCGAACAACCACCAGCTGGGGATCACCTACTCCGACGAGCAACTGCTCCAGTACGTCCGCAACATCTACACCGTGCTTCTCACCCGAGGGATCCTGGGCACCTACGTCTATGTATGCGATCCGCCACTCCGCGAGTACCTCCGCCCGTTCTTCACCCACTGACCCCGCACGGGGTGTCATCTCGCAGGACATCGGTGACGGAACTGGGTCAGGGCATCGGTGACATGATCTGCACGAAACGTGCCCCCGGCCCGGCTTGAGACCGGCTTGGGACCCGGGCATGGCGGATGCCCCCGGTGGGTGGTCCGGGCTGTGGGGCGGGGTCATCGTCGCGGGGGCGGGTCTCCGTCACCCTTGCCGTCGCGGTGATCCTTGCCGTCGCGGTGACTCTCGCCCTCGCCCTCGCCGTCGCCGTCGCCGTCGCCGTCGCCGTGACCGTCGCTGGCGTGGTCGTAGGAGCCTGGTGTGCGGTTCCAGGTGACGGTGTCGCCGCTGACGGTGGCGGTGAGGCGGTCGCGGTGGACGATGGTGTGGTGTCGGCCGCACAGGAGGGCGGCGTTGCCCAGGTCGGTCGCGCCGGCGTCGGCCCAGTGGCGCACGTGGTGGGCGTCGCACCAGTGCGCCGGCGTGGTGCAGCCGGGGAAGGTGCAGTGCCGGTCACGCAGCCACAGGGCCTTGTGCTGGGCGGCGGTGAACAGCCGCACCGTCTGTCCCAGGTCCAGGACCTCACCCCGGGAGCCGAGCACGACCGGGACGATGCCCGCGTCGCAGGCCATCCGCCGCACCGTCGCCGGGCCCACGACCGTCCCGCCGTCCACGCCGGCGAACACCGTGCCCCCGCCGGTGGCCTCGCGCAGGTCCTCCCAGCGGATCGTCACGAACACCGCCGCCTTCACCCCCGAGGGAGTCGCGGCCGGTGACAGGGCCGTGGCCCGGCGGCATACCTCGACCAGGGCCTGCCCCCGCCGCTGCTCCACCGAACGGGTGTCCCGACCCGCACACGGCACCTCGCCGCAGCGGCACTGGCCCGCCTGCCCGCCCTGGCCCGCCTCACCGCCGGGGTCGGTGGCGTCGTGCCCGTCGTGGGTGCAGGGGTGGGGCGCGGACAGGGGGCCGATGGCCGCCTCCACCGCGGCCCGATGATCCGCGGACAGCCGCAGCCGGTACTCCCACAGCCCCCCACCCAAACAGCGTCCCCCGCTCAGACACGACCCGCCGACGGCCCGGTCGTCCTGTTCCTGCAGCCGCTCACCCAGCCCGTACCGGGCCAGCAGCGCCGGCCGCAGCGCCCGAACCCCCGCCCGGCCCGCCCGGCAGCCCATGTCGACCAGGCCGTCGATGACGGCCTCGGCCGCCCCCTGGGCCAGCTGCCCGGTCATCGCGTCGAACTCGGCCCTCACCGTCATCCCGGCACCCACCGACAGCTCACCCCGCTCGACCGCCTCCCGCACCGGCGCGAACCGCGCCGGGCCCAACCGGCGCACCGCCTTGCCCACCAGCCCCGCCTCACCCGGCTCCAGACCCGGACACCGCTCAGCCACCCACTGACCCGTCGACCCAGCCTGCGAGGCCGCCACCTCACCCCGCTGCTCGGCCTCCCACGCCACCGCGAACACCCCGCCGGCCATCACCGCCCGGCACCGGTCCAGCAACGGCAGCACCCGGGACAGGTCCTGCCCCGACAGCCGCCACCGCTCCTCCACCAACCGCTCACCCACCACGACCGCCCGCTGCAACACGGCGACAACCTCGTCACCGAAACCAAGCAGCTCTGCGTCCATACCCCCCAACCTAGGAGCCACCACCGACAACCCACCCCACCCCAACACCCTTTATCCACAACCAGATCAGGCCCGGCAGTCGCTCCCCAAGAGCGGCACAGAGAAAGATCCTCAAGCACCGGTGTCGAGTGAGCCAGGGCAGCCGCCGTGACGCCGGCGAGCCCCGGCACGACCGGCGCTGGACTCGTAGGGTGGCAGGAGCGCGGACAGCCGGTCGGCGCGGGGCTCACTGTGGAGGTTCCTGGCGTGGCTGCGACACCGTCGGAGGATGCCTGGCAGGTCCGCGGCAGCCGCATCCTCTATGACAGCCCGTGGATCACGCTGAGCAAGACCGACGTCGAGCTGCCCAGCGGCGCCCGCTTCGAGCACCACACCGTTCGGATGCCCGCAGCCGCGGTCGCCGTCGTCACCGACCCGCCCGGCGAGAACGTGCTGTTGACGTGGCGGCACCGGTTCGTGGTCGGCGTGTGGAACTACGAGCTGCCCGGCGGCCTGGTCGAGGACGGGGAGGAGCCGGCGGTCGCCGTCGAGCGGGAGATCCTGGAGGAGACGGGGTATGCCGTGCGCGACCTGCGCGAGGTCACCTCCTTCGAGCCGATGATCGGCATGGTCGCCAGCCGCCATCACGTCTTCCGGGCCACCGCAACCGACCGAGTCGGTGAGCCAGTGGAGCGCGACGAGGGACGGTTCGAGTGGATCCCGATGGCTGACGTGCCGGGGCTGCTGGCTGACGGCAAGGTCCTGAACTCCGGGACTCTCGTCGGCCTGCTGATCCTGCTCGGTGGGTCCGCTGGTGGCCAAGGCTGATCAGTCGCAGCTGCGAGTCGGCGCATCGCTCAGAGCATCGGCAACACCTGGATCGTCGATGAGCGCGACCTCAGCCGGTTCGAGGGCCAGCCTCCGGGGCACCGTTGGCGCCCTCATCAGCATGGGCCATTGCCGCCCTCCTGGCTGGCCACGACAGCTGGCTCAGCCCCGTGCAACGATCCCGGGCCCGCTCCCGGATCGCCGGCGCCGCCGCTCTCGCCGACGACGAACTCTGGTCTCGACCTGGCGTTGCATACTGCGCCAGCGCGCCCGACGAAAGGTCCTCTCGTGGCGGGGGCTGACCCGCCCGAGCTGCGCGCCGACGGGCGGATCGAACTGTCCGGGCTCTCCTTGGAGTCGTCCGGCATCGCCGCCGCGGCGCGGATGCTACGCAACGAGGCTCTCCCCCCGGCGGACCGCATCCATGGCTGACCATCCGCGGTGCGCCGAGCGCGGCCGCTACCCGCAGCGTCCCCACCGGCGATGTCGACACCGGTCTGGACGTACGGTCCTACCCCGGAATTCCGGAGACGGTGACCGGGCTGTTGCAGGACGACGGGTTCGACGTGCATACCAACGCTGACTGACTGCAGCACCGATGGACCAAGCAAGAAACCCGTCATCGACGTCGTGCTCGCCGAACGGCCCCGGACGGAGGCGAATGAGACCAGAACTGAGACCAGACCCTCGGTGCGCCTGAGGCGTCACCGGGCAAGCCCTAGGAACGCCATCAACGCCCGCTCCACCTCGGCCAGCTGGTCAGCGGAGACCCGACCGACTCGCTCCTGGACGTTACCCCTGCGGACAGTGGTCAGCTTGTCGACCATCACGTCGCTGTCGCGATCCAACCCCGACAGCTCAGAGCTGGCGACTCGGATCCGCAACAGGGGAGCATCCGTCAACGACGACGTGAACGGCACCACTGTCACCGACGCAGTCGCCTCGAAGAGATCGTCTTGCACGATCAGCGCGGGTCGAGGTTTGGACGCATAGACCCCATCAGCGACGGTCCAGATCTCGCCGCGGTTCACTGCTCGTCCCACGAGGCCGAGACCGCCTCCACGAACTCTTGGTCATCACCGTGCAGATCCGCGGCCGCCACGACCAGCGACTGGCGATGCGCCTCCGCTGCGAACTGCGGCGTCCTCACATCCGGCACCCAGATCTGCACCGGCCGGAAGCCACGCTCCCGCATCCGCCGCCGGTACTCACTCACCCGATCCTTCACCGCCATGGAGACCATGTAACGCAACGTGGTGTCCACGCCCGCCCAGTCACCGCGGCCATAAGGCAGGCCCCATCGACCTCGTCACTGGATCGGGCTGCGAGGTCGCGTTGACGGCTGACGATCTCGCTCGCGCAGCGCGGCGTTGTGGGGGGGCGCCCAAGGCACGAGTCACCAAGGCAGCGTTGGTGAGATGGGGCCTCCACGCCGCGGTACTCACTCATCACGGTGCACTCCAAGAGGGGCACTGAGGCGATGAACGCCGCCGGGGTCCTGCCGGACTTCACGGGATCGCGGGTGCATGACGCCTGGGCACCCTATGACACCTACGAGAACATTTCGGCACACCAGCTGTGCGGCGCGCACCTGCTTCGAGAACTGCAGGCCGTCACCGATCACCACGCCGTCACCGGCCAGGACAGTGCCTGCCGGATCGGTGCGTGGTGTTGGGCTACCCAGGCTGCGGACGCGTTAGGCGAGGTGAACCGGTTGGTCACCGCAGCCCGGACAATGGACGGCACCCTGGACGGCCTCGATGAGCAGGCCGTCGCCCTGCCGGACGATGACCAGGAGGGGGCCGTCGGATCAGCGTTCCTCCCAGAGACCGCGGTCCTTCGTCCACCGACTCCAGGTTGTCGCCCAGTCATCGCCGTCACAGGGAAGGATCGGCTCCGGCCGCATGATCCGCTCCAGGAGCCAGTCTCGTCGCTCCCGTGTCTCGGCGTCGGTAATGGGCACGAAGTGCTGCTCGGTGATCAACTGGTGACAGCTTCGGCAGAGCATGCGCAGGTTCGACAGGTCGTTGGATGGGCCGTCGATATGGTCGATCTCCGTGCCGGGCTCACCGCACAGGACGCAGCATCGGTCCCGCTCCTTCACAGACCGTCGCGTCGTGGGCGTCAGGCGCCGCGCGCTTTCGTCGTATCCCCCAGCCAAGGCGTGCGCGATCTTCATGCGGATCGCGTCGGCGATGTCGGCAGGTGGTCCGTCTGGATACTTCGTATAACAGGTCCGCGCGTACCGCACAGCACGTGACTCATCGTGACAGCGAAGGCCGCAGTAAGGATTGTTGCTGCGAGCGGGCGTGTAGGTCTCACCGCAGTTGACGCACGGCGCACTCACCAGGACGCGTTTCGACGCCTTGGGCCGAGCGGGTCGCTTGCCCCGGCGTCGCTGCTGAGCCTTGGTCGGCGGCAACGGCACGAACTGAACGGCTATGGGCTGGGTCAGGTCCACACCGCAAAGCGTCGCAGGTTCGTCGCGCGGTTTCGGCGGTTTGTCTCATCCAGCTAGCTCTGGAGAGACCAAGGCTTGGGACCAGAGTCACGACCCTGGACGCGCGGCCAAATCCATAGCCGGTGGCACCCCAATCCGTCCGGCGCAGGAGGTCCAGTTGAGACTGATTTTGATCCTACGGCGGAAACGCCGGCTCGAATGCGTGTGTCGGAGCCGGCCTTTGCGCTGGTCAGAGCGGTGGCGGTGGGA
>JBDIAL010000004.1:0-44662 GCA_039812405.1 Nostocoides sp.
GCGCACCTACGGCGCCGCCACCCAGCGCCCGAGGAGGACCGCGACGGTGACGAGACCCGCGGCGTAGGCGAGCATCGCCCCCGCGAGCGCCGTGCCCGGCCGCCGAGCCCGGTCCAGCAGCACGCCGAGCACGGGACCCCCGACCCCGGCGGCGACCGTCAGTCCTCCGTATACGAGCGAGGCCCGTCCGGTGGATCCCGTTGCGGCGGCGGCGAAGAGCAGGAGCGCCGGCCCGGAGACCTCGTCGCCCGTGCGGGCCAGGGTCGCGCCCGCGAGGTAGCTCGCGAGCGAGGAGCGGGCGGACACCCACCGCACGGTACCGAAGGGGCGGGACCGCCGGCCGCCGACGAGGTCGTCGTGCGCGCCGCACTGCAGGCCCGGAGGGCCCGGGGATCCGGAGGGTCCGGGTCAGACGAGCGTCGTGCCGATGAACTCCCGGCGCCGCGCGACGAGGGCGCCGAGCAGCTGGCGCTCCGTCGCGAGCGCCCGCGCGTCGGCCGTGCTGTGGTACATGCGCCGGCGCAGGAGCGCCAGCTCGCTCGCGGCGTCCTGGAAGGCTCGCATCGCGGCGAGCCCCTTCGACCCGGCGTTGGTCCGCGCCCACATCCGGGCCTCGCGCCGTCGGGGCATCGAGGAGAGCATCGCGACCTCGCCCGGGGAGAGCCAGCCGGCCGCGGCATACGGGCTGAGGAAGACCCCGATGAGCTGCCCCTCCCGGTGCCGCGCCCACACGATGAGGGCGAGGAAGCCGAGGAAGATCGGCACCTCGACGAGGAGGTAGAAGGCGATCATCCCCTGCCCGCCGAGGGTCGTCGAGAGGTTCCACATCGAGTGGGCGAGGACGGCGAGGAGGTACCCGGCGAGGGGAGCGAGGACCTTGAGGACGCGCGACCTCGTCGTCGCGGCGATGCCGATACCGATGCCCGTCATGCAGGTGAAGATGGGGTGGGCGAAGGGGCTGAAGACGCAGCGCAGGACGAAGGTCGCCGCGAGGTACTGCCCGCCCCCCTGCTGGTAGGCCTCCCCGAGGTAGGTGATGTTCTCGGTGAAGGCGAACCCGGCGGCCGCGAGACCGGCATACACCATCCCGTCGATGATGCCGTCGAACTCGCGTCGCATGAACACCCAGATGACGAGGACGAGCGAGCCCTTGGCCGCCTCCTCGACGAACGGCGCGACGACGACGGCCGTCGTCTCCAGGGCCGACGTGGGGTCGGTCGAGGCCTCGAAGACGGCGAGCGCGCTCGTGTTGAGGAAGGCGGCGATGGCCGCGGCGAACAGCGCCCCCCACGCGAAGGCGAAGACGAGCAGCCGGGTCGGCTCCGCCTCGAACCGGTCGAGCCAGAGGAAGGTCGGCACGACGACACCGAGCGGGATCGCGGCGGCGAGCAGCGCGAGGAGGGTTGTGACGAGACCGAGCGCGCCGCCGACGTTCGCGGCGATCGCGAGCCCGGAGAGGCTGAAGCCGACGACGACGAGGCCGCCGACGGCCCAGGTGCGGATCCGGTGGCGACTGGAGCGTCGCTGCCAGCCCGGGTCGGGCTCGCTGCCCGGGTCGTATGCCGACACCTCCCCCGACCACGACGTGCGGACCCCCGTCGGTCCGACCCATCCGGGCCCGGCGCCGGGCGCGGCGGGGCCGGGACTCGCACGGGGGTCTGGGGCCGGCATGACGGCGAGGCTATCGAACCAGGGCCCCGATGCGCGGGCCACATAGAGTGGCACGATGACCTCCGCTCCGACCGACCGCGCCCTCGCCGACCGCATCGTGTGGATCGACTGCGAGATGACCGGGCTGTCGCTCGAGCACGACGCCCTCGTCGAGGTCGCGGCCCTCGTCACCGACTTCGAGCTCAACCAGCTCGGCGACGGTGTCGACGTCCTCATCGCGCCTCCCCAGGAGGCCCTGGACCAGATGAACGACTTCGTCACCGAGATGCATACGACCTCGGGTCTCCTCGCGGAGCTCGCGGACGGCGTGACCCTCGAGGAGGCCCAGGCGCGCATCCTCGACTACGTCAAGGAGTGGGTGCCGGAGCCCCGCAAGGCCCCGCTCGGCGGCAACACCGTCGGGACCGACCGCGGGTTCCTCGCCCGCGACATGCCCGAGCTCGAGGAGTGGCTCCACTACCGCGTCATCGACGTCTCCTCCATCAAGGAGCTGTCCCGGCGCTGGCTCCCCCGCGCCTACTTCAACGCCCCGACCAAGTCCGGAGGCCACCGGGCCCTCGCCGACATCCGCGAGTCCATCGCCGAGCTCCGCTACTACCGCGAGGCCGTCTTCCTCCCCCCGCCCGGCCTCGACAGCGAGACCCTCAAGGCCCTCGGCGAGCGGCACGTCGTCGACCACGACCGGTCGGTCACGAGCACCTCCGCGGATTAGGTAGCATTGTCGGCGCTGCGCGGCCGGTGGTATGCCGGTCGCTTCGCATGGTGGGTGTAGCTCAGCTGGTAGAGCATCTGGTTGTGGTCCAGAGGGCCGCGGGTTCAAGTCCCGTCACTCACCCCAGAGTCCGGCCCCAGCATCTCGATGCTGGGGCTGGTTTGCTTTCGCGTTCGTCCTGGTCCCATCCCCCTTCTCCCCCTTCGAGCTCGGGAGGTGACAGCCGGACCGGCAATCGATGACCCGGTCCGGGTTCGGGGTATGCGGTCGAGCACGGATCAGGGTCCGCCGCCCCGCCGTCGGCGCCCATTGCCGGTCCGTCTGCAGGAGACCCCGAGCGCTCCCACAGCAGGTGAGTCCGCATAGTGGTGCAACGCGGTAGCCGAGTTCACCCCGATCCGCAGCGGGCAGGATCCAGCCCGCACCGCCGACGTCCGTTGCCATAGCCGGTCCCGTATGCCATGGCCGGACCGGCCGATCCCGGTTCGGTCTCCCGGCGACCGGATGAGGCACCATGGCGGACGTGACACGTCGGCTGCTCTCCCCCATGATCGCGTGTGCCTCGGTCTGTGCACTGGCCCTCGGCCTCGTCGTCGTCGGGGCCGGCGGGGCGAGTGCGCATGCCCGGCTCGTGTCGATCGACCCCGTGGACGGCGCGACGCTGCCGATGCCGCCTACCGACGTGACCCTCGTCTTCGACGAGCCGGTCGCCAAGGGGCTGACCGTCATCACGGTGAGGACGTCGACCGGCGCGAACGTCACCCAGGGGCAGCCGCAACGGCACGGAGCCGAGGTCGTCCAGCCGCTCGAGGCCGGACTCCCCGCCGGGAAGTACACCATCGCGTGGAAGGCCGTGAGCGACGACGGGCACCCGGTGTCGGGGACGGCACGGTTCACGACCGCCGACTCCGGCGGTCAGGAGGTGCCGTCGCAGGCTCCGACGGCGGAGCCCACGACGCCGCCGGGAGCCGGGTCGACGCATACCTCGGCAGGAGGGTCGGCTATGCCATCGGCCACCACCGGAGCGGGGAGCGGCCCGTCGCCCTCTCCATCCCCGGCCTCCTCGGCGTCCTCCGGCGGGTCGTCCGGGGTGGTCTGGGCCGTCGTCGTCGTGCTGCTCGTCCTCGGTGCGGGCGGTTGGTTCGTGGCATCCCGCCGTCGGGGACCCCGCGCCCCAGCACCCCACCCCGGTGAGCGGAGCGGGAAGGACCCTTCCGGCTCCGGCGGCGACCCCTCCGACGACCCCAGTGCGGGTCCCTCCGACAGCCCCGACGAGGGCCCGTTCGTCTGAGCGACGTCATGGCCCGGGCCGCCGACCTCGCGATACAGGGCCGATTTCGACGTCACGACGAGCGCTGCTAGTGTTCTGCATCGCGCGCCATTAGCTCAATTGGCAGAGCAGCTGACTCTTAATCAGCGGGTTCGGGGTTCGAGTCCCTGATGGCGCACCATCCGCCCAGGTCAGGGCGTTACGGCTCCTTCCTCTTGGCTTGACGCCCCGGTCTTTCACCCGTGGATTCGGTTTTCGGCTCCTCCAGCGCCCGCTGCAGGGCGTCCGCGGCGCGAGGGTTTCGGGTCTTCCGGCCCATGTAGACGCCCTGGGTGAGCGACGGGCGCGCGTGTCCCAGTTGGTCACCGATCTGGCGGGCCGACTGCCACTGATCCCATGAGACCCACTGAATCCCCATGAGCGATTTGAGCGTTTCTGGTATTCTTCTGTCATGAGCGGAGCCATAGCGCATGACCAGGCGGAGCGGCTACGGGCTGCTCTCGCCGAGGCCTTCGGTGACGAGGTGGAACCAGCTGGCCCTGCCTCGACGACCCGGGATACGTTCCTTCGTCTGGTCGAGGTTCTCGAGACGAGCCCCGACGCCGTAGTCCTGCCGGTCGACGCCACGGTCACGACTCAGCAGGCCGCAGACCTCCTCGGCATCAGCCGAATGACCGTCGTGCGCCTCATCGACCGAGGCGAGCTGACGACCGAGGGAGGCGGCGTTCACCGCCGGATCACCGCTGCCGAGCTGGCGCGCTACCGCTCGGAGCGTTCCACCGGGCGCCGCACCGCCCTCCATGATCTGGCAGCCGAGATCGGCGATGCGACGCCGGCCGACCAGGTGATCAGCACCCGGTGACCAAGCCTGCCATCCCAAAGATCGCCACGTGCTGGCTGCAGCCATCCGCGGCGAAGCCGACGCTGTCGTCACGTTCAACCTGGGGGACTTTCCTGACGAGTCGACACAGCCCACGACGTGCACGTCCTCCACCCAGACGACTTCCTCTGCGAGCTGCTGAGCGAAGACACCGACACCGTGCTGTCCACCCTGGTGCAGGAGACCGCGTCGTTCACCAACCCGCCCGAGGACCTTCGCCACTTCTTGTCGACACTGGCTGCGACCGTCCCGATGTTCGCGAATCTCGCAGCGGATGCTGAAGACTGCACCCTGGACACACCTCTAGCGTGCCCGCACTGATGGCTGTGAACACAGCAAGCGCTGGCGGCCTTCGGCCAGCCCGACGACCTCACCAATCCGGCAAACGTCGCGTTGACCTGGTGGTACGGCCTACTCGACAACCTCGGCATCACCCGCGAGCTCACGTTCCACCCCCGCCCTGGGGCGATTACCGCTGGGCGATCGACCTCCTCGCCGAACGCTCCCTTGCCTCCAAGGTCCTGTATGCGATCGATGCGTCCGGCCGGATCGCCTTCATGCGGTTCATCCCCGAGATCGCATCGACGGCGAAGGCGCTCGAGGCGCACACATCACCGATGACCTATCTCACCCTCGTGCGGCTGAGTGACGGGACCTGGCGCGTCTGGGGACTCGGTCCGAGAATCCCCTCCACTCGACCGCCAGCCGATCCCGGGCCAAGCCGGTGGCGTGGTCGATCTCGAAGTCCAAGGTGTCGATGACCCGCCGTAGCGAGGCGATCCTGGCCGCGTAGGGCGCGGGCAGGTCCACCGGTCCAGCAGGGCGGTGCCTGAGCCGCCCTGCGGGTCCGGAGACTCGGGCCTTGGGAAGGTTGGGGTCATGCCAGGAGATACACACAGGCGGTATCCGTCTGAGTTGAAGGAACGGCAGTGCGGATGGTCGTCAAGAGCGTTGGCGAGCAGGAGTCGGAGTGGGCGGCGACGACCGGGTCGCGGAGTTGCTCGGGGTGGGGCCCGGACGGTACGCGAGCGGGTCCGTCAGGCTCAGGTTGATGTCGGTGCCCGCCCGGGGTCGCAAGCGAGGAGTCGGCTGAGGTGCGACGGTTGTAGCGGGAGAACGCCGAGCTGAGGTGCGCCAACTCGATTCTGAAGGCGTCGGCGGCTTTTCGGTACCGAGCTCGACCGGCCTTCCCAGTGATCGTGGACTTCATCCGCGAGCACGCTGACCACCGTGATCTTGGTGGCTGCGGTGGGGTGTCGATCCCATATGCGCCGTGCTCACCGAGCACGGGCTGCCGGTGGCCCCGAGCACGTACTACGACCACGTGGGGAAGGCGCCGACCGCCCGCGAACAGCGCGACGTGCTCCTGCTCGGGCAGATCCGTCGGGTGCACGCTGCGAACTGCGGGGTGTACGGCGCTCGGGAGGTGTGGCTCACCCTCAACCGTGAGGGCATCGCGGTGGCACGCTGCACCGTCGAACGCCTCATGAAGACCGACGGGCTCAGTGGTGCGGTCCACCAAAGACGAACGAACGAGGAAAGCAGGTCGGGGGCCCCTCACATTGTTGACGGAGATCAGGGACTATCGACCTAACGGTGCAAAGGCGGCTCATCTTCAGTTGTTCTCCACTGCAGTCCCGTGTCCTATGTCGTGGGCGAGAGAGCTGGAGAGTTCGCGGTGTGCGTCGATCTGCTCGAGCAGAGTGTGGGCCTTTTGTTCGGCGGCGATGACGATGTCGGCTCCGGCGACCCATCGCTGCGGCGGCTGGTCGCTGTCGACCAGCTGGACGAGGGCGCGAGCGAACTTGGCGGGGTCTCCCGGCTGTTGACCGTTCCGGCCTTGCCAAGCTGCAATGGTCTCATCGGTGCGGTCGCCGTAGTCGTCGATGGAGGCCTTGGCGTAGCTGGTCGATTCGGGTTGC
The DNA here is from genome assembly GCA_039812405.1 of Nostocoides sp. GTDB lineage: Bacteria > Actinomycetota > Actinomycetes > Actinomycetales > Dermatophilaceae > Nostocoides. The sequence continues at coordinate 6,456 of JBDIAL010000004.1, forward strand.
AGAAGTTCGGTGCGAAACGATCCGGGCTCGACGAGCATCGTTCGGATATCGAAGGGTGCGATCTCGGGCGCCAACGACTCCATGAACCCTTCGACCCCGAACTTCGCCGCGCTGTATGCGGTGCAGAACGGCAAGCCGATGAGCCCGGCTGAGGAAGAGATCGCGATCAGCAGTCCGGAGCGCTGAGCGCGCATCACGGGCAAGACGACACGGGTGACGATCATCGGTCCGAACAGGTTGGTCTCGATCTGGGCGCGAACCTGCTCCGGAGAGAGCTCCTCGAAGAAGCCCGCGTAGAAGTTGCCGGCGTTGTTGACGAGAACATCGATCCGCGCGAAGCGGTCGATGCTGGCCTGAACGGCTCGCTCGGCGCTCTGATGGTCGGTGACGTCCAGCTCGTGCACGAACAGGTTCTCGTGGCCGCCGAGGGCGTCACGGACGGACTTCGGAGTCCGTCCCGTGGCGACCACCTGGTGACCGGCACGGAGTGCGGCGTGCGCGATCTCGGTGCCCATGCCCCGGGCGGCTCCCGTGACGAGCCATGTGGTCTTTGTCTCGGTCGATGACATCAGTTCTTCTTTCAGCACGCGGGAATGCACATGCTCTGTTGGCTCAGAGAACGGACGCGGAGGATTCCGGTCCGGGGGCGTCCGGCTGGCTTGCCGCCCAGGTGGCGAGGAGCCGTAGCCCGTCGTGGGCGGGGGTATCGGGCTCGGCGGTGTAGACGGTGAGGGCGAGATCCTCGCTGCCCTGGATAGCCATCTCCTCGAACATCAGGTCAAGGATGCCGACGGCGGGGTGGTGGAACCTCTTGGTGCCGCTGCGGTGCAGGCGGACGTTGTGCGTGGCCCACAGAGTTCGGAACTCGTCGCTACGGCTCGTGAGTTCGCCGATGAGGGCCATGAGGGCCGCGTCGTGCGGGCGTCGGCCGGCTTCGGTGCGCAGCAGCCCGACGGTGGTGTGGCTCGTGTCGGCGAAGTCGGGGTAGAAGGCGCGTGCGGCAGGGTCGAAGAAGCGGAATCGGGCGAGGTTGACCGGCCGAACCGGGGTGTCGAACGCGGGCGAGTAGAGCGCGCGTCCGAGGGCATTGGTGGCGATGATGTCCAGGCGTCCGTTGCGGACGAACGCGGGGACCTCGGTCATCCCGTCGAGGATCCGTTGCACACCAGGGCGGACCTGCTGGGGACTGCGGGGCCGGGCGGGGCGCATCTGGTTGGCGTTGGCGGCACGGGCGAGGTCGGCGAGGTGGAGCCGTTCGGCCTCATCGAGCCGCAAGGCTCCGGCAACAGCGTCGAGAACGCTGGAGGAGACGCCGGACAGGTTCCCCTTCTCCAGCCGCGCGTAGTAGTCGGCGCTGACACCGGCAAGGATCGCGACCTCCTCGCGGCGCAGTCCGGGAACCCGCCGGTTTCCCCCGTAGATCGGCAACCCGGCCGCCTCAGGCGTTATCCGGGCCCGTCGGGTGCGCAGGAAGTCGCGCACCTCGTCGCGATTGCTCATCCGATCGGCACCCATGACTCCCAGGCTAGGTAGGCGCCCGAGTACGTGGGAGGTTCTGTCAGAACCTGGAACGACGGGGCCTGGCGGGGAGGTTCCGGAGGGGATGTCATGGGTGGGTGGACGAGTGCGCCGAGATCGCTGACCAGGGTTCCAGTGGTCGGACGGCCAGGAACTCGCTCCCGTCGGCGACGCACGCTGCCCCCGCGTGGTCGGCGGGGTGGTCGTTGACAGCCGCGCTGTTGGGCTTCTTCGTCGTGACCTTGGACGCGGTGATCCTCAACGTCGCGTTGCCGCAGATCGGCGCCGACCTGAACGGCTCGATCGCTGGGTTGCAATGGGTCGTGGATGCCTACACGCTGATGTTCGCCGCGCTGTTGCTGTCCGGTGGGTCACTCGCTGACCGAGTCGGTGCGCGTCGTTCGTTCGGTATCGGCCTGCTGGTGTTCGTCGTGGCTTCGGCAGGGTGCGGCCTGGCTCCGAGCCTGGCGGCGCTGATCGTTGCGAGGCTGGTCCAAGGGTCGGCCGCGGCCATCCTGATGCCGGCTTCCATGACGCTGGTGACGCACGCCTACCCCGATCCGGCACGACGGGCTCGAGCCGTGGCGTGGTGGTCGATGGGCGGGGTGGCGGCGGCCACCTCAGGACCCCTCCTTGGCGGCCTGCTCACCACGGTCTCGTGGCGCTTGATCTTCTTCGTCAACGTCCCCATCGGGCTGGTCGCGATGACGTTCTTGGCGCGCACAGTACGTGCACCACACCACGTGACACCCTTCGACTGGGCCGGACAAGTGGCCGCGGTGCTGGGGATGAGTGGGTTGACCTACGGGGCGATCGAGACCGGCGCGGCGGGGGCAGGGTCACCCCGGGCGATCTCGGCGTTCGCCGTGGCGACTGTCGCGATCACGGGGTTCCTCGTCCTGCAGGCGAGAGGCAGGCACCCGATGATGCCACTGGACCTGTTCCGTTCGCGCACCGTCAGCATCGCCATGGTGACCGGGTTCGCCTTCATGGTCGGCTACTACGGGCTGCCGTTCGTTATGAGCCTCTATTTCCAACAGATGCGTGGCCTGAGCGCCTTGGACACCGGGATCAGCTTCTTGCCCATGATGGTGATCGGCGCTGTCCTGAACCCGTTCACGCCGCGACTCGCGGAGCGATTCGGCCCACGAAGCCTGGTCGCGACCGGGCTGGTGGCAATGGCGGTGGGACTTGTCGTGATCGGCGTCGCACCTGCCGCGACCCCCATCGTCGGGTACTCGCTGTCGATGATCCTGGTCGGGATAGCCGGACCGTTCGTCATGCCCCCGATCATGGCGCTGCTGCTGCATGCAGTCCCCCCTCGGCGGGCCGGAGTGGCCAGCGGGGTGTTCAACAGTGCTCGACAGATCGGCGGAGCGCTGGCCGTCGCCGTTTTCGGTGCCCTGCTGGCGGACCCGGAGACGTTCGTGCACGGGCTACGAGTAAGCGTGTTCCTCGCTGCCGCGGTCGCCGCCGTCACTGCAGTAGTCAGCCTTCGGCTCACCCCGGCCGACCACGCCGTGGCATGACCTTCGAGTGCTGGCTGCAGTTGCCATCGACCGCGGCGTCCGCTGCCGGTGTGGTCGCGTCGATCGCCACCGCCGCGAAGCTCACATCGACGCCTCCGGCCACGTCCACTACGCCGCGCACCTCGTCCACTGCGCCATCTTTGGGGCCGCTGGCTCGGCGATGTCGGTATCGAGCGGCCGGGCGACCTCCTCGACGTCGCCTGCCTCTCGACCGCCGACTCCGACAGGGATGCGGCCGCTGCCGTGGACCACCGGCGAACGCGAGACCCTCACCCGACCCCCAGCACCGTCCCAAGGAGCCGCCTGATGTCCTCTGAACCGCGCACCGACCAAGAGCGGCGGGGCGGGTTCCGCCAGCCGCGCGCCGTCTGGGCGGTGGCCTTCGCCTGCGTCATCTCCTTCATGGGGATCGGCCTCGTCGACCCGATCCTGCCCGCCCTGGCGCACAGCTTGGACGCGACCCCGAGCGAAGTCTCCCTGCTGTTCACGAGCTACCTCGTCGTGACGGCCGTCGCTATGCTCGCCGTCAACTGGGTGTCCAGCCGGCTGGGCGCCAAGCGCACCATGGTGATTGGGCTGCTGCTCATCATCGTGTTCGCAGGCGGTGCCGGCCTCGTCAACTCCGTCACGGGGATCGTCTGGTTCCGCGCGGGCTGGGGCCTGGGCAACGCACTGTTCATCGCGACGAGCCTCGCCGTCATCGTCGCCTCGGCGCGGGGCGGGTTCTCCGGGGCGATCATTCTCTACGAGGCTGCGCTTGGTCTCGGGATCGCTGTGGGACCCCTCCTCGGCGGGCTCCTCGGCTCGATCAGCTGGCGTGGTCCGTTCTTCGGCGTCTCGGCGCTCATGTTCGTGGCGCTGCTCGCCACGATTTTCCTGGTGCCGGCGACACCTCGACCGGAGCATAAAACCTCTCTGTCGGCCCCAATCAAGGCGCTGCGTCACCGTGGCCTGCTGATCATGAGTCTCGTGGCCTTCTTCTACAACTGGGGCTTCTTCACGATGCTGGGCTATGCGCCCTACCCGATGGGCCTGCACGCCAGCCAGCTAGGACTCGTCTTCACCGCGTGGGGCCTGCTCGTGGCCGCGTTCGCCGTCTGGTTCGCACCCCGGCTTGAGAACCGCTTCGGAATCCTGCGCGTGCTCCTGCTCAACCTTGCCGGACTCGCAGCCGTCATGCTCGTCATCGCCATCTGGGTCCACATCCCGAGCGTTGTCGTCGCCGCAGTGATCGTCAGCGGAGCCTTCATCGGCATCAACAACACGCTGACCACGCAGGCGGTCATGATCGTCTCGCCGGTCGATCGCTCGGTCGCCTCGGCGTCTTACGGCTTCGCCCGGTTCATCGGCGGTGGTCTCGCGCCGCTCGCTGCAGGCATCATCGCCGACGCCACCGACCAGAGCATCGCCTTCGTCGTGGGGGCCGTCGCCTTCGCGGTCGGGATGGTCGTTCTCGTCACCGGCCGGGCCGTGCTGCAACGCGCCGGGGACGAGGCCGAGACGACGGAGACGTCGGTCCCGGACCTTCGCCAGGTGGGAGGCTCCGAGGCCGACCGCGCCGGCCGGGTCGGTCCGGTCATCGTCGCGGTCGGCGCCCACGAGACACGCCATGTGGTCGTCGATCGGGCGGCGGACCTCGCCACGCGCGAAGGCGCGCCGCTGGACGTCATCCACGTCCGCGAGACCGAGATCGTCGGCGACCAGGCCATCGAGCCACTCACCGCCGCCCAGGCCCAGGCTCTGGTCGAGGAGCAACTGGAGCGCGTTGCCGGCCGGAGGCTGGCCGCGCGCGGCTTCGTGCTCTTCAGCGTCGGCGACCTGGGCGCCGTCGGCCGCTCGCTCGGCCGGTATGCGGAGGAGGTCGGTGCGCGGGCCGTCGTCATACGCCGCAGTCCCGGAGGCACGGCCGTTGCCGCCGGGATGGAGTCCGGCGGTGCGGATGCGACGTATAGCGTCGTCCTCCTGGCGCCCGCGTCACTATCCCCAACCGTGCTGCCCCCGCCGGCAAAGTAGACCGCGACCCTGTCCCATCCGACGCAAGGAGCGACCTGATGACCTGGACCCCGGAGCAGTTGGCCACCGTCGGAGAGGCCGATGAGGCACACATCAGCACCTACCGGCGCGACGGCTCGCTGCGATCCTTCATCCCCATCTGGGTCGTCCGTGTCGACAACGACCTGTTCGTCCGCTCCGCCTACGGCGCCGCGGGTGGCTGGTACCGCCACGCCACCCACGATGGCCGCGCCCGCATCCATGTCCACGAGGTCGAGACCGACGTCGCCCTCGAACCGGTCACCGACGCTGCCCTCAACGAGCAGGTGGCACGGGCATACCGAGCCAAGTACGCCGCCCACCCCGCCGCTCTCGGCACGATGCTCCAGGCACCGGCGGACGAGACCACCCAACGCCTGCTCCCCTCATCCTGAGGCTGCGGACCCACGATCATCTAACGTTTACCATCAGTATCGTTATGCGTTAATATAGGTGGGTGATCCGGTCCTTCGCGAACCGCGACACGGAGAAGGTCTGGAACCGCGAACGTGTATCCGCCCTCGGCCCGGATCTGCAACGAGCAGCCCACAGGAAGCTGCGAATGCTCAACGCCGCAACCCAACTGAACACGCTGCGCGCGCCGCCCGGCAACCGCCTGGAGAAACTCACCGGCAACCGCGCCGGTCAGCACTCGATCCGCATCAATGACCAGTACCGGGTCTGCTTCGTCTGGAGCGACAACGGTGCCGACCATGTCGAGATCACCGACTACCACTGAGAGGAGCCCACGATATGACCACCGCCCACGACCCAATCACCCCCGGCGAGATCCTGCTCACCGAGTTCCTGGAACCGCTCGGCATCTCCCAGTACCGCCTGGCCCAGGCCACCGGACTTCCCCAGACCCGCATCAGCCAGATCGTCCACGGCAAGCGGTCCATCACCACCGACACAGCGCTGCGCCTATCCAAGGCCCTGGGAACCGACGAGCGGTTCTGGATCAACCTGCAGACCGACTACGACATCGAGGTCGAACGGGACCGCAACGGTTCTGAGTTAGACCAAGTCACCGCGCTCGTGGCCAGCTGACTCGGCGCCGCCGACCCAGCCTGACGGCCTCCGGCAGCCCCCGGCAGCCCCCGGGCTTTGACCGCGAAACGATGCAGAGCGGCGCACAACCTCACGCGACTCCGAACTGGCGTCTGCCCAGGTCAGCAGCCCGGTCGAGAGGTCTCGGGCGGCGGCGCGAAGTGCCCGCCGGGACTCAGCGGGTTCGGGTTCGAGTCCCTGATGGCGTCCATCTCTGCACCGGCTGATATACGCACATCTGCGTATATGCCCTGATGGCTGTCCGCAGGAGCATGGTGAGCAGTGCAGCCGGGGTGTCCGAGCACCACGACATACCGGCTCCTTCCCGTCATCACGAAGGGAGGCATCCCCGTGGCCCTCGTCAGCTGGCTCCAGAGCCACCCCGCGAAGGACACCCTCGTCCTGCTGGTCGTCCTCGTGGCGGTCGGGCTGCTGGTCATGGCCAGCGCGAGGACCGAGAGCTACCGCGGGCTGGGAGCAGGCCTGATCAGTGGTGGAGTCGTCACGCTCGCCGTCTTCCTCCTGCAGATATCCATCGACAACGCCAAGGACCAGGCGTCGCACGCGGCCGACATCGCGTCGTTCCGGCTCGCGGTGAGCCTACAGAACAACCTGACCGGGTTCGACTACACGGGCCACGACATGAAGGGCTTCTACCTGAGCGGCAAGGTCATGCACAACGCCGACCTGAGAGGGGTCGACCTCCAGGACGCGATGCTCCACAGCACCGACCTGGCCTATGCCGATCTCGAGGACGCCAACCTCCAGGGCGCGTACGCCCACGGAGCGAGCTTCTACAACGCCTCGCTCGTGAAAGCCGATCTTCGACGAGCCGATCTGCGCAACGCCACCTTCTTGGACGCGAATCTGGATGGTGCGAAGCTCACCGGAGCGATTGTTGATGCATCGACCTGCTGGCCGAGGGGCTTCCTCACGCTGGAGGTCCGGGCGCAACTGAAGACCAGTCCCCTGGTCCGCCGTGGAGTCACCAGTCAGTCGAGCTCCGCAGGCCACACGTGCGACTCGAAGGAGAAGACCCCCCGATAGCCGGCCCGGATGTATCGATAGGGACCGCCGAGTCATCCGGAGCTGAGGTCCCGGAGGTCCTCGCCATCTGTCGTCGTGGCGCCGGTCATCACGACCGGCCGCGTCGTCCTCGCCATGGCGCCCGTGGAGGCGGCGACGGTGAGGGTGATCGTGAAGGTGCCGGCCGTGGCATACACGTGCTTGGTCGCCGCCCGCCTGTGGGCCCTTCGGTCGTGCCGTCGCCGAAGGCGAAACCGGCAGGACACGACCCGGGCTCCACACGGTCTGCCTGGCCTCTGGCACAGGGTCGACCGAATGCGTACCGACGAGTCGGGTGGCTGGCTAGGCTCGGCGCCGTGACCTTGCCGGCCGGAGCGGCGCAGCCCGTCCCGATGCGTGCCGTCCTGCGCCTGCGAGACCTCGGACCCCTGGTCGTCGAGCTCGAGCGGCGGGGGCAGACGAGCGGGACGCGTCCCGTGGGCGGCCCGAAGCCGGAGCGCATCCTGACCGCGTTGCTGCTGAAGGCCAACAGCCGGGTGTCCCGCGAGGAGCTCGTCGCCGCGGGCTGGGACGACCGGTCGGTCGCCGAGGTGACCGGGCCGCTGGAGTCCCTCATCTGGCGGCTGCGCGGTGTGCTCGAGCCGGACCACCGGCGCGGCTCGCCGTGGACCGTCCTCGTCGGCGACCACGGGGGATACCGCCTCGTCGTGGACCCGACCGGCGCGGACTCCCTCCGCTTCGTCCAGCTCGCCGAGCAGGGAGATGCCTCGCTCGCCGGCGGTGATGCGGCGCGAGCGGCGGGGCGGTATGCGATGGCCCTGGACCTGTGGCGTGGCACGCCGTTCCAGGCCGTCGCCGACGAGGAGTGGGCGGCGACAGGTGTCGCGCGCCTGACCGAGCTGCACGCGCAGGTCCAGGAGCGGTACGCCGACGCTCTGCTGCAGGTGGGCCAGGTCGACCGGGCCCTGGTCCTGTTGGAGGAGCTGACGGCGTCCTCTCCGTTACGCGAGCGGGTCTGGCTGCTGCTCATGCTCGCCCGCTACCGGTCGGGCCGGATCAAGGAGTCGCTCGACACCTACAGCCAGGTGCGCACGCTGCTGCTCGACGAGCTGGGAATGGAGCCCGGTGACCAGCTGCGCGACCTGCACCAGCGCGTCCTGAGCCGGGATCCCGGCCTCGGCGCGGTCCTCGGCGGCAGCCCGGCACCGGTCGCCGACGGGACGGAGGACCCGGGCCCGACGCGCACGTCGAGGGCGCCCACCGTCGCCCCGCAGACCCACCTGCCGCTGACCCTCACCACACTCATCGGCCGCGAGGACGAGGTGACCCGCCTCGCTCGGGTGCTGGAGCAGCACCGCCTGCTGACCATCGTCGGTGCGGGTGGCTGCGGCAAGACCCGGTTGGCCATCGAGACGGCGCGCCGCGCCACGGGCTCCTCGCCGGACGGGGTGTGGTTCGTCGACCTCACCGCCGCCGAGGGTCCCTCCGCCGCGGTGTATGCCATCGCCTCCCGGCTCGGCGTGGCCGCGTCGGCGACCGGCGACGTCATATCCAGCCTGCGCAGCTACCTGCTGGACCGCGGCATCCGGCTCGTCCTGGACAACTGCGAGCACCTGCTACCCGGTCTCGGACCCGTCGTGGAGGACCTGCTCGGCGTCGAGGGCGAGAGCAGCATCCTGGCCACCAGCCGAGAGCCACTGGGGGTGGCCGGCGAGGTGCTGTGGAGCCTTGCACCGCTCCCGACGCAGGACACCCTGGGCGGAGCACGGGGCATCGAGGTCGGCGCCACCCCTGCCGCGCAGCTGTTCCTGGCCCGGGTGGCCGACCTCGAGCCGCAGCTCGACCCCGCCCCTGACGGCGCTGTCGTCGAGTCCATCTGCGCCGCCCTCGACGGCCTCCCCCTGGCCATCGAGCTCGCCGCGGCCCGGATCCGCAGCTTCGGGGTCCACGAGATCCTCGCCCAGGTCACCGACAGCCTCGCCGACCTGTCCCGCGTCGGATCCGGCGGCGTCTCCCATCACGACGCCATCGACCGCTCCATCGACTGGAGCGTCCGCCTCCTTCCCGAGGAGGAGTCGACCGCGCACGCCCGGCTGTCGGTGCTGCCCGGCATCTTCACCGTCGAGGCGGCTACTGCGGTCGTCGCCGACGACCGCATTGCGCCGCAGTCCGTGCCGCACCTGCTCGCGCAGCTGGTGCACCGCTCCCTGCTCGACGTCGTCCGCCCCACCGAGCACGGGCGACCGACCCGCTACCGCCAGCTGGCGACCGTCCGGGCCCACGCCGAGCGAGCACTGTCGGCGAGCGAGCAGGGCGATGCCGCATACCGAGCTCGGGCCGGCTTCGTCGAGCAGCTCGTGGCGGCGCATCCCGACTTCGAGCGCGCCGACGTCGACGGGTGGTTCCCCCGCGTGTCGGACAACCACGACACCCTGACGGCCGTCCTCGGCCAGAGCCTGGTGACCGACCCCGACCCCCTCGGGGTGCATCTCCTCGGCCACCTGACGTTGTACTACTACTACAACAACAAGGTCATCGAGGCCCTGCGCTGGGCCGCCATCGCCGTGGAGATGGCTGATGCCGACCCCCGCGACCGCGACATGGCCCGGGTGACTCTCGCGTGTGCGCACGTCATCGGCGGTCGACCCGACCTGGCGGAGCCGCTGATCCGCCAGGCGCTGGCCCGCACCGGGGCCGCCCGGGACCGCTTGACCCTCCAGCTGATCGCCACGGCCCGCTGGGCCACCCTGACGCAGGACGGCAGTGGGCTGGAGCTGGTCGACACCGAGCTCCAGCGCCACGCCGACGCCGGGGACACCACGGCGGAGCTGTATACCAGCCTGCTGGCGACCCTGGTCCAGGTCGGGCCGGAGGTCTCGGACGTCACGGCCCGCAGGTCGAGGGAGCTGCTGGAACGGGCGCTGGCGGAGGACAACCTCTACGCCGCCTGGTTGGCCAGCCTGCTGGGCATGCTGTGCGCGCTGCTGCGGCAGGACGTCCCGGCCGGCGAACGGCTGCTGGAGCAGGTCACGAGCTACCAGCAACACCTCGGGTCCCTCGTCACCCCGAGCATCCCGGAGTTCGCCGCCGGCTTCGCGGTCCTCGCCGGCGACCTCGACCGCGCTGTCGCCCTGTTCGCCGAGGCGCGGGCGAGCGCCTTCGCGGCCGGCACGTCGTGGCCCTTCTCGCGCGCCGTCCAGCCGATGTTCGAGGCGGTGCGCGACCTGCTGCCTGCCGAGGAGTTCCGGACCGCCTGGCGCCGGGGCTCCCAGGGCTGGTCGACGGCCCCGTAGTGCTCGTCTCCTGGCCGGCCCGGGTCGTTCACGGTCCTGTCGTGCGTGCCGACAGCAGGTCGCGGTAGGCGTCGGGTGTGATGGCGCGGTGGTATGCCAGCGCCGGCCAGTCCGTCGCGCCGATCGGGGCTCCCTGCGTGGTGGCCAGGAAGGCGACGATGACGGAGTCACCTGGTCGCAGGGCGGCCCCGGTCGGCAGCACCGACGACGCGTCGGTCCCCGCCAGCGCCCGGGCGATCGTCTCCCAGATGGCTGGTGGCAGCGGCGACACCCGGGCCACGTTGCGCACCGCCCGACCGCAGGGCTGTGGCGCATCCATCGGCCAGTGCTGCACCGACCCGTCGAGCAGCATGACGGGTCCGTCGGCACACAGGTCGGCCAGTGCCATCTCGGCGCGGAGCATCGCATGGTGGTCGGGCAGCGTCTCGGTCGCGGCGACCACCACGGGGTGGGTCGCCGCGGCACCGGGCGGTCGCGTCGTCGTCATCTGGTCCTGCCTCGTCTGTCGGATCCCCATCGTCCCGGCCGGACTCACGAACTGCTCACATCACATCGGATGTCGCCGTGATGTGAGCAGTTTGTGAGCCCGCTCCCACACTCTGGCGACATGCCGTTGAGGAGCCTCCTCAACCCCGCCAGCAGGAGCAGACACGATGAACCGCATCAAGCACACCGCCACCCTCCACACCAGCCGGATCCTCATGGCGACTGTCGGGGCCAGCCTCGCGCTGGCCGCCGCCGTCCCCGCAGGGTCGGCGTCCGCGTCAGTCCCGCACACACAGGACAACGCATCGACGACGACCGCGCTGTCGGCAACCGGCGTCGAGATCACCTCGCCGTCGGCGACACGCGCCGTCACCGGCAGCTCGGTCCGGGTGACCCTGCGTGCCGGTACCGGCGTCACCGGGATCAAGGCGTTCATCGGCACGACGGACATCTCCAAGCGCCTCAGTCGCCACGGCCGGATCTGGAGCGCGGAGGTCCCCGTCCACCTGGTCGGCCAGGGCACTCGCAGCCTGCTGGTCCAGGCCCTGACCAAGCACGGCAGCGGCGGCACCGCCTCGGAGACGTTCACGGTCGGCCACACCGTGCCTGGGCTGCTGGCGAGCGTGCACACCCGCACCATCGACAGCGGCGCCGTCACGGTGTCCGCCCGGACGACGACGGCCACCAAGGCCACCCTCGCGGTCAACGGCGTGGCGGTCGCAGACATCAACGACCCCGGCTTCCGCACGGCGCACACCTGGCGGCTGACCAAGCTGTCCGGTCTGCGCTCGGGCGTCAACCAGGTCACGCTGTTCGTCCAGAACCACCGCGGTGGCATCGACACCAAGAGGTGGACCTTCAAGCACACGCTGGGCTCGGGCCGGCTCGGCGCCGATGGCGCTCCGGCGCTCGGCGTGCAGGGACTGTACGTCGGCACCGACCTCGAGTCCGTCGACGGCGGCAGCACCTACAACACGATGTACATCGCCGGCAAGGCATACACCTCGACCCTCACGACCGGGTCGGCGGTCATCGTCCAGCTCGATGCCGCAACGCTCGCACCCGTCGCGACCAGCCTGGACGGCACCGGGGTCACACCGAGGGCCGGCACGGTCACGGTCGCGGTGTGGAAGGACCACAACGTCTCCTTCGCCGGCCAGCCCAACGGCTCCCGAATCTGGATCGGCACCCGGGAGGTCGCCGAGAACGAGAGCATGGGTGACTGCCCCGGCGACGGGAACTGCAACACGAACCTGCACGGGTGGCTGGAGCCGGCGGCCGGGGTGAGCCCTGCGACATGGACCGACAGTGACATGCTCAACGTCCAGACGCGTCAGGCCGGTGACACCACCACGACCAACACGATGAAGGTGGGCGACAAGTCCTACCCCGTCTCGCTCTCGAGTGGCGCAACCGGCGGGTTCGAGCTGCTGACGCTCGACAATGTCGGTGAGCCGACCGGGCCCGCGACCGCCTACTCACTGGTCGGCAACACGACCGCGGATGCCGCGACCGAGGGCCGGCTCGCGACCGAGCTGACCAACGCCAACACCAACGGTCACGTCACGGTGCTGCTCCAGGGCTTCGGAAAGCTCCCCGCCATCAACCCCACGGGGTCGCTGGCGAACGCGATCGCTGCTCTCGGCGGGAACGCCGATGTGGTCAGCCGATTCGGCAACCCGCTGCTCCCCGCCAATGGCTACTACGCGCTGGTCAGCGCTCGCTACACCAACCCGAACGGTGCGGCCCTGCCGATCGCTCAGGCCGTCTGGCTCAGTCAGGAGGCCAGCTCGGAGCGCAGCGGAGACGGGGTGCTGCAGTCGCTGCTCGTCCGCGACCAGACCCAGAACGACTACGTGCCGATGACGACCACGCCGGCCGCCACGACTCAGGTCCGGGGCGACGACGAGCTCACGCAGCTCGTCTACCAGGCGCCGTCGTCCTGGAGCGACTGGGTGCCGGACGACAACGGCGGCCTGCGGGCCCCGACCAGCGCCGAGCAGGCGGCATTCACCGACATCGCAACCGCATTGGAGAAGGCCCCCGGCAGCTCGATCGAGACCGACCCCTCGCAGTTCCTGTGCCCGAGCGCTCCCGACCCGCTGCGCGGCGCGCTGTGCAGTACGAACTCCAGCCTCCTGCTCTCGGAGGCCCAGATCCTTGCGGGTCTGTCATTCACCGCGAGTCAGGGAGCAGCAGGTGGATACACCGCAGCGGACTTCGCCACGGTCCGGACGGCGGTCGAAGCCGAGTTCCAGGACGCCGCGGTCATCCGCTCCGCGGTCGGTGAATACCAGAAGCTCTTCGGCGACGCCAAGGACAGCGCGATCGTCAATGCACCCACGATCGGCGACAACATCCTCAAGAACCTGCCGAAGTCGACGAACACGGCGGACACCGACGCGGTGATGGCACTCAACGAAGTGACCACCATCGCCAGCGCAGCAGGCTCCCTCGGCCCCGAGATGCGCATGTTCTCCACGATGCTCAAGCTCGAGGGCATGTTCATGGCCGACAGCGGACCCGGACCCCAGCTCGGCGGCGACGAGAAGGTCACCCAGGACACCGCGGCCGCCAATATCGCGACCCAGCTCAACGATGCCTCCAAGGAGTTCGGTGTCTACGGTGACTTCCTCGACTCCGACCCGGTGAAGCTGATGCAGGGCGCACACCTGCTCGGGACGGAGTACGGGCTGGCCGGACACACCGAGAACGACGTCGAGACGGCCACGGAGTACGCCGTCAACCGGTACCTGTGGGGCACCCTCATGGCCCCGGTGTACACCGTCTGGAGCGGCCCCACCACCCTCGGCAACCCGCTCTCCTGCATCAACGCCAACTACGACGGGAAGGCGAGGGACCCGTTCGCCAACAGCGACGCGAACGCGTTCTGGGCAGGGGTCGGCACCGAGTCGTGGATCGGTCTGAACATCGGCACGGGCAACTTCGGATCCAACGGGGCCGGCGGGTCCTACGAGGTCTTCGGTCTGCCTGCCGCAACCGCCGACCAGCTGGCCGGGCCGATCGACCTCCAGGTCGGACCGACCGACACCACGAACGTCGGCGCCGTCGAGCCGTACTTCGAGAACACCTACCTGACCACGCGGAGCATCCCGACGTGGGTCAAGGGACAGAACTCGCCCTACGGCTGCATGTACCAGTCATAACGACCAGACCGGGTGTGGGGACCGGCCGGACTGGCCGGTCCCCACACGCAGTCAGTGGCTCTTCCGGACGGGACCCGGTGGCAGCACAATGCACATGCGAGGTGATACGCCAACGCGTCCGAGTCGGACCTGGTGGCGGCTCCCTTGGCCAGCGCGATCAGCTCACACCGCCGAGCCCAGCCGGATCAAGGGAGATGAACCGTGCGTCTGAAGTTGTCGCGGCCCGCCTGGACCTACACTCGCGGATGTGTCTCCGCCCGACGCGCCTGTCCCCAAGGTCGACCGCCAGGAACGGATCCTGGACGCCGTCATAGCGTTGCTGGGCCGTCACGGCATCTCCGGGGTGAGCATGCGGGCCGTCGCACGCGAGGCCGGAGTGGCGCTCGGTCTGGTCAACTACTACTACGAGGACAAGAACAGCCTCGTGCGGGCTGCTCTGCGCCGGATCGAGCAGGACGATGTCGCCCTGCTCGCCCCCGACCCCTCCCTGTCGCCGGAGACGCAGCTGAAGACGGCCCTGGGTCGCGTCGCGGACCCAGCACTCCTGACGACCGAGTACCTGTCGTTGCGACTGCAGCTGTGGGCTCTGGCCCAAGCCAGCTCCGACTTCGGCGAGATCAACGCCGAGGCGCAACGCCAGTACCGTCTCGGACTGGCCCAGCTCATCCGCTCCGCCCGCCCTTCCCTCACCCGAGCGGAAAGTCTCAAACGGGCCGCGGACATCGCCGTCATCCAGAACGGGATGTGGCTCACGGCGTTGCTCGGTCTCGACCGGGCCTCCCTACGCCGTTCCAGCGTTCGGTGCGAGCAGATCGCACTCACCTCCTGAACGATCGTCCACGATTAGTATTGAACGATCGTACAAATTGCTCTATCCTGGTCGTCGGCGACGATCAAGGACGGGTGAGCGATGCAGGAACTGGTGAAGGCTGAGCTGGTCGGGATCGAGCCGCTGAGCACGGACACCAGCATGTTCACGCTTGCGGCGACCGACGGCGCATTCGCCGGCTGCACGGCAGGCGCCCATCTGGATGTGCACCTCCCATCCGGGACGGTCCGGACCTATTCTCTCGTCGAGTGGAGCGCGGACGGCCGGCAGGTGCGGATCGCGGTCAAGCGGGAGGATGCCGGGCGTGGGGGGTCTCGTGAGCTGCATGCCCTTGACCTGGGCGCGGTGCTGCCGGCGTCCGTCCCGCGCAACCGGTTCCCATTGCGCAGCACCGCCGACGACCCGGTCGTCCTGCTGGGCGGCGGGATCGGCATCACCCCGCTGTATGCCATGGCCCGGTCGCTGCGCACCGCGGGTCGGACCTTCGAGGTCCACTACCTGGTCCGAACTCGTTCCGCGGCGGCCTTCGACACCCGTCTCCGGGCGCTTGACCCGGGCGACGACTACCGACTGCACTGCGACGACGAGGACGGGCTGTTCGACCTTCGTGCGCTCCTGGAGGAGCGAGCGGCGGGGACGCATTACTACGTCTGCGGGCCGGAGGTCATGCTGTCCGCCACCCTTGCGGCGAGCAGCGACCTCGCCCGCGGCTCGATCTTCTTCGAGCGATTCACCGCAGTGACGCCCGACCCGGTCGCCGCCGAGGCAGGCTCCGAGGAGGACTTCGTCGTCGCTCTCGCTTCCAGCGGGGAGGAACTGCGCGTGCCGGCGGGTACGTCGATCCTCCACGTGCTGCGCGGGGCAGGCCACGACGTGGACTACGCCTGCTCCGAAGGGGCCTGCGGCACGTGCATCATCGACGTGCTGGAGGGCGAGATCGACCATCGCGACTCCGTCCTGACCGACGAGGAGCGCGAGGCGGGGGACTGCCTGTGCATCTGCGTCTCACGGGCCCGCTGCCCCCGGCTGGTCCTCGACCTCTGACCAATCATCAATCCTTGAACGACCGTACAACTACGAACTAGGATGCCTGCCATGGTTGCTGTGACGATCGATGAAGTGCGCGCCATCGGCGCGGGGTACGACCCTGAGCCGGGAGAGTCCATGTCTCTGCGCGCGCCGGCCTACACCGAGGAGAAGTGGTTCCAGGCGGAGCTGCAAGGGGTGTTCTCCCGGACGTGGCAGTGGGTCTGCCACGTGGAGAAGGTCGCTTCTCCGGGGAGCTACATCGCCGCCACCGTGGCAGGGATGCCGGTGGCCGTGGTCCGCGATCGGCAGGGCGCCCTGCGGGCGTTCTACAACGTGTGCAAGCACCGAGCGCACGAGCTGCTGTCCGGCTCGGGAACCACCCGCACCATAGTATGCCCATACCACGCATGGACCTACGACCTTTCGGGTGGGCTGAAGGCGGCCCGTCGCGCGGACACCATGGTCTCCTTCGACAAGTCGGAGATCTGCCTGGACCAGATCCAGGTCGAGGAGTTCGGCGGGTTCGTCTACGTCAACCTCGACCCGACCGCGGCGCCGCTGGCGCGTCAGGCACCCGACCTGGCCGAGGAGATCGCCTTCTGGGCCCCCGACGTGGCCACCCTCACGCATGCCAAGCGCCTCACCTATGACGTCGCGACGAACTGGAAGAACGTCATCGACAACTTCCTCGAGTGCTACCACTGCCATGTCGCCCACAAGGAGTTCGTCGACCTCGTCGACATGGACACCTACGAGGTGGTCACCCACGGGATCTGGTCGAGCCACTTCGCCGAGGCGGGCAAGCACCACAACGCCGCCTACGACGTCGTGGACGCGAAGGTGACCCAGCACGCGGTGTGGTGGCTGTGGCCGAACACCTGCCTGCTGCGCTACCCCGGCCGCGGCAACTTCATGGTCTTCCAGGTCATCCCCGCCGGCCCCGAGCGGACGTTGGAGACCTGGGACTTCTTCCTCGAGACGACCGAGCCGACCGCAGCCGAGCAGGACGCCGTCCACTACATCGACGACGTCCTGCAACAGCAGGACATCGCCCTCGTCGAGAGCGTCCAACGTGGTATGCGGACCCCCGCCTTCGACCAGGGCCGCATCGTCTTCGACGCGTCGCGCTCCGGCTCCGGACTGTCCGAGCACGGAGTCCACCACTTCCACGGACTCCTCCTGCAGGCATACCGGTCCCTCGTCGGGCTCGCCGACGAAGCGCGCCCCGCGCCCGCCGAGGCGGCCGTCGCGACGACAGGAGTCTGACCCATGGCCGCGTCGCGTAGCATCATCGTCACCTGCGCCCCGACCGGCGGGATCCACACGCCGACCATGTCACCGCACCTGCCGGTCACCCCCGAGGAGATCGCCGCCGCTGCCGTCGGGGCGGCCGTGGCGGGTGCAGCGATCATTCACCTGCATGCGCGCAATCCCGAGACGGGGCAACCAGATCCACGTCCCGAGCTGTTCCAGGAGTTCATGCCGAAGATCTCAGCCTCGTGCGACGCCGTCCTCAACGTCTCGACGGGCGGCGGGCTGGGCATGACCCGGGAGGAGCGGCTGCGCGCCGCGGTGGCGACATCCCCGGAGATGGCGTCCCTGAACGTCGGCTCGCTGAACTTCGGCATCTTCCCGATGCTCGAGAAGTACCAGCACTGGAAGCACGATTGGGAGCCGGCATTCCTGGAGATGACCCGCGACTTCGTCTTCAAGAACACCTTCGCCGACCTCGAATACGTCGTGAAGGAGTTGGGCCAGGGCCACGGCACGAGGTTCGAGTTCGAATGCTACGACCTGGGCCACCTGTACAACCTGGCCTGGCTCATCGACCAGGGCTGGGTCGAGCCGCCGTTCTTCGTCCAGATGGTCTTCGGCGTCCTCGGCGGCGCCGGCGCCGACCTGGACAACCTGCAGCACATGCACACGATCGCCGAGAAGCTGTTCGGCGACAGCTACGAGTGGTCGGTCCTGGCCGCCGGCAGGCACCAGATGCCGTTCGCCACCCAGGCCGCCATGCTCGGCGGCAACCTGCGGGTCGGGCTGGAGGACAGCCTGTTCATCGGGCCCGGTGAGCTGGCCGCCTCCAACGCGGCACAGGTCGCCAAGATCCGCGGCATCGTGGAGTCCCTGGGCCACACCTTGGCGACCCCGGCGCAGGCCAGGGAGCGTCTCGGCCTCAAGGGGGCCGAGCATGTCGGCTTCTGACACCGGGCGGGTCGCCGCGCTCGGCGGGGGCCTCATCGGCCGCAGCTGGACGGCACTCTTCCTCGCCGCCGGCCGCTCAGTGACCGTCTACGACCCCGACCCGGCCACCGCGGATCGGGTCCAGCAAACCGTCGAGGAGGCCTGGCCAGTCCTCACCGCGCTCGGGCTGGCCACCACCCCTGGACCCGTTGGTGAGCTCGTGGCCTGTGAGGACGCCCGCGAAGCCGTCGCCGGCGCCGGCTTCGTTCAAGAGAGCATCCCCGAGCGGCTGCCGCTGAAGCACGCCCTGTATGCCGAGATCGAGCCGGTCCTGGAGCCCGGAGCGATCCTCGCCTCCTCCGCCTCCGGGCTCACCCTGTCCGAGCTGCAAGCCGGGTGGACCGACCCGTCCCGACTCGTTCTCGGCCACCCGTTCAACCCGCCCCATCTCATCCCCCTGGTCGAGGTCATGGGCAACGGCCGCACCGCGCCCGGCATCGTCGACGCCGCTCGCGCCTTCTACGAGTCCGTGGGCAAGACCACCATCGAGGTGCACCGAGAGGTTCCGGGCCACGTCGCCAACCGGCTGCAAGCGGCGCTCTGGCGCGAGGCCATCCACCTCGTCACCGAAGGGGTCGCCACCGTCGACGACGTCGACACCGCCGTCGCCGCCGGGCCTGGGGTGCGGTGGGCAGTCATGGGACCGACCCGGCTGTTCCACCTCGGCGGCGACGACGGCGGCCTGGCCGCCTTCTGCGACCGGTACGCCGACAGCTTCAACCGCTGGTGGGACGACCTCGGGACACCGCACCTCGACGCCGAGACCGCGGCCCGTCTCGTCGCCGGCCTCTCTGCCCGCAACGAGGACATCCCCACCCTTGCGGCGCTGCGGGACGAGCGCCTGGCTGCCGTCATCGCCGCCACCCGCAACGGATCTCGGACATGACGCTGCAGGGCCGGGCCGCGCTGGTCGTCGGGGGGCGAGGCGGCATCGGCTCCTACGACGGCTTCGTCGCCGACCCGGGCCTGGCCGCATACTGCGCCACCAAGGGGCCGTACGCGACATCCACCCCATCCGGCGCTACGGCACCCCGGACGACGTCGCCAACCTCGTGACCTGGCTCGCCGGCGACGAGGCTCGGTACGCCACCGGACAGCTGTGGATCCTCGACGGAGGGCTCACCGCACAGGTCCAACAGATGCGATCGTGAGCCGTATGCCACGTCGGGTCGCCATCGTCACCGGGGGCAGCCGTGGCATCGGCCGGGCCATCATCGACCGGCTTCTTCGCGACGACCACGATCAGGTCATCACCTGCGGACGAGGGCCACGCCCCACCGACCTACCCGACGTCGTCGACTGGATCAGAGCGGACATCGCCCGGCCTGGGGACGCCGAACGCCTCGTCGAGGAGGTCCAGGGCCGGCACGGTCCGATCGCCCTGCTGGTCAACAACGCCGGCATGCAGCTCGAGAAGACGCTTCTGGAGACGACAGACGCCGACTGGGACCGGCTCGTCGGCACCAACTGCCGCGCCGTCTTCGCCATGTGCCGCGCCGTCCTGCCCGAGATGGCACAGCACGGCGGCGTGATCATCAACATCGGCTCCATCTCCGGCGACGTAGCCGACCCACAGCTGGCCCTGTACAACGCCAGCAAGGCCTTCGTCCACGGGCTCACCCGGTCCATCGCCGTCGACCACGGGCCCCAGGTCCGCTGCAACAGCATCCGCCCCGGTTGGATCGACACCGCGATGAGCGACGACGCCTTTCACCTCGCCAAGGATGCCGACGCCGCCCGACGCGATGCCGTGGCTCGCCACCCCGCCAACCGACTGGGGCGACCCTCGGATGTCGCCGAAGCCGTCGCCTGGCTCGCGTCCGACGCCGCCTCGTTCATCACCGGCCAGACCATCACCGTCGACGGCGGCCTCACGGCCGCCACACCCCTACGGCCCAATCTGTTCTGAGCCGCAGCGAGATCGTCGACCCGGCGACCACACTCACGCCCGACTCGTCCTGGCCGATGTCGTCCTGCGAGCGGATTGGGCGCCACAGTAGGGCCGGCGCAGGTGTGAGCTACGGTTCTCCGGTGCGCGCAGTGCGATCGCTGGCCTTTCGAACGGATCTGGAGCTGCTGCGGCTCGGCGGCTCGGACGTGGTCGACCGCGGGGACCACCTCGTGGTCCGCACCCGGCACAACCCCACGTTCTGGTGGGGCAACTTCCTGTTGTTGGCCACCGTGCCAGAGGCGGGCACGTCGCACACGTGGGTTGATCGCTTCAACGCGGAGTTTCCGAGGGCACGTCACGTCGCGTTGGGTCTGGACACGACGGACGCCGGCGCCCGCGAGGTCGGCTGGTTCGCCGACCACGGCTTCTCGGTGAGCGCGGATACGGTGCTGACCACGCACAGTCCGCCGGATCGGCGGGACACCGTCGACGCGGACTGCCGCCGGCTGGTGTCCGACGAGGACTGGGCGCAAAGCGTGCAGCTGAACATGATCGGAAGCAGCGACCCGTCGCAGCAGCTGCCCTTCATGGAGGCACGAGTCCAGACCAATCGCGCGCTGACCCGTGCTGGGCACGGGGCCTGGTTCGGCGCGTTCGTCGACGGCAGCCTGGTGGCCGAGCTGGGCATCGTGCGCGCCGGCGACGGGCTCGCCCGTTATCAGTCGGTGCTGACCGACCCGGCCTTTCGTCGACGGGGATATGCGACGGCCCTGTTGGTCGAGGCGGCCCGCTTCGGCCTCATCGAGCTGCACGCCCGGACCCTGGTGATCGTCGTGGATCCCGCCAATCCCGCGATCGACCTCTACCGCTCCATCGGATTCGTCGCGAGCCAGACCCAGCTGCAGGTGGAACGCTCCCTGGCCTGAGGAAGCCCGCCCACGAGCTCGCCTCGGAAGGGATCGCCCGATCCCGCCGTCGCGGTCAGCCCGATGGGTTCACGAACGGTACCCACGGGCCGAGACTCCCTGGAAGGAGGCAGTCGTCGTGACGCGGACGGCCGCGTGGTCGCTGGTGAGATCGATCGGACGGCTTCGAGTCATGGCTGCTGCTTCCCTGCCGAGCGGTATGCCGGCGACGCGGTCAGCTGGTCGAGGAAGCTGAGCAGGGTGCGGGTGCCGAAGCCCGTTCCTCCGTCCTCGCTCGTCGTCCCCGACCAGGACGGTCCGGCGATGTCGCAATGGGCCCAGGGGATCTCCGAAGGGACGAACTCTCCGAGGAAGAGTGCCGCGGTGAGGGCTCGCCCGGTGTCGGTCAGGGGGTGGTTGCGCACGCCGCGGTCCGTCCTGACCTGGTCGCGGTAGCGTTCGGCCCAGGGAAGCTGCCACATGGGCTCTCCGGCGTGGCGAGCGGCACGGAGGGTGAGGTCCACGGCGTGCTGGTCGCGCCCGAGGACCGCGCCGATGTCGGGTCCGAGTGCGGCGACCGCGGCATGGGTCAGCGTGGCCAGGTCGATGATCAGGTCGGGTCGACCCGACGCGGCGAGGGCCAGGGCGTCCGCGAGGATGACGCGGCCCTCGAAGTCCAGGTCGAGCAGCTGGATCGGGGTGCCGTCCCAGGCGGTGACCACGTCGCCGGGGCGTGCGGCGTTCCCTCCGGGCAGGTTCTCCGCAAAGGGGAGCACTGCCTCGACATCGAGCGGTGGGCGTCGCCGGCCCAGGGTCGCCATGACGGAGAGGACGACGGCGGCTCCGGCCATGTCCATGCGCATGTTCTGTTGTGCGCCAGGAGGCTTGAGCGAGAGGCCTCCGCTGTCGAAGGTGATTCCCTTGCCGACCAGGGCCAGCGTCGGGGCATTGCCCCCGCACCGGTAGCGAAGGCGGACCAGCCGGGGTCCGTGGGACGAGCCCTGTCCGATGGCCGCCAGTCCGCCGAAGCCCTGCCGGACGATGTCGTCGGGCTCCAGCACCTCGCACTCGAGACCGACTCGGGCGGCGATGTCTCGACCGATCCGCGCCGCTCGCTCGGGCGTGAGGACGTTGGGCGGTGCACTGGTCAGCAGCCCGGCGAGGCGTGCGGCATACGCCTGCTGTGCTCCAGACTGCGCGAACGGCACCTGATCGGCGGCCACCACGAGAGTGGTGTCTGCCGGCGCTGGACAACCGGACACCAGGCCGTCGACGACCGCTGTGATCGCCTGCTGCGGCAGGTCCGGGGTGAGGACGCGGTATGCCCCGGGTCGCAGCAGCCGTCCCGCGTCGCGTGCTGCACGGCGCACGGTCTCGGTGTCGGGCTCCGCGCCGTCGCCCGGCCGCGACCCGAGGGAGACGAGGAGCAGGTCTCGGTCGACGACGATGCCCGGGGGCTCTCCGGCCCGAGGGCCGAAGAAGCGCTCCTCGCCGACCCGGTCGTCCGCGTAACGGACCTGGATCGCGGGCCCGGTGCCATCACCGCCGTCGGGGGCGATGATGGCACCGGAGCGTGGAGCATCGATGACCGCGTCGAGAGCGTTATCGATGCGATGCAGCCAATCCTCTTGGGCCGCATCGGATCTGTGGGTGGCAGGGGCCATAGCCTCAGGGAACCGTGACGACGATCTTGCCGACCTGGCTGTTGGACAGCATGTAGTGATACGCGTCGACGGCCTCGTCGAAGGGGAAGACGCGGTCGACGCGAGGAGTGAGCGCGCCGGAGGCGATCCGATCGGAGATGTAGCCGACGGCGCCCCGCCGCTGCACCGGGTCGTCGATGTGGTTGAAGAGCGAGTACGGATGGAACACCGCCCGAGCCCGGCACATCGCGGCGACCGGGATGACCGGCTGCTCGTCGGACAGCGTCCCGTAGCCGAGCACGGTCGCGCCGCTGGCCAGGTGATCCACGTAGTCGAAGAGCGAACGTCCGCCGATCGGGTCGAACGCCGCGTCCAGCCCGCGACCCTGCGTCGCCCGGTCGATGACCTCGCCGAGGTCGTCCCGACCGGCCACGACCGTGGCCGTGGCACCGGCGTCGAGCAGCGACTGCTCCTTGCGGGCCGACCGTGTGGTGGCGACGGTCCGCAGCCCGAGAGACCGGGCGATCTCGATCGCCCCGAGTCCGGCCGTGCTCGTGGCGGCGGTGACGAGGACCGTGTCACCCGGCCGCAGCCGGCACACCTCGACGAACGCCATGTACGGGGTGAGGTACTGCATCCAGACTGAGCAGGCCTCGGCGTCGGTGAGTCGATCGTCGACGATCTCGAGGTACCGCGCCGGGACGACGGCCCCGGTCCCCTGCACGCCGTCAGGGGTGAAGAACGGCAGGGAGGCGACCCGGTCGCCCACGGCGAGCCCCTCGACACCGGGTGCCAGCTCGGTCACGATGCCGACCGCCTCGGAGCCGAGCCGGGTCGGGAAGTCGGGGATCGTGTAGTGCTCCCCGTTGAGGTACATCAGATCGGCACGGTTCAGCGCGAAGGCGCGAACCTGCATACGGACCTCGCCCTCGGACAGCGGTCGCTGCGGCCAGGGGCCGACGCGGAGCTTCTCGGGGCCGCCGAGCTCCTCGAAGTACAGGACGGTGTCGGTCGCGGTGATCATCGGGGGTCCAGGGAGAGGTTCGGCTTGACGGGCTGCAGCACGGGGGCCAGCTCGACAGGATCGGGTGTGCCATAACCCAATCGGGCCGAGTGGACCCAGCCCTGCCGAGCGGCGGCGTCGGCGAGCAGCTCGGCCCACAGCAGCGGGGCGACGGTGGCGTCGACGATCGGCACGCCGATCTCGTCCTGCAGCCGTCGGAAGAAGCCGAACTCGATGGTGCAGCCCAGCACCACGACGTCGGCCCTGTCGTGCTCCACGGCGGCGCGCGCCTCGTCCCGGATCCGCTGCTCGGTGACCGGCGGGTCGGCCTGGAAGTCCTCGACGCCCATGCCGAGGACGCGGAAGGAGGCCAGTGACCGTTCGGCCCCGTAGCGGTGGACGTTCTCCTCCATCTCCGGTATCCACTTGTCCCGGCCGACGAGGACGGAGAACCGCTCGCCCACGGACTGCGCGACGCGGATGCACGCCTCCGCGGGGGCGGTGATCGGCATACGCGACGTCAGCTCCTTCGCAGCTCGGATGAACGGGTCGTAGAAGCAGCCGATCACCGTCGCGTCGTAGCCTTCGGCCTCCGCCCACAGGACCGTCTCCAGCGTCGGCTTGGCGGCGGCCAGCTCGTAGGCGTTGTACTCCAGGTGCTGGGGGCCGGTGCCGGCGAGGGAGGCGACGTCGAGGCGGGTGTCGTCGCGTGCCTCGGCTCGCAGCGACTCCCCGATCGCCAGGTCGTAGGCGTCGTTCATGACCGGGTTGATCCACAGGATGCGTCTTCCCATGAGGGCTCCTTGTCGAGTGTTGGTGGTGGAGTATGCGGTGGGGCGACCAGGTCAGCCCGAGCTGCGCGACCGGGAGAAGGCGTCGATCCCGACCGCGCCGAGGATGACCAGGCCCAGGATGATGCGCTGGTAGATCGGGTCCACCTGGTTGAGGTTGAACCCGTTGTTCATCATCGCGATGAACAGCGCGCCGGCCACGGTGCGCCAGACGGCACCGGCCCCGCCGGCGATGGACGTGCCGCCGACGACGACGGCGGCAAGGGCGGCGAAGACGAAGCTGAAGTCGTCGGTGGCCTGCGCGCTCATGCTCTGCGAGGCGTTGACCATCCCGGCGAACCCGGCCGCCGCGCCGGTGAGCAGGAACGTCGAGGCGACGATCCAGCGGGTGCGCACGCCGGACACCTTGGCGGCATCGCTGTTGGCGCCCGTGGCATAGACGTAGCGGCCGTAGCGCGTGGTCTGGAGCAGCACCCAGCAGATGGCGATGACGATCGCCGCCATCCAGGTGGCCGTGGACACCCCGAGGATGCGTGTGGTGGCGAGGTCGCGGAAGCCCGGTGAGGAGGGCGTGAGGATGGCTTGGTCGCTGACCAGGTAGCCGATGCCGGCGATGATGTAGGAGGCGGCCAGGGTGGAGATGAAGGAGTTGATCCGACAGATCACGACGAGAAAGGCGTTGACGCCGCCGGCCGCCAGGCCCGCGAGGATCCCGGCCAGGACGGCCAAGGGGATGGACCCGGTGTGGGCCTCGACCTGGAGGCCCACCAGGGGGGCGGTGATGTAGACCGCGGAGAGGCTCACGTCGAACTGTCCCGCGATGAGCACGAGGGTGAGCGGGGCGGCGGCGATGAGGATCGGTGCCTGCTGGTCGAGCAGGTTGCGCAGGTTGATGCCGCTGAAGAAGCCCGGGGTGGTGAGGCTCAGCACGACGAATAGCAGGAGGACGGCGACGAGGATGCCGTACCGACCCAGCCGGCTCGTCCACGAGCCCGAGCGGGCGTCCGTCGTGGCGGTCGTGGAGGCGGTGTCCTGGGTGATGGTCATGGGGTGTCCGTTCCTGCGATGTGCTCTTGGCCGAAGGCCAGGTGACCGATGGCGTTCTCGGTGATGTCGGCGCCGACGAGCTGGCCGACGACCCTGCCCTGTCGCATGACGACGACGCGGTGGGCCAGTCCCAGCACCTCCTCCATCTCGGAGGAGACGACGAGCACGGCGGTGCCGCGGCTGGCGAGGTCGGCGAGCAGCTCGTAGATCTGCCGCTTGGCGCCCACGTCCACGCCGCGCGTCGGCTCGTCGGCGATGAGCAGCTTCAGGTCGTCCATGAAGGCGCGAGCGAAGAGCACCTTCTGCTGGTTGCCGCCCGACAGCAGCCCCGCGTTGACGGCGGGAGTGGACGCCTTGACACCGACGGCCACCATCTTGCGGGCGGCGGCCTCCTGGACCGCGGCGGCGCGGACGACGCCGAGCCGGGAGAAGCGGCGCAGGTGGGGCAGGGCGATGTTGCTCGCGACCGGGAAGTCGAGGAACAGGCCCTCCGACTTGCGGGACTCGGGGATCAGGGCCATCCCGGCGCCGAGGGCGGCCTGCGGGTGACCGTATGCGATGGGCTGGCCGTCGTAGCGGATGGTGCCCTCGGTGTGCGGCAGGAGGCCGTAGATCGAGCGGACGACCTCGCTGCGGCCGGACCCGACGAGTCCGGTGATGACGACGATCTCGCCGGGCCGCACCGCGAAGGTGATGTCCTCGAAGGTGTGCGGCCGGCTCAGGCCCGTGACCTCGAGGACGGGGTCGGCATCCTCGCGCGGCGGCTGCTTGTCCGGGAACACCGCGTCGAGCGAACGGCCCACCATGCTCGTGATGAGTGCGGTCGGGGTGAGCTCCGCGGCGGGAGAGTCGGCGACCTTGCGTCCGTCGCGCAGGACCGTCACGTGGTCGCTGACGGAGAGCACCTCCTCGAGGAAGTGCGAGACGAACACGATGGTGCGTCCCTGGTCGCGCAGGCTGCGGAAGATCGACATGAGGGTCTCGGCCTCGTGGGTGGCGAGCCGGGCAGTGGGCTCGTCCATGACGATGACGTCGGCGTTGCGGGCCAGCGCCCGCAGGATCTCGACCTTCTGCTGGTCGGCGATCGACAGCTCGTCGACGACGGCATCGGGGTCCACCGAGACTCCGGTCGAGGCGATGAGCGCGGCGAACCGCTTGCGCAGAGCGGCCTTCCGCACGAAGGGCCCGGTGTGCAGCTCGGACCCGAGGTAGACGTTCTCCAGGACCGAGCGCGTTCCGACGAGGGCGATCTCCTGCGCGACGATGGTGATCCCGTGTGCCAGGGCTGCACGCGGAGACCCGAGCTCGACCACCTGCCCGTCGAGGCGGACCTCGCCGGCGTCCGCGGAGTAGACGCCGGCGAGGATCTTGCCCAGGGTGGACTTGCCCGCGCCGTTCTCGCCGACGAGGGCGTGGATCGTGCCGGGCTGCACGTCCAGGTCGACGTCCCTGAGGGCGTGGACTCCCTCGAAGGACTTGGTGATCCCGCGCAGCGAGACGGCTGGGGCGGTCATGGTGCGATCAGCCCGGCCACTGGGCGGTGAACTTGTCGACGTTGGCCTTGGTGATCAGGCCGTTGTCGATGAGCTGGTCGGTGACGTCGATGCCACCCTGGTCCTTGCCGTTCTTGATGGCGTCCATCATCGCGGCGAAGGCGGCATGGCCCTCGGTGACCGGGGCGCCGGCGACGTCGCCCCACCACGTGCCGGCCTTGATGCCGGCGATCGCCGGCTCCGATCCACCGACGCCGATCAGCTTGACCTTCGTCTTGCCTGCGTCCTGGAGGGCGAGGAGCGCGCCCTTGATCTGCTGGTCGCCGGAGCCGACCAGGACGTCGAAGTCGGGGTGGGCCTGGATGACGTCCTGGGTCGCCTTCCGCGGCTCGTCGGTGCCGAGGAAGCCGCCCTCGGCATCGGCGATCACCTTGATGCCGGACGTCCCGGAGGTCTGGCTGTCGAAGCCCTTGCGGACGGCGTCGTCGAACGGCGTGCCCTTCGTGCCGTACATATAGACCACGCGGCAGGGCGAGATCCCCTCGCAGGCCTGGACGGTCAGCTTGCCCAGCCGCTCGCCGGTCGCCTGGGGTGGGGCCAGGACCGAGGCCGACACGCCGTCCACCTGCGGATCGGCCGTGTCGAGCTTGGTGCCGACGACCTGGTTGAGGACGACGACCTTGAGACCGGCCTGCAGTGCCTGCTCCACCGCCGGGATTGCCGCGGAGCCGTCGATGGTGGCCAGGATGATGCCCTTGTACTTCTTGGAGGCGATGACGTCCTGGATCTGCTTGGCGGCGGTGCCGGGCTGGAACTTGGCGTCGAAGACGGTGATCTTGACGTTCTGCTTGGCCGCGTCCTCGTTCATGGCCTTGAGGGAGGCGGTCAGCCAGGTGTTGGCCGAGCTGGCGCTGAGGAAGGCGACCTGGGTCTCGCCGGTGGTCGTGGCACTGTCCGCCTTCTGCGTGACGGCGCAGCCGCCGAGGAGGGCGATGGCCGAGAGCGCGGTGACCGCGGTCATGGACCTCGTTCGGATGGGCATGTGGTGCTCCTGTTCGGGTGACTCCCTGCGGTGTGTCACGAAGGTAGAGCGGCGCGCACCTCCCCCTGAAGGTGCAGATCGCCCATCAGGCAGGCCTGCACGCGACAGATTGACCACGTCGACCGTCACGTCAGGCGCCGTCGCTCGCCCGTCGTGCTGTCGCTACGGAGCGAGGTTGACGACCCGGCAGGCGAGCTGGACGGCCAGCCGTTGGTCGGGGTCGTCGAGCTCGACCGCCAGCACCTCGCGCACTCGGGCCACGCGCTTGATCACCGTGTTGCGGTGCAGGCCCATGATGTCGGCCGTCGCCGTGGGCGACGACTCGTTGTCGAGGTACACCTCCAGCGTCCGCAGCAGGTCGTCGTCCTTGTCGATATCGGTGACGGGACGCAACAGGGTCCGGGCGAAGTCGCCGAACTCCTGCGAGGTGTACCAGCCCACCAGGATGCGCTGGACGCCCAGCTCGTCGATGTGCTGGACCGCGGTCCGCAGACCCCCGGCCTGGGCGATGGTCGCCGCCTCCTGCGCCTCGGCGAGACTCTTGCGCAGGCCGAGCACCCCGGCATACGGCCGTCCGATGCCGACGTAGACACGCAGTCCCTCGCGGTCGGCGACGAAGGACTGCACGGCACGCCGCAGCTGGGAGACCAGGGCGCCGAAGGTCGCCGGCTGCGGCTCGCTGGCCTGGGTCGACCACGTCGTCCAGCCGTCCGGGCGCTCGACGATGGGACCGGTGACGACGCCGGTAAGGAACTGCCGCAGGGCGTCGGTGAGGGACAGCACACGCAACGCGTCGGCCGACCCTCCGACGCGCAGATGGACCGCGGTGCACCAGCCGTCGGTCTTCCACCCGAGCGTGCCGATCTGTTGGGTGAGCGCGGCGCTGGGACGGTCGGTCAGCGCGATGATCGCGTTGAGGGCGCCGAGACGGACCCGGGCGTCGCGTTCCTGCTCCAGCCGGTTGGACATCAACCGGGTCGCCACATAGCTCGCCGTCAGTCTGATGATCCGCGAGGCCGCCTCCTCCCAGGCGCGGGTCGGCGACAGGCGGGAGAGCACGAGCCAGAAGGTCACCGGCTCTCCCCGGGCGAGCGTGACCGGTTGGACGAGCCGGACGACGGCGTCGTCGGCGGTGCGGACCGGGACGGGCAGGCGGTCCCGGGCGGGCACCGGCGGCTCGAGCGGGCGCCCGAGGACGGCCTCCCCCTCCATCCCGATCAGGGTGGCCTGGGCGTGGAGGGTGTCCTCGACGACGCCGAGCAGGTCCTCGACGCCGCGGGCGGCGCTGACCCGTCCCAACCGGTCCACGGCGTCGACGATGGTGGCGGCCAGCAGCCGCCGGGGGGCCTCGACGACCTCGCGGATGGCGTCGGCCAGCTCGAGGAGGTAGTCGGTGGTGACGACGAGGCCGACGGACAGCTTGTCGGCGAGCCGGCGAGCGGACAGACCGACCTCGTGGGCCGGGGTGACGACGACGAGCAGGGGAGCGCCGGCCTCACCCATCCAACGCAGGGTGAGGTCCACGAGGAAGTTGTCGTCCGTCAGCCGGCGGCCGTCGAGAAGGACCACGGTGTGCTCGAAGTCCCCCACCGGGCGCCGCCCTTCGGGGGCGAAGCGGACATGGGCGACCTGCTTGTCCCCGCTCGTCCGACCCCCGAGCAGCTGGGCGCTCGAGAGCCGCGCCAGCGCCAGGACGTTGCCTACGGTGGCGCGGTATGCGACGTCCCACGGGTTTGCCACGCGGCCCAGTATCCCGTCAGGCGAGCCTCTCTCGCAGGAAGCCCACGAGGTTGTGGCCCATCACCTTCTCGGTCACCTCGGGTCCGAGCCGCGCCGTCATGGCCTGGGCCAGCCCGACGAAGTCCGCGGGCCGTTGCAGCATCTCCGTCTTGGGTATCTCGCGCCAGTCGACGAGCACACCGGTGAAGGGGGTGTCCACGATGTCCTGGACGTCGTCGATGAAGTCGGCC
Organism: Nostocoides sp.; assembly: GCA_039812405.1. GTDB lineage: Bacteria > Actinomycetota > Actinomycetes > Actinomycetales > Dermatophilaceae > Nostocoides. The sequence continues at coordinate 36,443 of JBDIAL010000004.1, forward strand.
CCCAGGCCCACCCGATCCTCGCCGAGGATCGACAGGGCGTGCTCGACGTGGTCGAGGTAGTCGCCGATCCCGGGGCTGCCACCGGTCAGGAACGGCCCGAAGGCGTTGAGGGCGACGAAGCCGCCGGTGTCCCGCATCACGGCCAGCTGCTCGTCGGTGAGGTTTCGGGGATGGTCGTGGACCGCGCGACAGGAGGAGTGGGAGGCGATGAACGGGAGGGTGGCCACCTCGGCGAGATGGAAGAAGCCGGCCTCGGACAGGTGTGAGACGTCCACCACGATGCCGACCTGCTCCATCCTCCGCACGGCGTCGACGCCCAGCTGGGTCAGTCGTCCACCCGTGTCGCGCTCCGCGATCCCGTCGGCCATCATGGTGCGCCGGTTCCAGGACAGGGAGCACATCCGCACGCCCGCTCGCGCCATGACGTCGACGAGCTCGAGGGAGTGGCCGATCGGCTCGGCGCCCTCGATCGCGAGCACCAGCGCGACCCGACCCGAGTCGATGACGTCGCGGATCTGCTCGCCGCTCTCGGCGATGGCGACGGACGCGGCGTGCACCTCGGCAAGATGGCGAGCCTCCTCGATGAGCAGCAGGCTGCGCCGCAGCGCGCCCTCCCCCACGAACTGGTCCTCGGTGCATACCGGCAGGACCTGCAGGCCGACGCCGCCGGCCAGCAGCTGCGGCAGCCACAGGTCGCCGAAGGGGTCGGCGACACCTCGTTCGCGCTGGTGGCGGACCGCGAGCAGCAGGTCGTTGTGGCAGTCGGCGACGAAGGTCATGACCCGGACCCCGCCGCGTCGAGAACGGCGTCGAGAGCGGCGCCGTCGTAGTAGAGGTGCGCCTCCGTCATGACGCCGTGCCGCACCCGGACCACGGAGCAGCCGTGCACCCGCAAGGCGGGCGTCGTCTCCTGCGTCGGGGTCCCGACCATCTGCCACCGGGCCACGGCTCGGTCCCCGGCGGACAGGACCTCGTCCACGACACGGTGGTAGTCGGGGTAGGTCCGCTTCAGCTCCCGCATGGCCCGCTCGTCGTCCGCTGCGGAGGAGACGGCCGGCTGTCCGTTGACGGTGACCGCCAGGTCGGGTGCCACCAGACGCATCATCCCCTCGTAGTCCGAGGCGTTCTCCGCGACGTTGTATGCGAGCCAGATGTCTCCCGCCTGGGCGCTCATGCCAGTGGCCCGGCTGCCTTGACCTGGACCCGGCAGGCCTGACCGGGCACGTAGGACAGCGGGACCTCGTGGACGGAGGTGATCCGGACCCGACCCGCGTCGGCGCCGGAGCGGATCGCGGCCTCCACCGCCAGGCTGCGCGCCTCGTCCAGGCACGCCTCCCGTCCCCGCTCCTCGAAGCGGAAGACCCGGTCGACGCTCCCGGACGCCTCGGCGATGGCGGCTCCGTAGGCGTTGGCGACGGCGTGGTGGTTGGGGCGGACGACCTCGGTGATGCCCGGCACCTCGTCGGGGATGAGGTGCGACCCCCCGCCGACCGCGATGAGCGGAAGCTCGTGACGACTGGCCTTCATCCGGTCGGCCATGATGCGGATCTGCTCGTCGACCCATCCCAGGGCCGAGTCGACGGTGCCTCGGGCCACTCCGTCGACGAGGGCGGGATCGCCGAAGCCGGCCAGGCGGCCTGCGCGCACGGAGACGTCGGACAGCGTCAAGGTGCCGCCACCACGGACGAGGGACTCGGTGACGACCTTGTACCCGACGGAGTCGGGTCCGACCGTGATGCCGTCGGGGGTCTCCCGCACCACGGACCCCCCGCCCAGCCCGATCGAGATGAGGTCGGGCATCCGGAAGTTGGTCCGGACACCGCCGACCTCGATGGCAGCCGTCGACTCCCGCGGGAAGCCGTCGATGAGGATGCCCACATCGGCCGAGGTGCCGCCGACGTCGACGACCAGGGCGTCGGCGAGGCCGGCCAGCGAGCAGGCGCCGCGCATCGAGTTGGTGGGACCCGAGCCCAGCGTCAGGACCGGGAACTGGACCGCCTCCTCGGCGGACAGCAGCGTCCCGTCGTTCTGGGTGATGTACGACTCCACCGCCAGGCCGTTGTCGAGCAGCGCCGCGTGGAAGCCGTTGACGACGTTGTGCGCCACCCCGAGAAGCGACGCGTTGAGGATGGTGGCGTTCTCCCGTTCCAGGAGCCCCAGGGCGCCGACGCGGTGGCTCATCGACACCGGCACGTCCGGCCCGAGCTCCTCGGACAGGATCTGCGCGGCACGCTCCTCGTGGTCGAAGGTGGCTGGGGAGAACGGAGCGGAGACCGCGATGGCCGCCACCTGGCCTGCACACTCCGTGGCGAACCGGCGGACGGCGTCCTCGTCGAGGGGGGAGATCTCCGACCCGTCGAACTCGTTGCCGCCCGGGATGATGTCAGTGGGTCCGACGATGGCCCCCAACAGGTCCGCCGGCCAGGCGACTCCGGGCCGGACGCCGAGCGAGGCGGGAGCGGCGAGGCGCAGGACGCCCACGCGCTGCAGGCCGCGACGCTGGATGATCGCGTTGGCCGGGTGGGTCGTGCCCAGCATGGCCTGGGTGATCTGGTCGGTGTCGACATCGGTGAGGACCCCGGCCAGGGACTCGCGGATCCCGTCGAACGGGTCGGGGGTGGTCGCCGACTTCGTGGCGGCGACGACCCGGCCGTCACCGTCGACGATGACCGCGTCGGTGTTGGTCCCGCCGACGTCGATTCCGATCTTGTAGCTCATCGATCAACCTTTCAGGGACACGTAGTCGACGTCGTACCCGAAGGCGGTGGGGCCGACGACGTCGAGCCAGTCACCGCGCTTCCATTCCTTCGCGCACGGCAGGCCCAGCACCCGAACGCGTTGGCCGTAGGCCAGGCTCTCGGTGGTGATCGGCTCGGCGGTCTCGTGGTCGAGCATGCAGATCAGGTCCGGAGGGGTGACCACCGGGCGACCGTCCTCGATGGCCAGCAGCAGCTCGTTCTGGATCTCGATCCGCATGGTGCGGGTCGGGTCGGCGAAGTCCTCGATGGTCACGGTTCCGCGGGCGAAGCCGGTCGTCGTCCGACGGTCCAGGTCGATGATCTTGCCCTCGAAGACGACCTGCCCGTCGGTGAACGCCAGCAGCCGCCCCCACGCGCCCTCCTCCTGGCGCTGGACGGCACGCAGCAGGCCGCCCAGGTCGCTGCAGTACTGCATCGACCCCCAGACGGCGGCATCCTTCGCCTGGGCGACGGTCATGGGATAGAGCGACACCGCGTTCGTCAGTCCCAGCATCATGGCCGAGCCGCGGACCAGCTTCTCCCCCAGCTGGTTGGTCCTCGTCTCGAAGGCGATGCGGTTGCCCTTCTCGTCAGCGAGGCTCATCGGCGACGCGGTGAGACCGGCCAGGGTGAAGGTGGTCATCTCGATCTGCGGGAAGGCGCGACGCATGCCGTCGGCGTCGACGCACGGCAGCCCGAGCTCGGTGGCCACGGCGAGCGGAATGAGCGTGTTCATGCCCCCGACCTCGACCGGCATGATGGCGTCGATGGTGCGACCCATATAGGACGACAGAGCGCGGACGGCGTCGGTGAACTCGCTTCCCGACGGGATCTTCTCGATGATGACGGTCGGCGCGCCGACGACGGCGACCGTCGCCACGAGGGCGTCGTCGTCGAGCTCGTCGAGGGTGGCGACGTCGATGGGCCCGTAGTCCTCGATGGCCTGCTCGACCATGAGCCGGGCGATGAACGGGTCTCCCCCACCGCCGGTGCCGAGCAGGGTGGCGCCCAGGGTGAGGTGATCCAGCTCCTCTGAGGCGATCTTGCGCATGTCGGATGATTCCTTCCTGACGACCGGACCGGTGCGTTGGCCAGGACGCTATGGCTCCCCGCCCGGACTGGCGATGAGCGGAACGCACTGCGAACGTCGTGGTCGGTAGGCGATCCGCCCATCCCCTCCGACGGTAGACGTCCGTCACGGTGGCGTGGTGACCACACCACCTGTCCGGATGCTGTCGGCAACCCCGCTGCTGGCCCACGTCTCCCTCGAGGAGGCGGTGGAGGCCATCCGGCAGGCCCTGGTCGACGACGCGGCACCCCACGGCCCGGGAGGCCGGGCCCCGACCCGTCCCACGGTGGAGCCGGCCCTCCTGACGACGGATCCGGGCACCGGTGGGCAGGTGGCGCTCGTGGACACCGACCGGATGGGCCGCCTCGGTCTCGTCGCGAGGGTCATGCTGGCCGCCCAGACGCTGTGCCCACTCCCCTGTCGGGTGGCGGTGACCGGCGATGCATCGCTGGGGCAGGCGTTGGCGCGGGCGGTCCAGGTGATCCATCACGTCCGTGACGTTCAGGTCTGGTTCGACGACCCCGGCTTCGCCCCGGACCGGGGATGGCGGCTCAACGGCTCGGCCCGATCCGCAATCGCAGGCGCGCAGCTCGTCATCACCTGCGCGACCGGCTCCTCCCCGGTCGTCGAGCACACCTGGCTGACCGACGGAGCCGTCATCATCGGCGCCTCGGCGGCCACGACCGACGCGGCGGAGGTCGACGCGGCGGTGCTGTCCCGGTCCACCGTCGTCGTCGACGACGTCGAGCGGGCCGTCACCCGGCCCGGCCCGATCCGCCGCGCCCTGGGCGAGGGGCTCCTCACCCCGAGCGATCTGACCGCTCTCGGCGACGTCCTTCGCCAGGGCCTGGACCGCCCGGCGGCTCGGTCCTTCACCTACTACCGCGCGGACGGGAGCCGGATCCTGGACGCCGCACTCGTGAGGCTGATCCTCGCCCACGAGGACCGCCGCCCGGCCCGGGCGGACCAGCCGTGGTGAGCGGTGCTCGGCGGCCGACACGGCCGCGCCGAACCGATCACCTCCACCCACCCCACCAGCCCAGCGCCGGCACCACCATCCAGGGAGAGTCACGATGACCCGCACCACTCGCATCGCCGTCGACGTCGGCGGCACCTTCACCGATGTCGTCCGCCTCGACCCCGCCTCCGGCAGCCTTCGGTTCGACAAGGTGCCGACCACCCCGGCGGACCCGACCCGCGGAGTCCTCGACGCCTTCGCCAAGGTGCGGGCCGACCCCGCCGACGTGGCGCTGTTCACGCACGGGACCACGCTGGGGCTCAACGCGCTGCTGACGCGGACGGGGGCCCGCACCGCCGTCGTCGGGACCGCCGGATTCCGCGACGTCTATCTGCTCGGGCGCACCGACCGGCGGGTCAACTACGACATCACCTACCGCAAGCCCACTCCGCTGCTGGAGCGGTTCGACACCTACGAGGTGCGTGAACGGTCGCTGTTCGACGGCTCGGTCCACGTGCCGTTCGACGAGGCCGACGCCGAGCGCGTCGCTCGGCTCATCGCCGAGCGTGGCTACGAGGCCGTCGCCGTCGCCTTCCTGCACGCCTACGCCAACCCCGACCACGAGGTCCGGATGCGTGAGGTCCTCGCCCGGGTCGCCCCGGGTGTCGCCGTGACGCTCTCGCACGAGCTGTCCCGTGAGTACCGCGAGTACGAGCGGACCAGCACCGCCGTCATCGACGCCTACATCAAGCCCATCGTCTCGAGCTACCTGGGGCGGCTCGAGAGGGAGCTGTCCGAGGTCGGCTTCGACGGACGCTTCCTGATGACCCGCTCGGGTGGAGGGGCGATGACGGCGGCGGCCGCCCGCCAGACGCCGGTGAGCCTCGTGCTGTCCGGCCCGGCCGGAGGTGTCGTCGGTGCGTCCACCATCTCTCGCCTGGTCGACGAGCCGAACCTCATCACCATCGACATGGGCGGGACCAGCCTCGACGCCTCGCTCATCCTCGACCATCAGTCGGTTCTCTACCAGGGCGCCGAGTTCGAGCAGATGCCGATCAACATGCCCTCGCTCTACATCCACACCATCGGGTCCGGTGGCGGCTCCATCGCCTGGCTCGACGCGGCCGGCGTCCTCCAGGTCGGACCGCAGAGCGCTGGGGCTGCCCCGGGCCCCGCCTCATACGGACGCGGTGGCACCGAGCCGACCTTCACCGACGCTGCCGTCGTGCTGGGATTCCTGGGTGCCGACGCGGCGCTGGGCGGGACCCTGACTCTCGACGCCGACCTGGCGCATACGGCACTCGTTCCGCTTGCGGACAGGCTCGGCATGTCGGTTCCCGAGCTCGCCCGGGGGATCGCGCGGATCTCCGTCGTCAAGATCGTCGGCGCGGTCCGCGCGATCACCGTCGACCTGGGTCGCGATCCCAAGGACTTCGCCCTGCTCTCGCTGGGAGGTGCGGGGGGCCTCGTCGCCGTCGACGTCGCCCGCGAGCTCGGCATCGACCGCGTCATCGTCCCGCCGGGACAAGGCGCGTTCTGCGCGTTCGGCATGCTGATGGCCGACGTCCAGCACGACTTCGCCCGCACCAGGGTCATGCCGCTGGCCGACCTCACGCCCGAGTACGCCGACGAGGTCTACGCCGCCATGGAGGCGGAGGCCAAGGACCGGCTCGTCGCCGAGGGCTTCCCCCTCGACGCCCAGACGATGCACCGTCTCCTGGACGTGCGGTATGCCGGGCAGGAGCACTCCGTGACGATCCCCTACCCGGACGGGACGGATGCCCAGGCAGGTGTGGCCGAGGAGTTCGCCAGGGTGCACGAGGCCCAGTACGGCCACGTCATGCCCGACCCCGTCGAGGTGACGACCACTCGCGTCCAGGCCGTAGGCACCGTCGACAAGCCGGCTGTTCCGGCGGCCGACGTCGGAGACGGCCTCCCCGCACGATCCGTCTCGAGCCGCCGGGTCTACGTCGGCAGGGACGACCCGGCCGTGCAGTACGCCCTCCACATCCGCGAGTCGCTGTCCGCCGGCGACACCGTCCAGGGCCCGGCCGTCATCGCCGAGCACACCGCGACGACCGTCATCCACCGTGGAGACCGCGTCGAGGTGGGCGACCACGGCGAGCTCGTCATCCACGTCGCACCAGAGGAGTGATCAGCCCCATGACCGACCCCATCACCACGGAGATCATCAGGTTCGGCCTGCTGGCGGCCGCCGAGGAGATGTCCCGCAGCCTGTGCCGCACGGCATACAACACCGTCGTCTACGAGATCCACGACTACGGACTGGGCATCCACGACGCCGAGGGCAACATCGTGGCCGACGCCCCGGGCATCGCCATCTTCACCCGAGCCAACGACTACGGCATCAAGAAGGCGATCGACTTCCTCGGTCGGGACAGCTTCGAACCGGGCGACGTCCTCATCCTCAACTATCCGTACTGGTCGTCCGCCCACACGCTGGACCCCCTCGTCCTCGCGCCGATCCACCACGGGGGCCGGCTGATCGGGTTCACCGCGTGCCGCATCCACGTGCTCGACCTGAAGCAGAAGGATCCGGGATACGTCCTCGACTCCACCGACATGTACCAGGAGGGGCTGTTCTTCCCAGCGTCGAAGCTGTACCGCCGAGGTGAGCAGAACCCCGACATCTTCAACCTCATCCGGTTCAACAGCCGCCTGCCCGAACGGACCATCGGCGACATCCTCGCCCAGGTGTCGTCGTGTGTCACCGGCGTGCGTCGCACGCAGGAGATCGCCGAGAAGTACGGCACCCAGGCCGTGGTCGACGCCATGGCCGCCATCAACGACCACGGCGAGCAGCTGGCCCACATCGCCCTCCGGAGCCTGCCGAAGGGCAGCTGGACCGCCCACGACTTCGTGGACGAGGACGGTGTGGACGTGGGCAAGCTGGTCCGTATGCAGTGCACCGTCACCATCACCGACGAGGAGTTCGTCGTCGACTGGACCGGCAGTGAGCACGGCGTCAAGGGGCCGATCAACGTGCCCCGCGGCCTGACCGAGGCCCTGTGCTGCCTCGTCTTCAAGTCGCTCACCACGGCGGACACACCCGTGGTGGCCGGCAACTTCCGACCGCTGCGAGTGATCACCGAGCCCGGCTCGGTCATGCATGCCATACCTCCCATGCCCACCTTCACCCTGTGGACCGGGATCCTGGCCGGCGACGTCGTCCTCAAGGCGCTCGCCCAGGGCATGCCCGACCTGGTGCCCGCCGGCTCAGGCGGGGACGTCTGCAGCATGATGGGTCTGGGCGTCAACCCCCGCACCGGCGAACAGTGGCTGGAGGCCACCAACGAGGCCGTCGGCTTCGGCGGACACTCCGCCGGGGACGGCGAGGACGGCATCATGCACATGTCCGAGCCCGGCTGCCGCAACAACCCGGTCGAGGTCCTGGAGACCAAGTCGGCGATGTTCATCGAGTCCTACGGCTACCG
>JBDIAL010000005.1:0-43876 GCA_039812405.1 Nostocoides sp.
CCTGCTGCCCGACCGCGTCCTCCTGCCGGGCACCGTCCGGCGGGCCGTCGGTCCGGCGGCCTGGGGCGTGGGCGCCCTCCTCGGCGTCGGGGCGCTGCTCGTCGTCGGCTCGGTGGCCCTCGCCTTCGGGGACGTCCGGCACCTCCAGGCCGAGCTCGGCGCGGGCCTCGTCGGCGGCACACTCCTGTCGGTGGCCCAGCTCCTCTACCTGCCCAACCTCGCCCTCTGGGCCGTCTCGTTCACCGCGGGGTCGGGCTTCCAGGTCATCTCGGGGGCCCCGACGACGTGGTCGGGCTCGAAGGCCGGGCTCATGCCGATGATCCCCGTCCTCGCCGCGCTGCCGTCCCCGGGCGGGTTCCCGACGGCGACGGCGGCCGTCGTCGTCGTCCCGGTCGCCGTCGGCGTCCTCGTCGGGCACCGCAGCCTCGGCACCGTCCCGCGGCTCTCGTCGCTGCGCCGCAAGGCGGGCGTCGCCGCCACGGGGGCCGTCCTCGCGGCGCTGACGATCGGCCTCCTCGACGCCGTCGGGGGAGGGTCGCTCGGCGCCTACCGCCTCGCCGACCTCGGCGCCCCCGCGCTCTCGATGACCGGCCTGCTCGCGGTGGAGCTGCTCGTCGGCGCCCTCGGCACCGTCCTCTGGAACGTCTGGCACCTCCACCGCCGCTGACCCACGGGGAAGGTGCCCCGCCGGTGGGGTGCCCTCGCCGGTGGAGGTATGCGGTGACGTTCGCGCGGGGTCGCAACACCTCGACCCCGGGAGCGGCCCCGCCGGTGGAGGTATGCGGTGACGTCCAGGTGGGGTCGCAATACCTCGACCCCGTGAGCGGCCCGCAATACCCCGACCGCGGGAGCGGCCCGCCGGGGTCGAGCACTCATCGGTATCGTGGTCGACCGTGCCGCCGGCTCCCGCCCCGCCCGTGCCCGTCGTCGTCCTCGTCTCGGGGGCCGGCTCCCTGCTCCAGGCGGTGCTCGACGCGAGCGCGGACCCGGCATACGGCGTGCGGGTCGTCGCCGTCGGAGCCGACCGCGAGGGAACTCTCGGCGTGGAGCGGGCCCGGGCGACCGGCATACCGACCTTCGTCTGCCGGGTCGCCGACCACCCGAGCCGCGCCGACTGGGACGCTGCCCTCACCGCGCAGGTCGCGGCGCACGACCCGCGGCTCGTCGTGTCGGCGGGCTTCCTGCGGCTCGTCGGGCCGCGCTTCCTCGACCGGTTCGGCGGCCGCTACCTCAACAGCCACAACGCGTTGCTGCCGTCCTTCCCCGGCATCCACGGCCCGGCGGACGCCCTCGCCTACGGCGTAAAGCTCACCGGCGCGACGCTCTTCGTCGTCGACGAGGGGGTCGACACCGGCGCCATCGTCGCGCAGGTCGCCGTGCCCGTCCGCGACGACGACACGGTCGAGTCGCTGACCGAGCGGATCAAGGAGGCCGAGCGCCCCCAGCTCGTCGACGTCCTCGGCCGGATGGCGCGCGAGGGGTATGCCGTCGACGGCCGCCGGGTGACGATCGGGCCCCCTGCGCCGGGCGAGGTCCTCCTCCACGTCCCCCAAGGAGAGGACGTGAACGGGAACGGGGGAGTGAGATAGACCTGACGCGATGAGGTCATGACCGGGCGAGAGTCTCCGCAGCCCTTCTGTGCGAACTGCGGAGGGGCGGTGTCCGCGAACCGCTGCACGAGCTGTGGGAGCTGGGTCCTCGAGAAGAGGACGGTGCCGCCCGAGGACGGCAAGGGCGGCGACCGCGGTGCACCCAGCCGAGGACCTCGGACTCTCGTCGCGGTCATGGGCCTGGTCACGGTCCTGGCGCTGGCCGGTCTGGTCGCCACCGTCATGCACGGAGGACGGGACGCGTCCCACGCGAGCAGCGCGGCGCGGTCCGGGGACGGCAGCCAGAGTGGCGAGGCGCCGTCGGCTCCTGGCGGGCCCTCGGCCACGTCGCCCGGACGCTCGACGAGCGCGTCCTCGGGGGCGAAGGACACCTGGACCCGCTATGTCAATCCCCGGTTCGGCTTCCACATCGCGGTGCCACCCCGCTGGGAGGCGGGCCCCGAGCCCGCCGACGGCGACGGGCGAGTCTTCGTGGCTCCGGGCCACTCCACGACGTTGACGGTGTTCGGGACGAACACCGTCGGGTCGGCGTGCGGCACGTCGCAGGGCGACGTCACGGGTCCAGCCCTCGTCCGGCAGTGCCTCAAGGCCGCCGCGAGGGAGCTGCGGACGAAGGGAGTCTCGGTCTCCTACCAGGCGGAGGGGTCGAACTGGTTCGTCGTCTCGGGGGTCGGCGCGGACGGCGTCATCCGCTACCAACGCAGCTACGTGGGCAGCGGGGCGACCGTCACCATGCAGCTGCGCTACCCCGCCGCCGAGAAGACCGCGATGGACGCCCAGGTGACGACGATGTCGAGGAGCCTCGAGCCAGGCGACCTCGCGATCGCGCACTGAGCCGACTCCACGTGCGCCGTCACGGCCTGGGATGTCCTCCAGGTGGAGGACATCCCAGGCCGTGACGCGTGCGTTCGCTTCGTGATGCCATGGATTCGTGACGAGCCAGGAGCCTTCGCCTCGATTCTGCAGAGACTGCGGCACGCCCGTGAGCGGTCCCCGCTGTCCGCAGTGCGGAGCCTGGGTCCTGGCCAAGCCCAGCGATCCACGCCCTGCCGACCCGGAGCCCGTGCCACCTCGAGGCCGGCGCGCCTGGAGCACGGGTCGCTGGCGGTGGCTGGCCGCCGGAGCTGCCGCCCTGGTCGTCCTGGGGGCGCTGGGGCTCGTGCTGTCGCGGAACGGCTCGACGACGTCGCCGCCGTCCACGGCCGGCGCGAGCCGCTCGGAGAGTCGCTCCGCCTCGACCGGCTCGCACACCTCGAAGTCCTCCGCGCCGTCGCTCACGCCGAAGCAGAAGCGCGCGGCGGCATACCACACCCTTCAGCACATGGTCGCCGCCGACGCCCGGAAAGACCCCGTGCGCGGCCAGTGGGTGGCGCAGCTCGCGAGCAAGTACGAGGGCGTCGTCGACAAACGCCAGCAGTCCACGCCGTTCACGGTCCCGCAGATTCTCGCCGAGGTGAACAGAGCCAGACACAATCCGGAATACGGCTCGACGGTCCGCGTGCTCCATCAAGGCGACTGGGCCGGCTCCACGGCGGGAAGCCGCGTCATGTGGGTGACGGTGGCCGATCTCGATCTCACGTCGAGGGACGAGGTCGTCACCTGGTGCCGACATCACTTCCGTCAACGCGGCGCCGCGCTCCTGGACGTCTGCTACCCACGACAGCTGCTGCCCAAGTAACGGCTCTCCATCACAGGGAGACCACCGCATTCCTGGATAACCCAACCTGTTGTGCCCCCTTCCCGGTATGGTCACAAGGCGAAGGTGAGCCAGGAGGGATGTCATCGTGTCCGCGGAGCGACTGACGAGCTCGGGTCCGCTCCCTCAGCACCTGCTGCGACGGCCTCATCCACGCGCTCCACGCGCTCCGGGCGTTCCCTGGACGGCCGGGATCAGCCAGGTCCTCTGGTGCGCGGTGGCGTCGATCGGTGCGCTGGCGGCGATCTACGGCATGGCGCAGTTCCTGCTGTCGCCACGTCCGCAGGGGATGGTGCCGCTCCTGGGCACGGCGTTGGTCTGGGTGGGGTTCCTCTCCCTCTTCTGCCATGCCGCCCTCCATCGGGGGAACGTCATCCTGCAGCTCGCCCCCGTCCACCTGGTCGTGGTCGGCGTCGCCGTCGTCGTCCTCGGCGACGCCCTCAGCGGGGCGGCAGGATGGGGGTGGCTGGCGACGCTGTCCGTCTCGGCGGCCGCCTATGCGAGCATCGCTCTCGCCGCCCCGTGGGCCCTGGCCGGCTCGGCGGCGATAGCAGCCACGCTGGCCCTGGCCTCGATGCCGGCGCACCAGGCAACGTCGGGACTGTGGGAGCTCGCGGTCGTCACGGCGACCGCCCTCACCGCCGGCATGGCGGCCCGCGGCGTCCGGCGCGCCGTCGTCAGTGGCGACTCCTCGGTCCTCCTCGCCAGGCGGGCGGCGGAGACGCTGTCCGCAGAGCTCGCGCACGAGCGGATGGCGCAGGAGTTCGAACGATTCGTGCACGACCACGTCCTCCACGCCTTCCACGCGATATCCATGGAACGGGAGCTGGTCCCGGAGGAGCGGGTTCGGCAGATCGCGCGGGATGCTCTCGAGTCGCTCGAGGAGCAGGAGGCACGCCTCGACGGCCCACCGGGTCGGGTGGGCCTGGCGAATGTCGCGGCAGGGATCCGGGCGTCCGTGGAGCGGTGCGGGATCGACGTGCAGGTCAAAGGGCTGACGAGGGCATTCGTCCCCGGGGACGTCTGCGACGCGGTGGTCGCCGCAGCGCTGGAGGCCCTGCGCAACGTGGAGAGGCACAGTGGTGTCGGCGCGGCGACCGTCACCGTGAGAGGACAGGGCCTCGGTGTCCGAGTCACGGTGAGCGACGACGGCAAGGGGTGGGATCCTCGGGGGCCGCACGGACGGTTCGGCGTCCGCCGGTCGATCGAGGAGCGTCTGACGGAGGTGGGCGCAACCGTCGTGATCCGAGGCGCGCCTGGTCAGGGGGTGACGGTCGACATGTCGTGGCGGCCCCTGCCGGACCTGGACGGCACCCACGACAAGCAGCTGGCCGGCGGCCTGCTGAGACCCGCCATGACCCAGCTGGTCGTCGCGATGTTCCCCAGCCTCGGGTGGGTCCTGCTCGCGTGTGCGCTCAACGCGTCCGCTCTGCAGCGACCCTGGGTCGCCTGGACGCTGTCCGTCGGGGCCGTGGGCCTCGCGGCGCTCGAGATGCCGCGAGGTCTGCGGGCCGGTCTCTCGCGATCCCGCGCCCAGGCGCTGCTGCTCGTGGCATTGGCTCTGTCCGTCTCGAACGGCCTCCTGCTGGCCCCGGACGACTTCAACGCTCGCCACTACTGGCTGGCCGGTCCGTGCGTGACGTTCATCCTCTACGTCATCCTGCTTCGCCCGCCACGAGAGGCGGTCCCGTTGGCGATGCTCACCGGAGCGGCGCCCGCGTTCATCATCCTCAGCCATCATCCGACGCCCAGCCAGATGGGCGCCATGGTCGGATGCCTCGTCTCCGCTCCCGTGGTCCTCGTGGTGGGCTTCGGGCTGCGATACGTCATCGACGGCCTTGCGGGACGCGTGGCGAACACCGTCCGAGCCAATGCGTTCATGACGAGCCGGCAGATCGCCGCGCAGGACACCCGAGCGCAGATCCGGGAAGCCGTGGCCGTGCTGCGCGACACCGCCACCCCTCTCCTGTCCGGCGTGAGGGACGGGACGATCGACGCGACGGCCGAGAGGACCAGGGAGTCCGCCCAGCGTCTGGAGGCATCGCTTCGAGACGAGCTCATGCTCAAGGACGTGCCGCACATCCGCAGGAGCGTGTACTTCGCGAGGGAGAACGGCTGGCGGGTCCGAGTCAAGATCCACGGAAGGGTCTCATCCGTCGTCGAGGCGCGGATGGCGACGACGATCGCGCGCGTCGTGGACGTCGTGGCGGCCGGGGGCTCCATGGAGGTGACGATCACCGACGCGGGGGCGGTGGGCGGGAGCTCCCTGGTGGTGACGCCGTTCTGGGGAGACGCGGCGGCCTTCTCGGAGTCCGTGCTCCGCGGATCCGGGCAGTGCCAGGTCGTCGACGGACAGCTCCTGCTGCGTCTCCAGGGCCCGTCTCCGGAACTGGCCTGAAGCGCCCCGTCCTCCAGATGGAGGACTGGTCGAGCCCGGTCACGAGCGTGAAGGTGGCGTGCATGACGACCGACGAGCCGCCAGGAGCGTGGCCCACCGACCAGGTCGTCACCGTCGTGGGGGTCGACGACCACCCCATCGTGCTCGCCGGAGTGGTGGCCACCATCGAGCGGAGGCTGCCGCAGTTCCGGTGGACGGGCGCAGCGGAGACCTTCGACCAGCTGCAGGAGCTCATCGACGAGCCGTCCACGCGGCCGAGCATCGCGTTGATCGACCTCCACCTGCGGGACGGCAGCGACCCGTGCACCTCCATCTCGATCCTCGACGCGCAGGGGATCCTGCCGGTCGTCTTCACCTCGGAGCTGCGGCCCGTGCCGATCCGCCGCGCCGTCTCGGCAGGGGCCAGGGGGCTGGCGCTGAAGTCCGACCCTCCGGACCGGCTCGCCGACGTCCTGCTCCAGGTGTCGCGGGGAGACTTCGCGGCCTCCGGAGAGCTCGCCTTCGTCCTCCTGAGCGATCCCACCCTGGTCGCCCATCTGGCTCCTCGAGAGCTGGAGGTGCTGCAGTTCCTGTCCGAGGGGATTCCCCGCAAGGCGGTCGGCCGAAGGATGTCGCCGCCGGTGTCCACCGCCACGGTCATCACGTATGTGAACAGGGTCTGCAGCCGATACCGGGCGATGGGCCGCGGGATCTCGACCGTGGCGGATGCGTTGCGGGCGGCGACGGACGACGGATACCTCGGGTAGGGCGACCGACGTGTGCTCTCCCGGTGACGGCGACAGTCGGTCGTGCTCGCCTATGCCGTGGTGCCCGACGGCGGGGCGTCCTCCATTGAGAGGACTAGCCCGCACGAGCTCGACTCGGGAGAGTGACAGCAGCCTGGGGGGGAGATGCGCTCTCCGGCCCGACGAGCCGGCATCGAGGACGACGGAGAGAGACCGATGAGCTTCACGTTCGACAATGCCTCTCCCCACGAGGAGCCGTCGTCGAGCCCGGGGTCCGACGATGCGGCCGCCGGGTGGGCGGCGCACGAGGCGCCGGGGAGCTGGTCGGCTGCGGGCTCCGACCCGGCCATGGCATGGGATGACGGCTCCGACCCGGTCACGGCATGGGACGGGGACACGGACGACTGGGGATCCGATGACTACTGGCCAGGGGAGTCGACGGGCGGAGCCCTCCCCGTCGGCCGTCCGCCGATGGCCCTGCTGGCCGGTGCCGGCGTGGCGGTCGTCGCGGCGCTGGCTGCGGGAGTGCTGGCGCTGACCGCGCTCGGGGGGTCCCTCCCCGTCTCGCTCCTCGCCTGGGTCGTCGCGGGTCCCGTGGCCATCCTGGTTCTCGGCGAGTTCGTCAAGAAGGACCAGCTGCAACGGGCCAGGGCGGTGTACGACGGGCCCTCGTGGGGTCGTCACGCGCCCGTCGCGCTGGGGACGCTGGCGCTCGTCGCCACGGCCGTCGCCGCATACGGCATCGCCAGCTGGGTGGCCACCCGATGAGGGCGTGGATGCGGCTCGTGGCCGGCGGGTGGCTCGTCGCCGTCCTCGTCGCCGGCCTGGGATGCCTGGCGGCGTCGGCGGCTGCGCCCAGCGCGGGGATCGGGAACTTCGGCGCCTGCATGAACGGCCAGCGCAGCGCCGACGTGCTGATGCTCATCGACGAGTCCGGGTCGCTCCGGCAGAGCGATCCTCAGGCGACGCGCGTGGATGCGGCCCAGTACCTGGTGAGGCAGTGGGCGACGCTCGGCGAGCAGTCCGGGGTCAAGATCGCGGTGCAGACCATGGGCTTCTCCGCCACGACATCGGATGCCTCCGGCTGGCTCAGCACCTCGACGCAGCTGCCGCAGGTCCAAAGGAGCCTCGAGGCCTTCCGGACGCGGGACACGGGGGCGCAGACCGACTACTGGATGGCCCTGGACGGGGCGCGGCGCGCGCTGGCTGCGCGCGCCAGGGACGGCGGGTCGACCTGCCAGTCCATCGTGTGGTTCACCGACGGCCAGCTCGACGCCTCCGCGAGGTATGCGAACCCTCGGGGGAAGCCGGTCCTCAAGCCCTATCTCAGGCGCCCGGTGTCCGATGCCAGGGCCACCGCGGCCGCGGCCCGCGACCTGTGTCGCCCGGGTGGTGTCGCCGACCAGATCCGCTCGTCCGACGTCGCGTTGTTCGGGATCGGCCTGTCCGCGGGCACCGCCGCGACCCGGGACTTCGACCTCATGCGGAACATCACGACGGGCAGCGGCGGCTGTGGGGCCGTGCCGGGAACGGGCCTGGGCGACTTCAGGCTGGCGTCGGACATCGACGGGCTCTTCTTCGCCTTCGACGACCTGCGGACACCCGGGCAGCTGCCCATCAAGCAACTGCTCGGCGTCTGCCAGGGCACCGTGTGCGCGACCCAGCAGCATCGTTTCGTCCTGGACGACTCGATCACGAGCGTCCACATCCTCGCCTCCGCCTCGGTCGCCGGGCTGAGGCTCTACCTGGTGCCGCCCAAGGGATCTCCCCTCGCCGTCTCGACGACGAAGCCCGGGACCGCGCGCACCCACGGCGCCGCCGTGAGGAGCACGGTGCTCTCGCCCCGCACCACGGCCGTGGACCTCGAGGCGGACGGCTCGTGGGCCGGGCAATGGTCTCTGGTCTACGTGGATCCGCGGCGCACGACGGGCACGGCGCGTTCGCAGACCTCGATGCAGCTCTCGTCCGACATCGAGCCGACCGTCGCGCTGCCCTCGACTCCCATCCACGCGGGCGAGCAGTCCCCACCGCTGACCCTCGGCCTGGCCCGACACGGCGGGGCCGCGGTCGACCCGCACAAGCTCCTGGGGACCCTGGCGGTCGACGCCACCTTCACCGATGCGGCCGGCCACCAGGTGACCGTGGTCCGTGGTGTGGGGGCCGCCCATCTCTCCGACCCCGTCCGCCTCGACCTCGACAGCGCGACCGAGGGGATCGGGAAGCTCACCGTCACCTCACGGCTCACGACGGCCGCGATCCGGCCCGCGAAGGGCGCCACCATCCCCGGCACGATGCTGACCCCCTCCTCTGTCGCGTTCCCCGTCACCGTCCTCAGCCCCGTCGGCTTCCCCACCGTGCAGGGCCGGCTGAACTTCGGCAGCGCCACGTCGGCGGCCGACCTCACCTCCACGCTGACCGTCGCGGGGCCGGGCTGCGTCTGGGTCGACGGCACGCGGGTCACGGCATCGCCCGAAGGCGCCGGGGCCACCACGGTCTCCTCGACGGCCGGGAAGGCCGCGGACTGCCTCGCCGTGGGAGACGGGGCCAGGGCGAGCCTTCCGGTGCGGCTGACGACCCAGCACGCGGCCAACGGGGCAGTCACCGGCACGGTCACCGTGCACCTCGCGCCGGCGGGTGAGCCGGACCGCGCGCGGACCGTCCCGATCACGTTCGTCGCCGACCTCAACAGACCCGCCAACGAGACCTGGAAGTGGGCCACCTTCGTGATCGCCCTGCTCGTCGGGATCGGTGTCCCGGTCGCCCTGATGTATGCGGTCAAACGGTCCGGCTCGCGGATCCCTCCCCGGGCGCTCCTCGGCACCACGGTGGACGTCACCGTGGCGGGGGAGGAGGTGCTCCGGGACGGAGTGCGGTTCGCGCTGCGACCGGAGGACCTGCGCAGCCCCATCCCGATCCCCGGGAAGGGGACGAGACGCCTTGAGGTCGGCCAGGTCGCCCTGACGGTGCACGACGGCGTCTCGCCCTTCGGCACCGGAGTCGTCCATGCCGTGCTCCCCGGGGCCAGCGGGTCCTCCTCGACCCGGTCCGTCCCGGCCAAGGACGGTGCGGCAGAGCTGCCGATCGTCGTGCAGAACACCTGGGCCGTGTTCCATCGCGCGGGTGAGCCGGCCGACCACGGCGTGCTGCTCCTCCTCGTGAGCGGCGACGCGTCGGCCGAGCAGCGCGCGGCGCTCGTCGACAAGGCGATCCTCGAGCTGCCGGGCAGGCTCCGGTCCCTCGGGGCGGATCGTCCCGGTGGGGCGGCCCCGGACGCCCCCTCCGCGCTGGCCGACCCCGACGGCGGATCCGGCCTCGGTGGCCTCGCCCTCGCCGACCCCGACGACCCATGGTCGACGGGACAGGACGGTCCATGGTCGACGGGAGAGGACCAGGCCTGGCCATCCGATGCCTCCGTCTCGACCCCCGCCATCGCTCCTGCTCCCGCCCCGAGCTCGAAGGCGCCGTCCTCGGACTCGACGGACTTCGACTTCTCCCGGCTGACCTTCGACGAGCCGGACGAGACATGACCGCCCGACCGACCACTCCCACCCCGAGGAGACCACGTGCGTAACCTGCTGTTCGTCGGCTGCGGAGGATCCGGGGGAGCGATCCTCGGATACCTCATGGACCAGCTGCGCTCGGATCTCCAGCGGGTCGGGATCGACAGCCTGCCGGGAGGCTGGGGCTTCGTCCACATCGACTGTCCGCCTGTCGCGCTCGACTTGGCTCCTGGGCTGGGCACTGTGTGGGACCTGGGTGGTCGTTACCTTCCCTTGGCCCCGGGCACGGGGAGTTACGCAGTGGTCGATCGAGCGGTCACGTCGAATGGAGCCGATCAGGTAGCAACGTGGGCGCACCGTGACCCCGAGAGCGTCTTCGTGCCGGTTCAGGATGGCGCGGGCCAGCAACGCACCATCGGGCGGATCCTGCTCTCCTCACAGGCCAGCCGTGTTCACGCAGGCCTGACCGCGGTCGTCGACTCCATGAAGTCGCCAGCCTCAAAGCGACAGATGTCTGTGGCAAGCAAGGCGTTGAAGGAGGATTACGATCAGAACCCTCCATACACATTCGTCCTTTCCTCCATGGCGGGTGGTACCGGGGCATCTATCGCCCTCGATGTCTGTCGACTCCTGTCTGGGATCGTCGACCCCTTGATGACCAGCGTCTTCATGTGTTCGCCCGATGTCTTCGACTCGATACCAGCAAACCTCCGTATGGGTGTTAGGCCGAATGCCCTTGCAATGTTGGGCGAGATTGTTGCAACGCAACTCGGCGAAGCGACCATCGGCGACGTCGCGTTGTTCGGGTCAGTCGGTGCCCCCACGAATGTCGCGTCATCGTTGCCGATGGCGCGAGTCATCCCCGTTGGCAGGTTCCTCGGGACGGAGGGGACTCCATTCGGCGATGGTTCGATGCGCACTATCTATCGGGGCGTCGGGCAATGTTTGGCTGCTATCGCAAGAAGCAAGACGGCTCTGCGCGAGTTCGATATCCACGTTGTTCAAAACTTCAGTCCCCGAAACCATGAGCGCCCGTCTCTCTTTTGCTGGGGCGTGGCCCCGGGGATTCAAGACAAGGTCCAATGGGGTTCATTAGGGTTTGCATCGATATCGATGGGGCGAGATCGCTACGAGGAATATGCCGCCCAGCGCCTGGCGCGCACCTGTCTCGACCACCTGGTCGGAGGTCATCTGCAGAAGGGCGACCTCGACTCCAGCGAGAACCAGGCCAAGCGGCTCCTCGCCTCCCAGTGGGGCCACGTGTGTCGAGGGCTGGGGCTCCCGGCCGGCGGGGATGCCCAGGAGCTGGTCAGATGGGTCAACGACCATGGGCTCACCCGGTCCAGGTCGGTCGCGATCGCCCGGTCGGTCGTCGACCAGGCGATGGGCGCCGACATCCCGATCGTGACCCCAGGGCTGAGTGGCGACAATTTCGTCTCCACGCTGCTCCCATATCTGCAGAGGAAGCGCTCCCAGCTGGCTGCGCTGGCGCACGAGACGGCATACGCCGAGGTGCACGCCTGGACCGAGGGCTTCGGGCGGCGCGTTCAGACGGTGGTCGAGGACGCGATCGCCGACCACGGGCTCGTCTACGCCAAGGAGCTCGTCTTCGCCCTCGACGAGCACCTCAAGGGGAACTTCGGGACGGCTGGGCTGGCTGCGCTCGGCGCGAGCTCGCCGGATGGCAGAGAGGTTCCTACAGGCGTCACGAAGCACATTGGGGCCATTCCCCTTAAAGCAGTCATCGGCAACGGGCAGCAGCACACCGACCAGATCCGCACGGAGTACGAGCGGGCCATGGACCTCACGATCCGTGGGCAGTGGTGCACCCTCGTCTCGCAGGTGCTCGCCGATGTCGGCCCGGGGCTGCTCGCGCCGCTGGGGCAGGCCGTCCTCGCGGCCCTGCGTGATGTCGAGGCGGCTCGTGGCGCGTCGGCCGAGCGGACCGGGCTCGCGACGGTCCGGACGACGCAGTACGCCCTGTGGCCCTCCGACGGCGACCTCCTCGTCGATTCGCGTTGGAGCGCCGCCGACAACGAGGTCCTGCTCACCGTGGCCTCGGACTTCCCCGGGCAGTACGACGCCGACATCGCCGCGGCCGCCAAGTCGGACACCGAGGCCGTGCTCCCCGGCGCCACCGAGGCTCGGCGACGCAGCGTCCATCGGGTCCTCGCCGGACAGTGGCCCACGGCGAGCGGCCAGCCCGCACCAGGTGGCCTGCTCGCCGTCGAGCCGCCCTTCGTCGCCAAGTCGCTGCCGGTCGACCCGGCGACCGGTAGACCCCAGATCCCGACCCTCGCGCAGTACGAGATCCGGGTCGCGGCGAGCGATGTCCTGGATCGGGCCCGGCAGTACGTGCGACGCCCCGGCCAGTCGTTCACCGCGTTCATCGGTCAGTCGATCAGAGACTATGCGAGGTCCGGAGGAGATCGCGCAACGGCCGAGATCATGGAGAAGTTCCGTGAGGTCCTCACCAAAGCAGTGCCGTTTGCCGGGGTCAATCCTCATATCGTGGATGTTGTCCATGACAAAGGATCACATGTAAACTTCATATTCTCTTCTGTGCCGTTCGGCGGCCTTCCTCTGGCCCGAGATATTGATCAGATTATCGCCCAAGACCCCTCGATCGACAATGAGACGAGCGTCAATTTCGCAGGGAGTCTCGGTACCTCCGAAGCGTCTCATCTGGACGTATTTGGATACTATTCATGCGCTCTCCCGGTCGTGTATTCCGGCCTGCTCGAGCCGACAAAATCACAATGGTCCCAGTCGTTGTCGTTCAGCAGCCGACAGAACTTCTGGACTGGACGACGCAGCCGGCCGCTTCCGGGCGCGCTGGCCATGGGCGAGGCCGAGCGGCGGGCCATGGTCGGCGGCTGGTTCGCCGGGCAGCTGACCGGGCAGCTGGCCATTCCCGCAGCGCCCTATGACACCCCCGTTCGGGTCTGGGCCGCTGCCCACCAGCGGTGGCTCGACTTCCCCCACCCGTTGCTCACCCCGCCGGAGCAGTTCCGGCGTAACTTCGACTGGCTGCCTGCCGTCCTCGAGGCCCACCTCGTCGCGGTGGCCCGGTTCGGGGACCAGCCCGTCGGCGGCTCGATGGCGCCGTACGAGGCGCTGCGCGGGCTGTGGGACGACAGCCCCGACGGCCCGACGGCAACGGGAGCCGGGATGTTCCACCTGCGGGTGGAGCGGTCCGTGAAGGATTGGCTCCGCAGCGGGATGACGCCGCCCGGTCCCGGGAGCCGGGTCCCCGGCCTGGTGTCCACCGCCGACCCGGAGGAGCGTCGACGGGCTGCCGTCACGTGGCTCCAGGGCATCCAGGACCTCGTCGCCGAGCACTTCTCCCCCTCCGGCCGCGGCGAGTTCGCCCGGATCGACACGGCCGAGAAGCGCTACCGGGTGCCCATCTTCCGCGATCTCACCGGCGACCTCCTCGTCGTCCTCCCGCAGCTCGTCGACATCGTCGTGAACGCGGGTGTGGACGATGCACCCCGTGCCGACGACGGTCTGATGAGCTCGACCTTCTGAGCGATGCCGACCGTGGACGATCTCACCCTGCTGGTCACCGAGGCATCCGAGCTCGACGCCGTGCCGGCGGCACTGCGCGACTGGTCGGCCGCCGGGCTCATCCGCCCGTTCGCCAGCGTCGTCGTGGAGCGGCACCCAGGGGCCGAGCCACGCGCGCGGCTCGTCGAGGACGGTGAGCTACGAGAACTCACGCTGGGGGACCTCCTGGCCCAGCGCTCGCCGAAGCTGGTGCGCATCCTCGTCCTGACCAGCGACCGTGCCGGCGCCGCCACCGTGGGATCCGCCGGCCGGTCCGCGGTCTCCGCGGTCGTCGGCGCGGGGGGCCGGATGACGGTCACCCCGGCCCAGGTCGTCGTCACCCGCCTCGGTGCGCGCAGTGGTGGCCTCGTCGGGGTCGACGGGTGGCACAACCTCGTCCTGTCGCCCGAGGATGCCAGCGACCCGAGCAGACCCCGCAAGCTGCACGTGGGGACGGCCGGTCCGGAGGACCTGGCCCGGACGGTCCTGCCCGCCATCGCGTCCCTGGGCGCGCTCGTCGTCGGCGTCGAGGAGAGCCCGTTGGACGGCGCGACGGTCCCGCCCCAGGGACAGTTCACCGTCATGCGCACCTTCGTGCGCCACCTCGACGGCGACGACGTGCGCGATGCCCTGCGTGCCGCGACGCTGGACCTCACCGACGGCTACCCGCTCGCCACCGAGGGGACGAGCTCGGCGACCTACATCGAGAACGTCGCCCACGCGAGCACGACGATGGCCCGGGCCGTGTGGCAGCGACACCGGTCCGTCCTTCGCAGCGCACGCCAGAAGCCCGCCGACCAGCCCGTCGGCGGCGTGGGCCTCTGGCAGGCGTTCCGGATGCTGTGGTCCTACCTGGCCGCGGTCGTCCGCAACGCACCGATGACCTGGGTCAAGGCGAAGATCACCTCGGGGAAGGTATGGGCGGCCAGCACCGCGACGCTGGCGATCTTCGGCCGGGACAGCGCCTATGCCGTGGTCGTGGGAGGCGTGCGCGGCGATCGAGCGGTCGGCCTGGACGACCAGCTGCGGGCGCTCCGTGAGCTGGACTCCGTCCTGGAGCACTCCGCCGACGGGCACGAGGTCCATGCGTCCTTGGCCGGTCTGTGGCGCGACGTCGTCAACGCGGGCCTGACCCTCCTCGACGGGAAGGACCGGGGCCCGGGCATCGACGCCGTGCGGATCGGCGACCAGAACGGCGTGCTCCGATACGGGAGCCAGGCGGCGCCCTCCCGCGCGTTCGCGTCCTTCCCGGACCTCGCCGGACCGCTGCAGGCGGCGACCGGTGTCGCCACCGTGGCCCCTTACGACCATCTCGCCGTCCTCTCGCTCGAGACCCAGCTGGGCGCCCTGGCGGGCGACCCGCTGAGCGGGGCGGCGGCAGGGTCGGCGCTCACGGCCCTGCGGGACTGGTGGCGCCGCCAGCAGCAGACCTACACCGCCCAGGTGGCGACCATCCTCGGATCGGAGTACACCGACCGGCTCGCCGAGATCGCCCACAACGCGCAGGTGCTCCGCACGGCCCAGGCCGCAACGGGAGTTCCGGAGGACGTCCGTCAGGCCCAGTCGCGACTCGCCCGCCGGATGCTCCTCGTCGGCGTCGCCTTCGCGATCCTGGTCGTCGCGACCCTGGCGCTCTTCCTCACCTCGGTCATCGGCATCCTCGCCCTCCTCGTGGGCGTGGCCGTGTGGCTGGTCGGCTGGCTCGCCTCCTCGCTCGTCACCTTCATGAAGGGTCAGCGGCTGCTCTTCCAGCTCCTGCACGCCCGCGAGGAGGCAATCAGCAGGGCCGCAGCGGCCGAGTACAACCTGGCGGCGGCCATCCGCGACGCCCGTCGGTGCGGGGACGCATACCAGCTGCTCATGCTGTGGTCGGAGGCGCTCGCCCGGTTCGCGGCCGACCCGCTGGGCACGAGCCACGACGTGCGGACCGCGGGCCGCGGCCCCGGCACCGATCACCCCCTGTGCGTCCAGTTCGGACGCGCGACGGTCGACGAGATCCAGGTGGCGTGGGCCGCCGCGGCGCTGAGACGCCAGGTCTTCCCGGTGGGCTGGCTGGGGGCCGTCTGGGACCACTATCTTCGCGACGCGGCGACGATGCTGGGGCCCCAGGGCACCGCGCTGGTGGACGACCCGCTGCGCATGTACGCCCAGCGCGCAGTGCAGGAGGACGTGCTGCTGCCGGCGTGGGTCGCAGCCGTCGAGGAGCACGGTGTCGGGGAGACGGCTGGCGTCGCCCTGTGGGGTCGGATCGTCGCAGCCCTCCGAGGTGCCGCGAGCGAGCAGCTCGACAGCCTCCTGGAGACGGTGTCCGTGGAGACCGGCGGAACCGAGACGCTCGGACACTTCCTGGTGGGCCTCGCCGCCGCCGGGACATCGGGCGGCTTCCCCACCGAGCTGTTCGCCGACCGGGCGGTGACGGCAGGGCTCGACCGGGTCACGGTCTCGTGGCACCGAGCGGCCAGCGACGGCCTCGGGCGGACCGTCGTCCTGTGTGAGATGTCGGAGCCCATGCCGGCCGAGGATCTCCAGCCTGCCGGCGGCGACCACCGGAGCCGGCGGGAGTGGCCGGACCTCCCCGACACCACGTCGATGGACAGCTCGGCCCTCGGACCCTTCTGACCCACGGACCCAGAGCAGGAACCGACAGTGACCCAGCAGCAGCTCGACATGTTGAACGCGTGGCTGGCCAGCATGGCCGGCTCGAGCTTCGCCATGCCCTCGCCCCAAGAGCTCGTCGCCATCGCCGACGCCGGGACGGTGCCTGACGACGCGTCACCCATCGTGCGCAGCTGGGAGCCGACGCTCACCACGCTCCTCAAGCAGGCCACCTTCGGGGTGCGCTGGGGAAGCTTCACACTCGGGTCGGAGCTGAGCCGTCCCCGAGTCGACGGGGGCCTCGAGCTGCCCGCGGGCGGTCCGACGACAGCGGCGGCGACGCGTCTGGAGCGGCTGCGGGCCTGGCGCTCCACGGCGGAGGGCGAGGGCCGCGTCGTCGCGGGAACCGTCACGGAGGGGCACCTGGGGACCCTCTCCAAGACGCCGCCCAGGTCGGCAGCCGAGATCGGCAAACGCGTCAGGGTGCTGGAGCCGTTCGCCGCCGAGGTGTTCGACGTGCTGCACGAGGATGACGCCGACGCCGACCCCGACGTCTCCGGAACGGCGCGGCCTTCCCCGGCCTCCGGGACGACGCGTCCTTCCTCCGCCGCGCCCCAGGATCCGACTGTCGTCCACTCGCCCCCACCGGCCAGGGCTGCCGGGTCGGTCGAGGAGGGACCCCTCGATCCGCCGACCACCCGGCAGGTGGCGACGGACCGCCCGGAGGACGACCCCGGGCTGCTCTCCGGTTACGCCGAGGCGACCTCGGCGGCTCCGGACTCGGCGCGGGCGCTGGTGACCGTCAAGCCGGGCGGCGATGGTGTCGCATACCACTGGCCGCCCGCAGAGGTGTCCGCTCCGGTCGTCGTCTACCGGATCGTCACCGGTGCCGGGACCCGACCGTATGCCCCGGAGGTCGGTCGGCTCGTGGCTGCCACGACAGGCACCGTCGCCGTCGACCCTGCCGACGTCGAGACGCTGCTGCAGTACGTGCAGGTGTGGGTCAACGCCGGTGCCTCCGTCGACGAGGCCAAGGCGGACCAGCCGGTCCTCCATGCGGAGACGGTTCGGGTGGCCGGTGTCCGCGACGTCGTGCTCTCCTCGGAGCACGGCCAGGTGACCGCCCAATGGGGCAGTCCGGACGGTGCGCACAGCGTCCACGTCCACCGACTGCCGCACCCTGACGTGCCGCCCCACGAGCTGCACCACTACCGGATCGCCGCGGACCAGCCCAACCTCGGGGGGTTCGTCGACTCCCAGGTCACACCGGGCCAGACCTACGTCTACCGTCTCGTCGTCGCCGGAGCGGGTCGGATGTCCGAGCCCGTGGACGTGTCGACGGTGATCCCCGACGTGCTGGCGCCCGTGAGGGACCTCACCTGCACGGTCCTCCAGCACCCCACGACGACCACACCGGGGCAGGTCGACCTGGAGTGGACCCGGCCGGGATCGGGACAGGTGCAGATCCACCGGTCGGACAAGGGTCCCGGCGCGGGCGTCGTGGGGGTGGAGTCCGCGGAGGGCGCGCTTCCGCAGATGGGCCTCACCGAGGAGACCCTGCGCCGGAACCCGATCGACCCGCCCGACGCGGACGGGCGGGTCCGGATGCGCCAGGTGCAGTGGCCGCCCGGGATGACCAAGGTGTACTTCCTTCCGGTGACCGTCCTCAACGGCCGCGCCGTCGTCGGACCGGCGGTGTCGAGCCTCGGGGTCGCACCCCCTGGGGATCCCCGCATCCTGGACCGGCTGGGGGAGCAGATCGTCACCTTCACGTGGCCACCCGGCGCCGGGGGAGTCCGCGCCTTCCTCGGGCCGGTCGGAGCCGACGGTCGCCAGGTCTGCCAGGGTCCGGCCCACGTCGAGGTCTCCCGCCGTGACTACGAGCGGCAGGGCGGACTGCGGCTGCGGCTCCCCGCCGAGCGTCCCATGGCGGTCTTCCTCGTGTCGGTCGTGCAGGGCGAGGTCATGAGCGACCCCATCTGCGTGGTCCACTCGCGCCACCTGGTCGTCCGCTACAGCGTCGAGCAGGTCCGCAGGCTCCGGATCGCCGGGCCGGTGGTCCACCTCCGGGTGACCGCCTGGTCCGACGGAGA
The DNA here is from genome assembly GCA_039812405.1 of Nostocoides sp. Classification (GTDB taxonomy): domain Bacteria; phylum Actinomycetota; class Actinomycetes; order Actinomycetales; family Dermatophilaceae; genus Nostocoides. The sequence goes on from JBDIAL010000005.1 coordinate 18,167, forward strand.
CGTCAACGGGTCTCCGCCCTTCGTGGTGGTCTTCAACGACAAGCGGCTGCCCCTGCATGCCGACGACGGCGAGGTGCTCGGCTGCGTGCCCGACGACGCGCCCGACGCGAGCCCGGTGCGCGCATACCAGCCGCCGACCCTCAAGGGAGGGCCGACGTCGCCACGCTGGCGGGCGATCGTCGGCGGGCGGTCGAGCGGGTATGCCCGGATGTTCGTCAGTCCCACCCTCGAGGTCGGCGTGCGACGGCAGATCGCGCTCATCGACCCTCCCGTCTCGACCCTCAGGTGGAGCCTGTGACCGCCGGACAGCGGGAGCGGTTCGTCCAGGTCGCCTACACCTCCTCCCGCGGCGGCTTCGGCGTCCACGGGACGCGGGGCGACCCGACACCCGAGGAGCTCGGCCAGATCGTGCGAGGTGCCGACACCGAGCGGACCTCGTTCGGCCAGACGCTGCCTCCCTACGCCGACCCGGGCGAGGTGGCCCGGTTCCACCGGAACCTCGTGGCCCGCCCGTCGGCCGACGGCACGCTGGTCGCGTGGCACTCCGCACCGGCGGGGACCGACGAGAGCGGTCGCGCCGGGAACGTCTTCGTCCACGCGGTGCTCGACCGGACGCCGGACCGGTCAGGGCAGCGCCTCATCGACACCTGGCGCTCTCCCCAGTGGTGCAGCCCCTACGGGGCGCCGGAGGTGCGGGTATGCGAGCTGCCGGGCCAGCCCCCGTCCGGCGCCGGCGTCGTGTCGCACCGGGCGGTGTGCGCCTTCCTCACCGATCCCGACCATTGGCGCCTCGGCCTGCTCGGTCGGCTCCTCGACGCGATCGCCCACCGGGACCGGGACGCGGGACCCGTCGTCCTCGTCGTCTCCTCCCCGGACGCGGCGGCGCTGTGGGTGGGATGCGTCGCGCACCTGATGTCGCCCGGGACGGCCGCGGGGCTCGGCTTCGGGCTGTGGGAGACCTCGCGCACCCTGTCGGCGGACCGGGTCGAGGGGATCGACCTGCTGTGCGTCTCGGCGGAGGAGGCCGCCGGCATCGCGGAGCGGCATCCCGAGCTCCTCGTGCTGCACGAGGACGACGACCATCCGGTCCAGGACTGGGATCCCAGCGACGACTCGGGAGCGGCCACCTGGGGGCCCATGGCCGTGGCACTGTTCAGCATCGCCGACGTGCCCGAGGCGCTGCTCGAGGAGTGCGACGCGACCGCGGCCAGTCTCGGGGACCTGGGGCTGGCGCCGTACTGGCCGCTGGCCATGACGATGGCGCGGCATCTTAAGGAGTGGGACTACCTGGCGCCGTGCATCGCCACCGCCCTGCGACACGGCACACCGGACACCATCGAGCGACGAGCCGACCTTCTCGAGCTGACGGTCCAGCTGGTCTCCCGCCAGCTCGGGCCGACGACCGAGGACGCCTGGTCGGCGGCGGTGCACGTGACCGCGGGCCCGCTGGCGAGGCTCATGTGCCGCATCTACCTGACGCGCGCCATGAGAGATCGAGCGTGGCTCCTCGGCACGGACCCGATGCGGGGCACCTCCAGCCGGGGCTGGAGCCCGTCGTCGGACCCGGCACTGGTCGCCACCGTCGAGGAGGAGACGGCCCGCTGCGCCCGGGAGCCCGATCCGGTGCTGCGCGCCCGGCTGCTCGTGGGGCTGGCGGACCTCCTTTTGCGGTGTGGCTGGCTGGACGGCCGGGGGGCGGAGGCCCTCCCCGACCTGCTGACCCAGACACTCGAGCAGACGCTCGTGCCGCTCCTGGCCGGCCCGCAGGCGGGGGCGGTGGTCGACGAGGTGCGCGGTGCGAGCGCGGAGCTGCGTGACCACGTCCTCCGCTCGGTCCTCGGCGACCTGCCCGCGGTGACTGCTCCCCGGGACGTGCCCCTCGGACAGCGGGTGTCCCCGGTCGTCCTCCAGTGGCTCTACCACGGACTGTCGCAGACCCCGTCGGGATCCCGGCTCCCCACGCTGCTCGACGTGGAGGAGATCGCCTGGGTCCTTCGAGGACACGCGGGCCCGGCGGTCGACGACCGCCGTGCGGCGGCGATCGCGTTCGTCCGCGACGGTGCCGTCGAGGGCGGGCAGGCCCGCGAGCTGCTCTCGCTGGCCGCGCTGGTCGAGCCGCTGCGGGTCGGCGAGGTCGGTGCGCTGCTGCACACCGGTGCCGTCTCCCCGGGCGTCGTGGCCGCCGCCCTGGCCGGCGCGTCCGCCGGCGACAGGGACACGACGTGGCGGCTGCTCGAGGCGCTGGCCCGCTCCGGGCCGGCCGCCAGCGTCCCGCCCGGTCTCGACCCCCAGGTGCTCGGGCGGCTCCTGCTCGGACCGGCATGGACGGCCGACGACCTCGATGGCTTCCTCGCCGCCTGTGCCGACGTCTGCGACCTGCTCACCGAGCTCGCGCTGCGGTCGAGGGCCAGACTGGGAGCGCTGTGGCGCGCCCACCTCGCCGTGGCGCACCTCCTGCGACGCGGCAGCTCCGACCCGCGCCGTGTGGCCGCTGCCCTCGCCGGCTCGGACCCCGCCGCGCCCGGCCTCACCGGCCTCGTGGAAGAGGTCCTGCAGCTCCGATCCTCCGACGAGCGCCACTGGGCCGTGGTGGATCGGCTCCTGGGGGTGGCTCTCCTCAACGACGAGAGCTGGACCGGCCCCGGCCGATCCTCGTCCATGGGCGCCATCTGTGCCCTGGAGGACGAGGAGGGGTCGCGCGCGGTGGCCGGTGCGTTGTCGCGCTACCTGCAACGGCTCGACAAGGAGGCGGCGTTGGAATGCCGGGATGCACTGGTCGACCGCGTGCGGCAGCGGACCGACGGGGACAAGGACCTGATGGCCTTCGCCAAGGACTGGTACGGCCAGCTCGTCGGATCGCAGGGTGTGGGTGACCGGCTGCGGCACGTCGGAGGGCGGCTGTTCGGTCGACGAGGGGAGGACACCTGACCATGGCAGACACGGAAGGAAGGTCGAGAGCGGCATGAGCAGGCTCGAGCTGGGGTCCCAACCGATCACCCTGCCCCGAGGGCGGGTCACCGTGGTCGCCGAGCTGGCCGGCGTGGACCTGTCCCTGCGGGCCGTCACCGAGGACACCGACGAGCAGGATCGCCTGACCGGCCTGTTCTCACGCCATGGCGTGGCCTGGGTGGGGATGCTCAACCGTCCGGTTCTCGAGCTGCCCAGCCGCCTCGTCCTCGTGGCGACCTCGGCCGACGGCAGGCCCTTTCCCGCCGAGGGCGCGATCCAGCTCACGCTCACGATCGAGGGGCCGGCGCCGGACACGGTCACGTGGCGACGCGACGACATCGGGGGGCTGTCCGAGGCCCCCGTCCTCACCATCGCACCGGCAGACCGGACGCTCACGCTGACCAAGGAATGGGGTGAGGAGCACGACTCCCGCAGCCCCCGTGCGGCCGGGGCCGCGGCTGCGGCCCGGATCGTCCTGGGCGGCGAGACCGTGCCCGGGCCGGAGCAGGCGCACGTCGTCGTGGCAGTCGACGGGTCGGGATCCATGAAGGCCCCCCTCGCCCGCGCGCAGCTCACGGATGTCCTCGACTGCCTGACCGGGGTCCATGCCGTCCTCGGCTCGAAGAGCAAGCGCCTCGTGTGGAAGCTCGTGCTGGACCGCGTCGTGGAGCTCGAGACGAGCGAGAGCCTGGTGCAGGCGCTGGACGAGGCCCCGTACGGGTTGCCGCGGAGCCTCGATCTCCCGGACCTGGCCGAGACGGATGGCGACCTCGCCGTCGTCTACCTCGTGACGGACGACGTGCCGACGGGCATCGCCGACTTCGCCGACGTCGACCTGCAGGCCCGTCATCTCGTGCTCGTCGGGTGTCCGGGCGGCGTCGAGGAGGCGATCGGCCCGATCGAGGTGACGCGCTGGCCCGACAGCCCACCGCGCGACGGCAGCCTCCCTCGCGTCATGCGAAGTCTCCTGCGGGGGTGCTTCGACGAGTCGACGCCATGCGGGCAGGCGGTGGCCCGGTGAGCAAGTGTCCCATCTGCTTCCTCGGCCAGCCTCCGGATGCCGCCTCGTGGATCTGCGCCAACAGGAGCTGCTCCGCCCCCCGCCAGAACGAGCCCGCCGCCCAGGCATACCTCGGCCACAAGCACGTGGTCGGCCAGCGCCGCCAGGTCACTCGGCCGCGCGACCACCGGGGCGCGTGGTCCCCGCCCGCGGAGCAGTTCTGCACGGCCTGCGGCCAACGGATGACCCGCAGCTGCGCCCACTGCATGTATCCCCTGCCTGACGACCTGCCGGTGTCAGAGGTCATCTGCGTCGCCTTCACTGGGGCCATTGCGACGGGGAAGTCGATCTCCATCGGCGTCATGTGGCTCTTCCTCGAGACCCTCGTCGAACGACTCGGGTCGGCCGTGGAGTTCGAGGCCCGCTACTCCGAGAGCTCCGAGGAGGAGTATCGCGAGTTCCTCAAGAACGGGCATACCTTCCCGCCGACGCCACCGGGGCGCGCCCGCTCCCTCCTGCTCAGCCTCGGCAGGATCGGGAGCGGACCGCGGCGATATCTCGCCATCCGCGACATCGCCGGCGAGGACATGGAGGCGCCGGAGCCCAGCTACAACCTCTCCTTCCTCTCCCGCGCGGACCTCGTGGTCTTCCTCTTCGACCCGCTCGGCGTGGAGTCCATCGCGCACGCGCTCGACGGGCTCATCCCTCCTCAGCAGTCCGCCGGGGCGCCGCCCGAGAAGGTGCTGAAGTCGGTGACCCGCCAGATCGGCACCGGGAGACCCCGCTTCGCCGTGTGCATCGCCAAGGTCGACACCCTCCAAGCGCTCGCCGAGCGACCCGTCCCCGTGGGGTCCGTGTTCGCCAACCTGGGCAGTGCCCTGGTGCGCGAGAGCGGCGGCCTCGCCGGCCGATCCGGGTCCGGACTGCCGGGGTACGACGAGGCGGACGGTGACCTCCTCAGCGAGGAGGTGCGCTCCCTCCTGGGCCTCCTCGACGCCCACGCCTTCGTCAACCTCGTCGAGAACCCCTCGTCCGGTCACCGGCTGCCGCACCGGTACTTCGCGACATCTGCGCTCGGGGAGTCCGCGGACGGCCCGAGTCTCCACTCCCACGGCATCACGCCGTTCCGCATCCTCGACCCCCTGCTCTGGATCCTCCACGAGAAGGGCGTCATCGGATGACGGCCCTGACCGGCTGATCCTCGCGAAACCCCTGTCCACCACCATCGAAAGGCAGCACGACACATGGCGATCAACCTCAACAAGGGCGGCACGATCTCGCTCGCGAAGCAGGCCGGGCCCGCCCCGCTCGACCATGTCCAGGTCGCTCTCGGATGGGACACCGAGGCCGACCTCGACGCCTCGGCGCTCATCTGCGACGCGTCGGGACGGGCGCTCTCCCCGCTCGACTTCGTGTTCTACAACAACCTCGTCAGCCCCACCGGAGCGGTGCAGCACCAGGGGGACGAGCTGAGCGGCGGCGGAGACGCGGAGCAGATCAACATCCAGCTCTCCCTCGTTCCCATGTCGGCGGCCTCGGTGCGCTTTCTCGTGAGCATCCACAACGCCCAGGCCCTCGGAGTCCACTTCGGCAACGTGAGCGGCGCCTACATCAGGGTCCTCAACCTGGCCGACAACGCTGAATTGGCTCGGTTCTCGTTGTCCGAGAACGGGTTCGGGCAGGACTGCCTGCTCTTCGGAGAGCTCTACCGCGATGGCTCCGAGTGGCACTTCCGGGCCATCGGCGACTTCGTCATGGGCGGACTGGCAGGTGCCATCGCGCGACACGGCCTCAGCTGATCGGAGGGCCGGGGCGTAGCCGATGATCACGACGCTGCGGTGGCCCCTGCTCCTCACTGTTCTGGCAGGGGGCGTCGGCGTCGCCTACGCCGGCCCGAGCGGTGCCTTCGTCACGCTCATCCTCATCGTGCTCGAGATCTCTCTGTCGTTCGACAACGCGGTCGTCAACGCGAAGGTCCTGACCCGAATGACCGAGGCGTGGCAACGCATCTTCCTCACGGTCGGCGTCCTGGTCGCCGTCTTCGGCATGCGTCTGCTCATCCCCATCGTCATCGTGTGGCTGACGGCCGGGATCCCCCCGACACAGGCCTGGCAGCTCGCGCTGGCGCATGGGGATCCCGACCAACCCGGCACCTACGGCTACCTTCTGGCGCAGGCGCATCCGCTCATCGCCGCATTCGGAGGCATGTTCCTTCTCCTCGTCTTCCTCAACTTCCTGTTCGAGGAGCGGGAGACCCAGTGGCTGATGTGGTTCGAGCGTCCGCTGGGCAAGCTCGGCAGGCTCGACGGCCTGGCGGTCGCGCTGTCCATCATGATGCTGCTCGGCGCGGCCCGGGTCGCCGACGCCGAGGACCGGCTCGGCGTCCTCGTCGCCGGGTCCATCGGGATCGTCGTCTACCTCCTGACCTCCAGCCTCGGGGAGGTCTTCGAAGACTCGATCGATGACGACGACACGGAGCGGGCCGGTCTCCCCGCACCGGTGGCTCGGGCCGGCAAGGCGGCGTTCTTCACCTTCCTCTACCTGGAGGTGCTCGACGCGTCGTTCTCCATGGACGGCGTCGTCGGGGCCTTCGCCATCACCTCGGATCCGGTCATCATCGCGATCGGCCTGGGTGTCGGGGCGCTGTACATCCGCACGCTGACCGTGGAGATCGTGCGTCGGCACATGCTCGACGAGCTCGTCTACCTCGAACACGGGGCGCACTGGGCCATCGGGGTCCTGGCGATCATCATGCTAGGGACCGTTCGCATCGAGATCCCGGCGATCGTGACCGGGCTCGCGGGCGTCACGTTCATCTGCGGAGGGCTGATCTCGTCGCTCAGAGAGCGTGAGCGCGCCCTGACCGAGTAGCGGCCCCACCGGCGTCGATCCGCTCGTCGAGTGGCGGCTCCCGGCCGGTGACCGGTCCGGGACCGGATCACCCGTCGCCGAGGAGCCTGTCGATGATCGGCTCGAACGGTCCGAGGTCGACGCCGTGCTGCCGGGCATACTCCACGGTGGTCAATCCGGCCTCGCCGGCAGCCCCGGAGAGGTCGGACGCCAGGCGCTGCTGGACCTGGTTCACGCCGAGCTGCGCGGCACCGAGGAAGACCAGGGGAGCGATGAGCAGCGCCGTGGCCATCGCGGCGAGCCCGAGCCGGCGGCCCCCTCGACGCACGAGCGCGACGACAGCCGTGACGAGCCCGAGGGCGATGACGACGTTGGCGGTCATCCACCCGGTGAGCCACAGCAAGGCATGGCCCAGGGGATGGCCGGACAGGATGTCTATCGAGTTGAACGACTGGAAGAGCAGGACGGAGCCGGCGAGAGTGCCGACGACGACCGCGCCGAGGGCCCAGCGACCGACCCTCCGCCCTGCTCTGGCCCGCGCGGCCCTCCCGGTGTCGTCGAGCCAGTCGGACCCGGCCGTCCGGGACCGGTCGGGCTCCCCGTATCGGGTGGTCGGGTCGGTCGAGGCAGCGTACCCGAAGCCCGGCGTCCCCATGCCGGGCTGCGGCTCGTCCGGGTCCTCGAGCCGGAAGCCGTCGAAGAGCCCGTCCTCTCCCATGTGCTCCTCACCTCACGGATGGGCAGGAGATCAGTCGATCCCCTGGCATGGAAGCACGTGCCGGCTCTCCCGCGGATGTCCTCTCTTGGGAGGACGTCGGGGAATGAGAGGGGTGCACCGGGGCGATAGTCTGGCCACGCAGGACCCCTGCAAGATGCAGGACTGCACCTCCATCACGACTGGCGAGGGTGGGTCACCACCGGGAAGTGAGAGAGAGCGCATCGCCCGCCTGGGTGCGCTCGCCGACACCACAGGAGTGAACCCATGACCTCGACCGACGGTCGCCGTCCGATCCGGCGCGCCCTCGTCTCCGTCTACGACAAGACCGGTCTGCCGGAGCTCGTCCGCGGCCTGCACGACGCGGGCGTCGCGCTCGTCTCGACGGGCGGCTCGGCCCGGCTCATCGCGTCCCTCGGCCTGCCCGTGACCGAGGTCGCCGACCTCACCGGCTTCCCCGAGTGCCTTGAGGGGCGGGTCAAGACGCTCCATCCCCGGGTCCATGCCGGGATCCTCGCCGACACCCGCAAGCCGGACCATCTCACCCAGCTCGCGGAGCTCGGCGTCGAGCCGTTCGAGCTCGTCGTCGTCAACCTCTACCCGTTCCGGCAGACCGTCGCGAGCGGCGCCAGCGCCGACGAGTGCATCGAGCAGATCGACATCGGCGGTCCGTCGATGGTCCGCGCCGCCGCCAAGAACCACCCGAGCGTCGCCGTCGTCACCGACCCCGCGGCATACGACGCGGTGCTCGCGGCCGTCGCGGCCGGGGGATTCACCCTCGAGGCCCGCAAGCGGCTGGCCGCGGAGGCGTTCGTCCACACGGCGAGCTACGACGTCGCCGTCGCGAGCTGGATGGGCAACGCGTATGCCGACACCTCCGACGGGACCGGGTTCCCCGCGTGGACGGGGGCGACGTTCGAGCGGGTCGCGGTCCTGCGCTACGGAGAGAACCCGCACCAGCGGGCCGCGCTCTACCGGCACTGGCGGCCGGGGCTCGCCTCCGCCGAGCAGCTGCACGGCAAGGAGATGTCCTTCAACAACTACATCGACGCCGACGCCGCCGTCCGGGCCGCACACGACCACGGCGAGCAGCCGACGGTGGCGATCATCAAGCACGCCAACCCGTGCGGCATCGCCGTCGGCGACACGATCGAGGAGGCGTATGCCGCCGCCCACGCCTGCGACCCGGTGTCGGCATACGGCGGGATCGTCGCGTCGAGCCGGCCCGTCACCGCGGCCATGGCGAGGGCGCTCAACGAGACGTTCTCCGAGGTGGTCGTCGCGCCGGGGTACGACGAGGAGGCCCTGGCGATCCTGCGGGAGAAGAGGAACCGCCGCCTCCTCCGCCTGCCCGAGGAGTCGGTCGCGGCGGCCGACCCGATCGAGATGCGACCGGTGTCCGGTGGGCTGCTCATCCAGACGCGCGACAGGGTCGACGCCGTGGTCGACGGCGCGGACGGCCCGACCGGTGGGGACGACCCGTCGTTGTGGCGCCTCGTCGCGGGCCCGGCCGCGGACGCCGCGACGCTCGCCGACCTCGACTTCGCCTGGCGGTCGGTGCGGGCCGTGAAGTCCAACGCGATCCTCCTCGCGTCGGAGCGGGCCTCGGTGGGGATCGGGATGGGCCAGGTCAACCGGGTCGACTCGTGCCGGCTCGCCGTCTCGCGCGCCGGCGCGGACCGGGCCCGTGGGTCGGTCGCGGCGTCCGACGCGTTCTTCCCGTTCGCCGACGGGCTGCAGATCCTCCTCGACGCGGGTGTTCGCGCGGTCGTCGCGCCGGGAGGCTCGATCCGCGACGACGAGGTCGTCGCGGCGGCGCAGGACGCCGGGGTGACGATGTACTTCACGGGGACGCGGCACTTCGCCCACTGAGCCGGGGACGCGCGCCGGGCCCGGGCTCCGGGCTCGGCGCGCCGGCCTCGGACCCCGCTCCAAGCAGGCTTCGGACCGGGCCCTGAGCAGCCGCGGTCGCCTCGCCGCTCCGGTTTGCCGTCAGCCCTCGGCGTCCCTCGCGTCGAGCCAGGCCCGGACCCGCTCCGCGTCCTGGTCGAGCGCGGGGGGCGCGGTGTGGGAGGGCCGGCCCCCGGCATACGGCAGGTCGTCGAACCGCAGCGGCGGCCCGGGCAGCTCGACCGGGCCCAGGCCGGGGTGCTCGACGGTGACGACGAGGCCCTGGCTGCGGGTCTGCTCCCAGCCGTAGACCTCGTCCATCGAGCGGACCCGGCCGGCCGGGACCCCGGCGGCGTCGAGAGCGGCGAGGAGGTCGTCGAGGTCGCGGCCGGCGAACCGCTCCTCGATCGCCGCGGTGACGAGCGGGCGGTTCTCGACGCGCTCGCGGTTGGTCGTCATGCCCGGCGCCGCGGGGTCGAGGCCGACCGCCCCGGCGAAGCGGGCCCACAGCGCCTCGCTGCCGCAGCAGACGTGGAGGAACCCGTCACGGCAGTGGAACAGGCCGTACGGGCTGATCGCCGGGTGGTGGTTGCCCGTGGGCCCCGGGACGACGCCGCCGACCGTCCATGCCGTGCCCTGGAAGGCGTGGATCCCGACGACGGAGGCGAGCAGGCTGGTGCGGACGACCTGCCCGCGGCCGGTCCGGTCCCGCTCGTGGAGCGCCGCGACGACACCGTAGGCGCCGTGCAGCCCGGCGAGCAGGTCGGCGACCGGGACGCCGACGCGGGTCGGCTCGCCCGGCGTCGGCCCGGTGACGGACATGAGGCCGGCCTCGCCCTGGGCGATCTGGTCGTAGCCCGCCCGGCCGCCCTCCGGTCCGTCGTGGCCGAACCCGGTGATGGACAGGACGACCAGGCGCGGGTTGAGCTCCCGGAGCCGCTCGGGGGCGAAGCCGAGCCGGGCCAGGACCCCGGGCCGGAAGTTCTCGACGACGACGTCGGCGTGCCGGACGAGCCGGGTCAGGGTGTCCCGGCCGTCGTCGGCCCGCAGGTCGAGGACGATGGACTCCTTGTTGCGGTTCGCGCAGAGGTAGTAGGTCGAGATCTCGTCGGGCCCGACGAACGGCGGCCCGTAGCCGCGGCTGTCGTCGCCACCGGGCGGCTCGACCTTGATGACACGCGCTCCGAGGTCGCCGAGGAGCATCGTCGCGTGCGGCCCGGCGAGCGCGCGCGACAGGTCGAGGACGACGATGTCGGCCAGTGGCCCCTCGGCCGCGTCCGTCACGGTGTCCGGGTATGCGACGTGCTCCCGGGGACACCGACGGCCCGGGTCACACCGGTCACTCGGTCTCCCCGATGGTGCCGCCCGGGCCGTGCAGGACCGTGCCGTCGCCCCGGGTGATCGCGATGGTGCGGCCGTCGGCCCGGATGAGCTGCTCGGCCAGCCGCTCGGCCTCGATGGGCGGGATGGGGTAGCCGTGGGAGGCGAGGGTGGCGCTCAGCCGCTTGGTCACCTCGACGGTCTTGCCCCCCTTGGCGTCGCGGGCCAGGCCCACGAGCGTTCTCACATAGTCGGGCAGCCGTCCCTCACCGATGTGGGTGATGAAGCGGTCGTTGAGCACGATGGTCGTGGCCGGTGCCTCGACGGCATCCCGGCGCGGTGGGGTCTCCGGTGCCATACCTCGACGATAATCCGCGTGCCGTCCCCCGTCACTGCCCACCCCCTGCATGAATCCGACCCATTCGGACAGTCTCATGCAGGGAGGTGCCCGGGAGACCGTCGGGAAGCTGCCTGTGGGAGTCCGGCCGGGCTGCATGAAACTGTCCAATTGGACAGTTTCATGCAGGGGAGGTGCGATCCTGGCCCCAGGAGAGGGGGTGGGCGATGGCCGGGGACGACCGCTCTCAGCACGGGCGGGTCCTGCTGGCCGCTGCCCTCGGCTGCCTCGTCCTCCTCGGCGCGGTCGGCGGCATCCGGCTCCTGCGGGCGCACACCGACGGCCCGGCGGCGACGGTCGAGCGCTACCTCGGGGCGCTCGCCGACGCCCACGCGACCGAGGCGCTCGGGCAGCTCGCGAGCCATCCCGCCTCGCCGCTGCTCACCGCGGAGGTCCTGGCGGCCGAGGTCCGCAGGGACCCCATCCGCGACGTCTCGACGACGGTCACCCGCTCGGGCGACGGCCGGGCCACCGTGCAGGCGAGCTACCGGCAGGGCGACCTCGCCGTCACCCGCGACCTCACGCTGCACACCACGAGGGCCGGCGGCCACCTGCTCGGCCCGGGCCCGAGATGGGTCATCGACGGCGGTGCGCTCGAGACGCTCACCGTGACGACGGAGCGCCCCCGCGCCGTGGCGGTCGAGGGGGTGAGCCTCCCCGGCGGCACGGCGGCCGTCTTGCCCGGCCGCCTCCTGGTCACCTCGCCCGGCGACCCCCTCGTCGCCGACGCGTCGGAGCTCGCCGACCTCCGGACCCCGGGCGGCACCGGCGCGATCCACCTCGGGACGGCGCTCCGCCCCGCCGTCAAGGCCGCCGCGGTCCGGAAGGCCACCGCCACCCTCACCCGCTGCACGCGCAGCGGGCTGCTCGACCCGCCCGGCTGCCCGTTCTCCGCCCACCCCCACACGCCGACCGACATCGCGAGCAACGTCACCTGGCACCTCGTCGGCGCGCCCACCGTCACGCTCGGCGAGCCCTCCGGAAGCGTCGTGTCCTTGACCGGCACGGCGACGATGCGCGTCACCTACCTCGAGCTCGGCTCCGGCGGGTCGGCGACCGAGCGGACCCAGGACGTCACGGCCCACCTCGCCGGCACGGTGCGCGCCGTGTCCGGCCGCCTCGTCGCCACCGTGGACTGAGGCAGGGGAGCGGCGGGGTCTTTACGCCGGGGCCTCCGGTGTGGAACGGTGCGCCTCATGACACGTATGCCGCGCCGTCGCCGCCTCCTGTCCGTCGCGACCGCAGGGGTCGCCACCCTCGCCGCCCTCGCGGCCGGCCTCCTCACCGGTCCCGCCGGCTCCGCGTCCGCAGCCACCACCCACGGGGCGGGCGGCTCGCCGGCCACCCACGGCACGGCATACGGCTGGTCGCTCGTCGACACCCCGACGAGCACGGCCCGACTCCGGGGGCTCGACGCCGTGAGCCGGCGCATCGTGTGGGCGTCGGGGACCGAGGGCACCGTCCTGCGCACTGTGGACGGCGGGCACACCGTCACCTCGGTCGGGCCGGCGGGCACCGACGCCATCCAGTTCCGCGACATCGAGGCGACGAGCGCGCGGCACGCCGTCATCATGGGCATCGGCGACACCCCGGACGCCTTCCGCTTCTACGTCACCGACGACGGCGGCCGGCACTGGACGCTCGCCTACCAGAACACCAACCCGAACGCCTTCTACGACTGCATGGCCTTCACCTCCCCGCGCGTCGGGTATGCCGTGTCCGACCCGGTCGGCGGCCGGTTCCGCATCCTCCGGACGACGGACGCCGGGCACTCGTGGCGCGTCATGTCGAACCGGGGCATGCCGGCGGCGGAGGACGGCGAGTTCGCGTTTGCCGCGAGCGGCACGTGCCTGCAGACCGACCCTCGCGGCACCCTCTTCCTCGGCAGCGGCGGCGTCGATCCCGCCCGGATCTTCCGGAGCACCGACGGGGCACGGACCTGGACGGTCCAGGACAGCCCCGTCGCGGGGGCCGCGGCGGGCGGGATCTTCTCGCTGTCCTTCGGGGCGGCGCGCGGAGGCGTCGCGGTGGGCGGCGACTACACCGACCCGACGGCCGCGACGGCCAACGCCGCCTGGACCTCCGACCGGGGCCGCACCTGGCACGCCGCGTCCGGGCTGGGGGGCTATCGGTCCGGCTCGGCCTGGCTGCGGAACGGCTCGATGACCGTCATCGCCGTCGGGCCGACGGGGTCCGACGTGAGCACCAACGGCGGCCGGACGTATGCGACGTTCGACACCGGCACCTTCGACAGCGTCGAGTGCGCGGGCGGGACCTGCTACGCCTCCGGCGACCTCGGCCGGCTCGCCGTGCTCACCCGGACGCCCGGCGCCGTGGGGTGACGACGCGGATGGCAGGATGTGCGCCGTGACAGCAACGCGACTCGACGGCAGCGTCATCCTCGGCGAGATCAAGCAGGACCTGCGGGTTCGGGTGGCGCGCCTGGCCGAGCAGGGCATCGTGCCGGGGCTCGGCACGGTCCTCGTCGGCGACGACCCGGGCAGTCACTGGTACGTCTCGGCCAAGCACAAGGACTGTGCCGAGGTCGGGATCGCGAGCATCCGCCGCGACCTGCCCGCGGGCAGCTCCCTGGAGGAGGTGCTCGACGTCGTCGAGGAGCTCAACGCCGACCCGGCGTGCACCGGCTTCCTCGTCCAGCAGCCCACCGGCCTCGACGAGTTCGCCATCCTCTCGGCGGTCCACCCGGACAAGGACGTCGACGGCCTGCACCCGACGAACCTCGGCTGGCTCGTCCTCGGCAAGGAGGCCCCGCTCCCGTGCACCCCGATGGGCTGCGTCGAGCTGCTGCGCCGCTACGACGTGCCCATCGCCGGCGCCCGGGTCGCGGTCGTCGGCCGGGGCATCACGGTCGGCCGCCCGCTGTCGCTCATCCTCACCCGTCGCTCGGAGAACGCCACCGTCGTCGTCTGCCACACCGGCACCCGCGACCTCGCCGGCGAGCTGCGCGAGGCGGACATCGTCGTCGGGGCGGCCGGCGTCCCCGGCCTCATCACGGCCGACATGATCAAGCCCGGTGCCGCGCTGCTCGACGTTGGCGTGAGCCGGGTCGTCGGCGAGGACGGGAAGAGCCGGGTCGCCGGGGACTTCCACCCGGACGTCGTCGAGGTGGCCGGCTTCGTGTCGCCGAACCCCGGCGGTGTCGGTCCGATGACCCGAGCCATGCTCCTCACCAACGTCGTCCTCGCCGCCGAGCGTCAGGCGGAGCGGGCGGCCCTCGTCTGATGCGGGCGACGATCCCGGCACCGGCCCGCGCAGGGATGCGGGTGGGAGCCGGGTCGGGGGCCGGCGCCGGGCGATGGGCCGGTGTCTGGCGACCGGTCGGTGCCTGATGGCAGGCCTTCCCCCCACCCCACCGCGCGTCGAGCCCCGACCGCCGATCACCTCGCGCCTCGGGGCCTGGTGGATCCTCGCGATCGGGTTGGCCGTCGGGCTCGTGTTCGCCGGGACGACCCATCCGCTGCGGGCGACGGTCGCCTTCGCGGTGTCGTGCTTCGTCGCGGCAGGTCTGCGGGCCGCACTGCCCCCCTCCCGGGCCGGGGGACTGGTCGTCCGGGGACGGACGCTCGACATCGTCATGCTCGTCGGGCTCGGGATCATCGTCCTCGTCGTCGGCCGCTCGATGAACCTCCACCCGCACGTCTGACCGACCCGGCCCATCCGCCCACCGTGGCGTTCCGGCACCGATCGGGGCCTGTGCACCAGCCGGTCCGGCCCCCTGGACGGGCCGTCAGCCGACGAAGGCCCCGTCGCGGGCCACGACCCGTCCCCGCTTGAGGACGATCTCCCGCGGGGGAACCGAGGCGACCGCCTCCGCGACCGACCGCGCCCGGACGAGGACGAGGTCCGCGGGAGCGCCCGGCGCGATGCCGTATGCCGGGAGTCCGAGCACGCGGGCGGCGCCGTACGTCGCCGTGTCCAGGGCGAGGGCGAGTCCCTCGTCGGTCCGCGTCGAGCTGCGGTAGCCCACGAGCATCGCCCGGCGGAGCATGTCCCCGTCGCCGTAGGGGCCCCACAGGTCGTTGATCCCGTCGCTCCCCGAGCCATAGGCGACGCCGGCGGCGGCGAGCTTGTCCAGCGGCGGCACCGGGACGTTGTAGACGGCCGCGGTGTTGAGGGCGACGCCCGCCTCGGCGAAGGCGGCGATGAGCGCGTCCTGGGTCGGCTCGTGCGCGATGGCGAACGCGTGGCTGATCGCGACCCTGCCGCCGAGCTCGTGGTCGATCGTGCGCCTCGCGATCTGCCGCATCTCCCAGGCGCCGAGCGAGCCGTCGTCGTGGAGGTGGATGTCGATCCCCGAGCCCGTCGACGCGGCGAGCCCGAAGATCGCGTCGAGGTGCTCGATGGGCGCGTCGTCGAAGCCCGCGGGATCGAGACCGCCGATCGTCGTGACACCGGCGTCGACGGACTCGCGCAGCAGCTCCAGTGTCCCCGGGTTGCTGATGAGGCCCCCTTGCGGGAAGGCGACCTGCTCGATGGTGACGGCATCGGCATATCTCTCGGCGACGGCCGCCACGGCCTCGATGCCTCGCAGCCCGACCCCGGGGTCCACGTCCGTATGCGTGCGGATGTGGGTCGTGCCGGCCGCGATCATCTTCTCCACCAGCGCGGCGATGTAGTCACGGTTCGGCAGGCCGTAGTCGCTGCGTACCCGGCGTTCGTATGCGATGCGCTCGGAGACCTGGCCGACGCCCGGGTTGGGGACCCACGGGCCGGAGCAGAGCGTCTTGTCGATGTGGGCGTGGGCGTCGACGAGACCGGGCAGCGCGAGAAGCCCGGCTCCGTCGATCCGCTCGACCGTCGCGCCGCCGTCGCCCGGTGCGTCGCTCGGAGCCTCGAGGGACGCGATGCGGCCCTCGTCGACGACGATCGTCGTCGGTCCGTCGTGCCCCGGGACGAGCACGTTCTCGATGAGGGTGGCCATGTGCACCTTCCTGTCTCAGGCCGCGGTGACGGCACCCACGTCGTGGGCCGGCATGCGACGAGCGGGGTGGATGAGGGAGCCGCCGACGGCGATGGCGAGGTTGATGACGAGCGCGACGAGGCCGACGTTGCAGCCGATGAGGACGAGGCTCCCGGTGAGCACCGACCAGGTCACGATGCCCAGACCGACCGCGGCTCCGGCGATCATGCTCGTGGTGTCCAGCTTCTTCCAGAACAGTCCGAGGATGATCGCGGGCACGAACTGCGACACCCCGGTCTGGCCGACCTGGAGGAGGTTGACCAGGATCGCCGGTGCGAGGAGCGCGACGACCAGGCTGACGGCCATGACGACGATGACCATGACCCGGGACACGGTGAGCACCTGGCCCTGGGTGGCCTCCGGCCTGATGGCGTCCTTGTAGACGTTCTTCGACAGCTGGGTCGCCGACTGCAGGACGAGCAGGCTGACCGGCACGATGGCAGCGAGCGCACCCGCCGCGCCGACGACACCCACGAGCCAGGCCGGCAGGGTCTTGACGGTCAGGGCCAGCAGCACGCCGTTGGTGTCCGACCCGGTCACCCCCGGGATGACCAGGAGCGCGGTGAGGCCGACGAGGACGGGGAGGAACAGCAGGATGTTGTAGAAGGGGAGGTAGATCGTGTTCCGGCGCACCGTCTCCTCCGACTTCGCGGAGAAGATCGCGGCGGTCGAGTGGGGGAACATGAAGAAGGCGAGGCCGGAGCCGACGAGCGTCGTCATCATCCACAGCGGCGTGGCGCGGGGGCTGGAGCCGTTGAGGGCCAGCAGCCCCGGGTACCGGTCGATGACCTGGTCCACGACCGTCGCATACGAGCCGAAATAATGCAGCGGGATCCACACGCCGACGATGACGATGGCGATCACCATCAGGGCGTCCTTGACGACGGAGATCTGCGCGGTGGAGTGGATGCCGGCGAGGTAGACGAAGATCGCGACGACGGCGAACGCGACGAGCATGCTGGCGTCGGCCGGGAGCGCACCGCCGGAGGTCACCGAGACGATCTGCCCGAACCCGAGGAGCTGCACCTCGATGTAGGGAACCATGAAGACCACTCCGACGATGCCGAACACGGCGCCGATCCAGCGACTGCCGAACCGGTGCGTGAAGTAGTCCGCCTGGGTGACCAGCCCGTGATCCCTGGCATAGCGCCACAGTCGTGGCAGATAGAGGTATGCGAGGGCGAAGGCGACCGTGCCGTAGCCGGTGGTCCACAGCGCGATGTCGCCGAGGCTGTAGACCCCGCCGGAGGCGCCGAGGAAGGTGGCGGTCGAGTAGATCTCACCGGCCGCGAGGACCCAGAAGAGCAGGACGCCGAACGAGCGGCCGCCGATGCTCCAGCTCGCGAGGTCGCCCTTGACGGTGCGCCGGCGCGCGTTGACGCCGATGAACGCGCAGATCGCGAGGATGACGACGATGACTGCAGAGGCCATCAGACGTCGCTCCCGTGGCCGGAGCGGCCGAGGCGGTCCCCCGTGAGGACGAAGAGGGGCGTGAGGACCACCCAGATGAGGAACCACGTCCCGAGGGCGGGCAGGGGCCCGATCCGGGTGTCGGAGCTGAAGAACGGGACGCCTCCCACGAGGAGGACGACCGGTGTGAGCGTGAAGATGACGGGGTAGTACTGCCGGCGCATGCCGCCTCCTGGTATCCGGTATACCGGAGACCATAGAGTCGAGTCGGGTGCGTTGTAAAGGGTTGGTCGAGGCCGGCGACACCGAGCGCGCCGCCCAGGCGGCTCGGGATCACGTCCGGACGGTGTGGGAGGCGACCCGGCCGATGCCGGGCGAGAGGGCTCTCTAGCGGTCGGGCATCCGTGCCCGCCCGGGGCGGGCCCGGTCCCCGACGGGAGCGGACGGCATACCGGAGGAGATCTCAGATGAGCCCGAGGGCCTTGACGGCGGCCCGCTCGTCCTCCAGCTCCTTGACGGAGGCGTCGATGCGGGCGCGGGAGAAGTCGTTGATGTCGAGACCCTGCACGATGCTCCACCGGCCGTCGGCGACGGTGACCGGGAAGGAGGAGATGAGGCCCTCGGGCACGCCGTAGGAGCCGTCGGATCGCACGGACATCGAGACCCAGTCGCCCTCCGGCGTGCCCTGCGCCCAGGTGCGGGCGTGGTCGATCGTCGCGCTCGCCGCCGACGCCGCCGAGGAGGCCCCGCGGGCGTCGATGATGGCGGCGCCGCGCTTGGCGACCGTGGGGATGTACGTGCCCGCCAGCCACTCCTCGTCGTCGATGAGCTCGGCGGCGTTCTGACCGCGCACGAGGGCGTGGAACAGGTCGGGGTACTGCGTCGCCGAGTGGTTGCCCCAGATCGTCATATGGGTGATCTCGGTGACGTCGGCGCCGGTCTTCGCGGCGAGCTGGCTGATGGCGCGGTTGTGGTCGAGCCGGGTGAGGGCAGAGAACCGCTCGGCCGGGATGTCGGGCGCGTTGCTCATCGCGATGAGGGCGTTGGTGTTGGCCGGGTTGCCCGTGACAGTGACGTGGACGTCGTCGGCGGCCACGGCGTTGAGCGCCTTGCCCTGCGGGGCGAAGATGCCGCCGTTGGCCTCGAGGAGGTCACCGCGCTCCATGCCCGGACCGCGCGGACGGGCACCGACGAGGAGGGCATGGTTGACCCCGTCGAAGATCGTCCGGGGATCGTCGCCGATCTCGACGCCGGCCAGCGTGGGGAACGCGCAGTCGTCGAGCTCCATGACGACGCCCTCGAGGGCCTTGAGCGCAGGGGTGATCTCCAGCAGCCGCAGCTCCACCGGGGTGTCGGCTCCGAAGAGGGATCCGCTCGCGATGCGGAAGAGCAGGCTGTAGCCGATCTGGCCGGCGGCGCCGGTGACGGCGACCTTGACGGGTGTGCTCACGGTGACGTCCTTCGGTGGGTGGGTGGGCCGGTTCGGCCGGCTGCTTCCAGACCCCGAACCTAGCAGCGCTCCCCGACACCCACGACCCCGGTCAGGGCCGGGACGTCCGCGCTCCATGGTCCGGCACGGGTCGGTCCGCAGGGGGTTCGGCCGACCGTTCGGGCCGGGCGGGAGGAGCCGTCACCTCACGGCGTGGCGGGGACCGTCGACTCCTCGACGTCCGGGAGCTCCCGCGGCGGTGTCCCGGCCTTCCAGCCGTCCGCGATGCCCAGGTATGCCACGAGGTCGGCCGGCCACAGCTCCTCACGGGTCGTCGCGAGCTGCTCCGGGGGCCACCAGCGATGCCGGGTCATGGTGCGACGCTCCTGCTCGGTGTGCCCGGCGTCGTCCACCTCGAAGGAGGGCACGGTGACCGCGAAGAACACGTCGACCTGGTCGACGACGACGTCGGAGTAGCCGTGGACGACCCGGCGCACGGCGACCGGCCCCCGGACCTGCGCCGCCGTCACCCGGGCACCGGTCTCCTCGGCGAGCTCGCGCACCGCCGCCTCCACGTCGCTCTCCCCGGGGTCGACGCCCCCGCCCGGCGTGATCCACCACCGTCGCTCCGGCACGCCCGGGTCCGAGTCGCCGAAGAGCAGCAGCCGCCCCGCGTCGTCGCGGAGCAGGACGCGGGCCGTGCGCCGGGTGCGGCGCGGCCGCTCGGCGGGCGGCACCCGGACGAAGGTGTGGACCGGTTCGCTCACGGCCCCAGCCTAGGCACCGCGCGCGTGGGCTCAGCCGCGGGCGGCGTCCGGGGCCGAGCCGTGGGGCGGCCGGACATCGGCCGGCTCGATCTCGCCGCTGATGTCCACGTCGCGGCGGTCGACACCGGTCACGAGCTGGAAGGTCGCGCCGGCGATCGCGGCTCCGATGATCGGGGCGACCCAGAACAGCCACAGCTGCGCCGGGGCGCCGTCGCCGTTGAAGAAGGCGACGGCTGTGGAGCGGGCCGGGTTGACCGAGGTGTTGCTGATCGGGATCGTCACGAGGTGGATGAGGGTGAGGGCGAGACCGATGGCGATGGGTGCGAAGCCCTCGGGCGCGCGGGAGTCGGTCGCGCCGAGGATGACGTAGAGGAAGATCGCCGTCGCGATGACCTCGGTGCAGAACACCGCTCCCATGGAGTAGAGCGTCGGCGAGTGCGCGCCGTAGCCGTTGGCCGCCATGTTCCCGATGCGCGACCAGGCGGCGTTGCCGCGGGCGATGCCCCAGATGGCGGTGCCGGCGAGGAGCCCGCCGAGGACCTGGGCGACGACGTAGGCGGGGACGTCCTTCCACTCGAACCGCCGGGCCACGGCGATGCCGATCGTCACGGCCGGGTTGAAGTGGGCGCCGGAGATGTGGCCGACGGCGAAGGCCATGGTCAGCACGGTGAGGCCGAAGGCGAGGGCCACGCCGAGGAACCCGATGCCGAGCTGGACGGACTGGCCCCCGACGACGTTCGGCTTGAGGTGGACCGCGGCGAACACGGCGGCACCGCAGCCGCCGAAGACGAGGACGAAGGTACCAAGGAACTCAGCGGCGACGCGTTGGGCCATGGACGGGGTCTTCATACACCTCATCCTCACGAACCCGTCCGACCCGCTCCACCTCCCACGCCGGCCGCGCGGCCACGGACCGCGGAGTCCGACCGGCGCCGTGGGGTGTTCGCGGGGTGTTCGTGGGGGTTCGTCAGCTGCCGAGCGTGGCGAGCGCCTCGTTGAAGGTCGCCGACGGGCGCATGACGGCGCTGGTCCGCTCGGGGTCCGGCTTGAAGTAGCCGCCGATGTCGGCCGGTGACCCCTGGACGGCGACGAGCTCGGCGGCGATGGCGTCCTCCCGGTCGGTCAGCGTCTGCGCGAGCGGGGCGAACCGGGCGGCCAGCTCGGCGTCGTCGGTCTGCGCGGCCAGCTCCCGGGCCCAGTAGAGCGCGAGGTAGAAGTGGCTGCCCCGGTTGTCGATCTGGCCGACGCGACGCGCCGGCGAGCGGTTCTCGTCGAGGACCCGCTCGGTCGCCCGGTCGAGGGCCGCGGCGAGCACCACGGCTCGCGGGTTGTCGGTGGTCGCCGCATACTGCCGCAGGCTCTCGGCGAGGGCGAGGAACTCCCCGAGGCTGTCCCAGCGCAGGTAGTTCTCGGCGACGAGCTGCTGGACGTGCTTGGGGGCTGAGCCGCCGGCGCCCGTCTCGAAGAGGCCGCCGCCGTTCATGAGGGGCACGACGGACAGCATCTTGGCGCTCGTGCCGAGCTCGAGGATGGGGAACAGGTCGGTGTTGTAGTCGCGCAGGACGTTGCCGGTCACCGAGATCGTGTCCTCACCGCGGCGGATCCGCTCGACGGACAGCGTCGCCGCCTCGACGGGGGAGAGGGTCCGGATGTCCAGGCCCTCGGTGTCGTGGTCGGCGAGGTAGGTCTCGACGAGCCCGGCGATGGCCCGGTCGTGGGCCCGCGCGGGGTCGAGCCAGAAGACGGCGGGGGTCTGCGAGGCGCGGGCCCGGGTCACCGCGAGCTTGACCCAGTCGCGGATCGGGGCGTCCTTGGTCTGGCAGGCCCGCCAGATGTCGCCGGCCGCGACGTCGTGGGAGAGGAGCACCTGGCCCCCCGCGTCGACGACCTCGACCGTGCCGTCGGCCGTGATCTCGAAGGTCTTGTCGTGGCTGCCGTACTCCTCGGCCTTCTGGGCCATGAGGCCGACGTTGGGGACGTCGCCCATCGTCGTCGGGTCGTATGCCCCGTGGGCGCGGCAGTCGTCGATGACGGCCTGGTAGACCCCGGCATACGAGCTGTCGGGGATGACCGCGAGCGTGTCGTGCTCCTCGCCGTCGGCTCCCCACATGTGGCCGGAGGTGCGGATCATCGCCGGCATCGAGGCGTCGACGATGACGTCGCTCGGGACGTGCAGGTTGGTGATCCCCTTGTCGGAGTTGACCATCGCCAGGCGCGGCCCCTCGGCGAGGCGGCGCTCGATGGCGGCCCGGATCTGCGGCCCGTGCTCGAGGCCGTCGAGCCCGTCGAGGATGGCGCCGAGCCCGTTCGTCCCGTCGAGGCCGGCGGCCCGCAGCTCGTCGCCGTGCTCCGCGAAGACGTCGGCGAAGTAGGCACGCACGACGTGGCCGAAGATGACCGGGTCGGACACCTTCATCATCGTCGCCTTGAGGTGGACCGAGAAGAGGACGTCCTCGTCCGCGGCCCGCCGGACCTGCTCGGCGAGGAACCGGTCGAGCGCCGCGGCCCGCAGCACCGTCGCGTCGACGACCTCGCCCTCGAGGACGGGCAGCGACTCCTTGAGGACGGTCACCGTCCCGTCGGCGGCGACGTGGCGGATCTGGAGGGTATCGGCGGCGGGCAGGACGACCGACTGCTCGTTGGACCGGAAGTCGTCGACCCCCATCGTCGCGACGTTGGTCCTGGACTCGGGGGACCAGGCGCCCATCGAGTGGGGGTGCTTGCGGGCGTAGTTCTTCACCGCGGCGGGGGCCCGGCGGTCGGAGTTGCCCTCGCGCAGGACCGGGTTGACGGCGCTGCCCTTGATCCGGTCGTAGCGGGCGCGGGCCTCGCGCTCCGCGTCCGTCGAGGGGTCGTCGGGGTAGTCCGGCACGGCATACCCCTTGCCCTGGAGCTCGGCGACGGCGGCCTTGAGCTGGGGGACGGAGGCACTGATGTTCGGCAGCTTGATGATGTTGGCCTCGGGCGTCGTCGCCAGCTCACCGAGCTCGGCGAGCGCGTCGCCGACCCGCTGCTCCTCGGCGAGGTGCTCGGGGAAGGCGGCGAGGATGCGGCCGGCGAGGGAGATGTCGCGGGTCTCGACCTCGACGCCGGCGGCCGTGGCATACGCCTCGACGATCGGCAGCAGGGAGAAGGTGGCGAGCAGCGGAGCCTCATCGGTGAGCGTGTAGACGATCGTGGCCATGGGTGACGTCTCCCGGTCTCTCGATTGTGCGACCCTGCGACGGCGCGGGTCCTGCCGGCCAGGCTATCGAAGGGCCTTTTGACACAATGCGGGGTATGCCATCCACCCCCGACCCCTCGACGCTGCCCCGGATCCTCTCCGGGATGCAGCCGACGAGCGACTCGCTCCACCTCGGCAACTACCTCGGGGCGCTCGTCAACTGGGTGAAGCTGCAGGACGAGGCGTTCGAGGCGTTCTACTTCGTCGCGAACCTCCACGCGCTGACCGTGCCGACCGAGCCGGAGGTGCTGCGGCAGCGGACCCGCGTCACGGCGGCCCAGTTCATCGCCGGCGGCGTCGACCCCGCGCGGTCCACCCTGTTCCTCCAGAGCGACGTCGCCGAGCACCCCGAGCTCGCCTGGGTGTGCAACTGCCTGACCAGCTACGGCCAGGCCAACCGGATGACCCAGTTCAAGGACAAGGTCGCCAAGGGGCAGGACCCCAACGTCGGCCTCTTCACCTACCCCATGCTCATGGCGGCCGACATCCTCCTCTACGACGCGGCCTACGTGCCCGTCGGCGAGGACCAGCGCCAGCACCTGGAGGTCACCCGCGACATCGCCGAGCGGTTCAACAGCCGGTTCGGCGAGGGGGGGCTCGTCGTCCCCGAGCCGTACATCCTCGCCGGGTCGGCGAAGATCATGGACCTCACCGACCCGACGTCGAAGATGTCCAAGACGAACTCGCCGCCCAAGGGCATCATCGAGCTCTCCGACACCGACAGCCAGGTCCGCAAGAAGATCATGGCGGCCGTCACCGACACCGAGACCGAGGTCCGCTACGCCCCGGAGGAGAAGCCCGGCGTCTCCAACCTCCTCGTCGTCCACTCGGTCCTCTCCGGCACCCGGATCGAGGAGCTCGAGCGGTCGTACGCCGGCCGCGGCTACGGCGACCTCAAGAAGGACGTCGTCGAGGTCGTCGTCGGGACCGTCGCGCCGTTCCGGGACCGGATGGCCGAGCTGCTCGCCGACCCGGCCGAGCTGGACCGGATCACCGCGGCCGGTGCCGAGCGGGCCCGCGAGGTCGCCGGCGGGACGATGGCCCGGGTCCGCTCGCGCGTCGGCCTGCCACCGCGCGCCTGATCGGGGGACCGGCCGGTAGGGTCGGTGGACATGCGCACCATCGGGGTCGCGATTCCCGTGCCGGAGCCGCACGGCAGCACGCTGCGGGCCATGCGCAGCTCGTTCGGCGACCCGATGGCGGCCTGCATCCCGACCCACGTGACGCTGCTGCCCCCCACGGAGGTGACCGACGAGGAGTATGCGGCATTCGTCGAGCACCTGCGTCGGGTCGCCGCCGCGCACGACCCCTTCACGGTGCTGCTGCGCGGGACGGGCACCTTCCGTCCCGTCTCGCCGGTCGTCTTCGTCCAGATGGCACGGGGCATCGGCGAGAGCGAGCAGCTGCAGAAGGCGATCCGGAGCGGCCCGGTCCGACGGGACCTCGACTTCGCCTACCACCCGCACGTGACGGTCGCCCACCACCTCGACGACGACGCCCTCGACGTCGCCTTCGAGAAGCTCGCGGACTACACGGCGGCCTTCCCCGTGGCGGCCGTCGAGCTCTACCTCCACGGTGCGGACGGCGTGTGGCGCACGGAGGCCCAGTTCCCGCTCGGCACCCGGGAGCCCACCCGATGAGCGGTCCTCGGCCGCGGTCGTCACCGTGATCCACACCGCGATCCAGGCGGGGAACCGGGTGTGGGCGTGGGTCGAGAGGACCCATCCCTGGCGGTCGTGGCAGCGGTTCAACCAGCACCGTGGTGGTCTGCTCGCGGGGGGCGTGACCTACTTCTCCTTCCTCTCTCTCTTCCCGGCGCTCGCCCTCGGGTTCACGGTCTTCGGCATCGCGCTGCACGGTCACCCGGAGTGGCTGGAGAACATCGAGACGTATGTCAGCGACACCCTGCCGGGCTTCGTCAAGACCGCCGACAACCCGAACGGACTCATCACCCTGGAGCTCCCGAGCAGCACGACCCTGACGATCACGGCACTCGTCGGCTTCTTCGGTCTCCTCTGGTCGGGGCTCGGCTGGCTCGGCGCGCTGAGCAGCGGGATGCGGGCGATCTTCGACGTGCCGGGCAGCGCCGGCAACGTCGTGACCGGGCCGCTGCGCAACCTCGCCGTGCTCCTCGTCCTCGGCTTCGGCATCGTCCTGTCCGCGGCCGCGGCCGCTGCGTTCGGGGCGGCGGCCGGCTGGGTCGCCGACCGGATCGGGCTGCAGTCGCAGGGCTGGGCGGTCACGGGCGTCGGGCTCGTCGTGAGCACGCTGCTCGACGCCTGCATCGTCGCCCTCATGATCCGGGTGCTCTCGGGGGTCGACCTGTCCTGGCCCGCGGTGCGCAACGGCGCGCTCTTCGGCGGGCTGGCCCTCACCGTCCTCAAGCTGCTCGGCACCCGGCTCATCCAGAGCACGACGTCCAACGCCGTCTACGGGACGATCGCCCTCACCGTCGGTCTCCTCGTGTGGCTCAACTTCCTCGCCCGGGCGCTCCTGCTGTCCGCTGCCTGGGCCGCCGACGACCGGCTCCAGGCGCAGGCCCAGGCCCGGGCGATCCCGGCGGCGGTCCGGGCCAAGGCGACCGAGGGCCCGGAGCGGCCCCCGCGGGCCGCGTCCAAGGCCGGCGGCGAGGACGCGCGCGGCGAAGCGGGGGGACATCGGCGCGTCGTCGGTGGGGAGAGGCACGCTCGGGCGGTGACTGATTCCGCGCCCGACCCCGATGCCCCGCAGGGGCCGTCACGTGGGGCCGGGCTGCTCCGGTGGGTGATCGTGCTTGCCT
>JBDIAL010000006.1:0-41555 GCA_039812405.1 Nostocoides sp.
CCGGCCGCGTCGTCCGCCCACACCCCGCGCGCCAGCCGGCTGCCCGGCCGGCCCACGACGACGACGGGGACCTCCCGCGCCACGGCGTCGAGGGTCGGCCCGGCGAGCGTGGAGCCGAGGAGGACGATGGCCGCGCACCGGGAGTCCAGGAGGGTCTCGACGGCCAGCCGCTCGTCGCGTCGCGACGTCGTCGTCGAGAGGACGAGGTCGAGGCCCGTCCCGGACAGCGCCCCGTCGAGGGCGTCGACGAGCGCCGCGTGGAAGGGGTGGCTCACGTCGAGGACGACTCCGAGCAGGTGGGACCGCTTGCGCGCCAGGGAGCTCGCCGTCCGGTCCGGCCGGTAGCCGAGGTCCGCGACGGCCGCCTGGACGGCCGACCGGGTCGACTCGCTCGGCCCGGGACGCTCACGGAGGACGAGGGACACGGTCGCGGGCGACACCCCCGCCCGGGCAGCGACGTCGGCGAGGCGAGCGCGCGGCATACCGTCATCCTTCCATGCACCCCGAGACGGGGTCTCTCAGCGGCGGACCGCCTCCACGCTCGCCCGCACCTCCTCGTCGGTCAGCCGCGGGAGGTCCTCGGCAGGCATGATCCGAGGCAGTCCTCGGGCGGTGTCGACCCTCATCTCGGCTGGAGTCGGCTCGGTCTCCTGGTGCCTGTCCTGGTCGGTCATGGGTGGCCCCCGTCCATCGGCTCTTGACACCAGCCTAGTCCGCTTGTCATGCTTATTTAAAGCGCTTCAAACCATCTTCCGTCGCACCGCCCGTGGGAGCCCCCGATGACCGTGACCCCCTCGCTCCGTCACGAGTACGACCCGTTCTCCGACGCGTTCAAGGCCGACCCGTTCCCCGTCTACGCGTGGATGCGGGAGGAGGCCCCCGTCTACTACAGCGAGAAGTGGGGCTGGTGGGCGCTGTCGCGGTTCGAGGACGTCCGGGCGGCGGCGACCGACCCGGCGACCTTCCTCTCCTTCGAGGGCATCGACATCGACGACACGGCCAAGGACCAGTCCGGGCCCGGGTTCCTGCCCGACATCGACAACCCGCGCCACGACGAGGTGCGCCAGGTCATCCAGCCGTTCTTCCTCCCGCGCCGGATCGCCGAGCGCGAGGACGCGATCCGCGCCGTCATCCGGGAGCACCTGGCGGCCTGGCGCGACCGCGGGCACGTCGACCTCGCCCAGGAGCTCGCCTGGCCGACGCCCAACGACGTCTTCTTCGCCGTGCTCGGCCTGCCCGGTCGCCACGAGGACCCACAGACCCGGGCCCAGCTCGACACCTGGGTCCACCAGCTGAAGGACCGCAAGCCGGGCGACCAGCGCCTCACCCCGCTCGCGCGCGAGGCGACCGAAGGGATCCGCGACTACTTCGTCGACCTGCTCAACGACCGCCGGGCCCACCCGCGGGGTGACGTCGTCACCCACCTCGTGCAGACGAGGATCAACGACGTCCCCTTCACCGACGAGCACGTGACGGCTGCCTCGGAGGTCCTCGGCCTCATGATGGTGCTCTTCCTCGGCGGCGTGGAGTCGACGGCCGGGCTCATCGGCACGACCTTCAAGCTGCTCGCCGAGAACCCCGACCAGCGCGAGCTCGTCCTCGCCGACCCCTCGCTCATCCCCTCGGCCGTCGACGAGGCGGTCCGCTGGAACACCCCGCTCCAGCTCGTCGGGCGCACCGCCGCCCGCGACGTGACCCTCCACGGCGTGACGATCCCCGCGGGCGGCCGGGTCGTCCTCGTCTACGGCGCGGCGAACCGCGACGAGCGGCAGTTCGAGGCGGCCGACCGCTACCTGGTGACGCGAGGGCGCTTCCGCCACATGGGATTCGGGGAGGGACTTCACGGCTGCCTCGGCCGTCCCCTCGCCCTCCTGGAGACCCAGATCGCCCTCGAGGAGACCCTGCCCGTCCTCGGCCGCTACACGATCGACGGCGAGCCCGAGCGCTACCGCAGCACCCCCAACATGCACGTGTGGTGGCACCTGCCCCTCGCGTTCACCCCGCCCGCGGCCCGCGGCGAGTCCGGCGAGGCGGTCTCCCGGCTCACCGGCGAGACGATGACCGAGGCGGTCGTCGCGGCCAAGGACGACGTGAGCGATGGCGTCTGCACCCTGACCCTCCGGCCGACGTCCGGCATGCCGTTCCCCACCTGGCAGCCCGGCTCCCACATCGACCTCGTGGTCCCCGGCGTCACGGGTGTCAAGAGCCGGCAGTACTCCCTGTCCGGCGACCCCGCGGACCCGGCAACCTACCGGCTCGGCATCCTCCGCGAGCCGCTGAGCCGCGGGACCTCGGAGTATGTCCACGCGGGCCTGACGGCGGGGGACATCGTGCGGGTCGTGGGGCCCCGCAACCACTTCCGGCTCGTCGACTCCCCGCGCTACGTCTTCGTCGCCGGCGGCATCGGCATCACCCCGATCCTCCCGATGATCCGCGAGGCACAGGCGCGCGGCGCCGACTGGCACCTCACCTACGGGGGACGCACCCGGGCGAGCATGGCCTTCCTCGACGAGCTCCTGGCATACGGGGACCGGGTGACCATCGCCCCCCAGGACGAGGTGGGGCTCCTCGACCTGCCGGCCATCCTCGGCGCGCCGCACGAGGACACGAAGATCTACTGCTGCGGACCGGGCCCGCTCCTGGACGCCGTCGAGATCGCGAGCCTGGACTGGCCGCGCGGCACGCTGCACACCGAGCGGTTCGCCGCGAAGCCGCTCACCGAGCCGGTGCGCTCGGACGCCTTCGAGGTCGAGCTGCGGGCCAGCGGCCGGACGATCACGGTGCGTCCGGACGTGTCCGTCCTCGACGCCATCGCCGAGGCCGGCGTGCCGACCGTGTCCTCGTGCAACGAGGGGACGTGCGGCACCTGCGAGACGACGGTGCTCGAGGGCATCCCCGACCACCGCGACTCCGTCCTGGAGGACACCGAGCGCGAGGCGAACGACTGCATGATGATCTGCGTCTCCCGCTCCTGCACCGCCAAGCTCGTCCTCGACCTCTGACCGCGCCCGGGCGCTGAGGGCCGGGGCTCCGGGGCCCGGCGGACCCCGTCGCCGATGCGTCGCTGACGGACACCTGGCGCGTCCCCGGCGCAGCCAGGTGTCCGGGAGCGACGCATCCGGCGACAGCGCGACGCGGGCGCCCCACCCGCGGCCGGCGTTCCTACGCGCCGGCGATCTCGCTCATCTCGACGATGCGGCCCTGCTCCCGCGAGATCGAGCAGGCCTCGGCGACGCGGAAGGCCTGCAGCGCGTCGGCCACCGTGCACGGGCTGGGGATGGCGCCGCGGACGACGTCGACGAAGGCGGTGAGCTCGGCGCGGTATGCGGGCAGGAACCGCTCCATGAACGACCAGTGCTGCGGGCCGGGCGGGAAGGCGACGCCCGGCTCGGCCGACCGGAAGGCGAAGGAGTCGTCGAGCCCGACGAGCATCGCACCCTGCGAACCGTGGACCTCCATCCGGACGTCGTGGCCGCCGCCGTTGTAGCGGGTCGCCGTCACCGAGACGAGCGTGTCGTCGTCCATCGTGAGCAGGGCGGCCGCGGTGTCGACGTCCCCGCCCTCGGTGAAGAACGGCGCGCCCTTGTTGGCGCCGACGGCGTAGACCGTCGCGACCTCCTGGCCGGTGACGAACCGGAGGATGTCGAAGTCGTGGACCGAGCAGTCGCGGAACAGGCCGCCCGAGGTGGGGATGAACGCCGCGGGCGGTGGGCTCTGGTCGTGGGTCGCGGCCCGCACCGTGTGGACGAACCCCAGCTCGCCGCCCCGGACCGCCTCGCGGAGCCGCCGGTAGCCGGCGTCGAACCGGCGCTGGAACCCGATGTGCACCGGCACGTCGGTCTCGGCCGCCTCCTGCGCGAGGGCGATCGACCCGGGCAGGTCGCCGGCGACCGGCTTCTCGCAGAAGGTGGGCACCCCCGCGGCGATGCCGACGCGCAGCAGCTCGGCGTGGGTGTGCGTGCCGGTCGTGATGACGAAGCCGTCGACCCGCGCCAGCAGCGCCTCGATGCTCGGCGCGACGGAGGCGCCGAGCTCGTCGGCGACCCGGCGGGCGGCCTCCTCCGACACGTCGAAGAGCACCAGCTCGTCGACGCTGTCGAGCCCGGCGAGGGTGCTGGCGTGGAAGGCGCCGATCCGGCCGGTCCCGGCCAGTCCGATCCGCATGGGGGGGCTCCTCGATGCTCGGGAGGGTCAGGGGTGGGGGTCGGCCGTGGCGCGGCGGACGTGCAGCGGCAGCCGCGGGTCGACGGGGCGACCCTCCCACAGGCCGCGGACCCAGCCGTGGGCGGGGTCGTCGCAGATGAGCCAGGCCCGCTCCTGCCCCGGCCCGGCCATCACGTTGAGGTAGTACAGGTCGTAGCCGGGGGGTGCGATGGCGGGCCCGTGCCAGCCGTGCGGGACGAGCACAACGTCACCCTGCCGCACCTCGGCGAGGACGTCGATGGGGCGCTCGTCGGTGCCGTAGACCCGCTGGTAGCCGATCGGGTCCACATCGGGCGGTGCCCCCGCCCCCGGCTCGGCGCGCAGCTCGAAGTAGTAGATCTCCTCGAGCTCGGACTCCACGCCGGGACGGTCCTCGTCGTGCTTGTGCGGCGGGTAGGACGAGGTGTTGCCGCCGGGGGTGTAGACCTCGCAGGCGATGATCGAGTCCGCCTCGACCGTCGCCGGGGTGCCGAAGTTGTGGACCTGGCGCGAGCAGGACCCGGCGCCGCGCAGCTCGACGGGCACCTCCTCGACCCTCACGTGCCGCACCGGGAAGGCCCGCCGGGCCACGGCATACGCGAGCGCCACCCGCCCGCCGGAGGTGCTCGTGACCGTCATGGTGCGGTCCCGGGGGACGTATGCGACGTCGGTGGGTCCGGCCCACACGTCGGCCCTCCCCGTGAGGGCGACGGGCGAGGACTCCCCCGAGACGGTCACCGTGACGCCGCCGCCGCTCAGCGGGACGACGAGATACTCCCGGTCGCCCGTGGCGACCTCGCGTGACTCCCCGGCGCCGAGCTCGGCGAGCTGCAGCCCGGTGTGCCGCCACGACTCCCGGGGCGAGCCCGGGCCGATGTCGGCCGTCCAGTCGGTCGTCGCGGTCGCGCCGGCCGGTAGGTACCAGCCCGTGTCGGGCGTGGGGGAACTCATGAGCCACCTCCGTGAACCAGCTCGGCCGCCCGGTCGACAGCCGCGACGACATTGTCGTCCTGTGGGTAGAGCAGGGCCCGCCCGACGATGAGTCCGGCGGCCGCCGGGCAGGCGAGCGCGCGGCCCCAGGCGGCATACGTCTCGCCGGGCTCGCCCGTCGGGTCGCCGCCGAGGATGAGGGTGGGCAGGGTCGTCGCGTCGAGGACGCGCTCCATCTCGTCGACGACGGGCAGCTTGAGCCAGGTGTGGGAGCTCGTCGCCCCGAGCCCCGAGGCGATGGCGATGGAGCGGATGACCCCGTCGGGATCGAGCCGGTTGGCGACCCGGTGCGGGTCGACCCGGTCGGTGACGAAGGGCTCGACCATCGCGACGAGCCCCCGGGCGGCGAGCTCGGTCACGGCCCGGCCGGTCGCCTCGAGGGTCGCGGCGGTGCCCGGGTCGTCGTAGCAGATCCGGGTGAGCATCTTGCCCCCGTCGAGGCGGTGCGCGGCGAGCGTCTCGACGTCGTAGCAGGCGAACCGGTCGTCGAGCTCGAAGGTCGCGCCCTGCAGTCCCCCCCGGTTCATCGAGCCGAAGACGAGCCGGTCCTCGAGCAGCCCCGCGGTGAGCAGGTCCTCGAGGATGTCCGCCGTCCCGAGGATGCCGTCGACCCCCGGGCGGGTCAGGGCCGTCGCGACCCGCTCGAGGAGGGCGCTGCGCGAGGCCATGGCGTCCCGCTCGGTGCGCACCGAGAGCGCGCCGCGCGCCGGGTGGTCGGCGGCGATGAGCAGCAGGGCGCCGTCGTCGGGGATCGCGCCGGGGCGACGATCCCGCCAGGCCCGGGGGATCGCCCCCGGATCGCGCAGCCGGCTGCGGCTGATTCCCGGAATGTCGAGCGCACTCATGCGCGACCCCTTTCGACGACGGCCTCGACCTCGGCTGTGGTCGGCATGGCCGTGGAGCACTCCAGTCGCCCGGCGACGATGGCGCCGGCGGCGTTGGCGAAGGCGACGGTCCGGTGGAGGTCCCAGCCCTCGAGGAGACCGTGGCAGAGGGCACCGCCGAACGCGTCCCCCGCTCCGAGCCCGTTGACGACCTCGACGTCGACGGGGCGCACGGCGACCCGCTCGTCGGCGGTCCGGGCGAGGACCCCCTCGGGTCCGCACTTGACGACGGCGAGGGTCACCCCCCGGTCGAGCAGGGCCTGGGCGGCCCGCTCGGGCTCGGACTCGCCGACGGCGACCCGGCACTCCTCGCGGTTGCCGATGGCCACCGTGCTCCCGGCGAGCGCCTGCTCGGCGGCCCGGGTCGCGTCGATCTCCTCGCGCCAGAACATCGGCCGGTAGTCGAGGTCGATGACGGTGTGGCCGCGTCGCTCCCGCAGCGCCCAGGCCAGCGCGTGGGCGGTGCGGCTCGGCTCCCCCGAGAGGCCGGTGAGGGTGGACCAGAACAGCCGCGTCTCGCGGACCGTCACGGGGGGGATCTCCTCGGGCGTGACGCGCAGGTCGGGAGCCAGGGGGTAGCGGTAGAAGTACAGCGGGAAGTCGTCGGGCGGGAAGATCTCGCAGAACGTCACGGGGGTCGGCAGGCTCGGGTCGGTGCCGACCATCGAGGGGTCGACCCCGAGCTCGGCGAGCGACCGCTTGACGAAGCGGCCGAACGGGTCGCGCCCGGTGCGGCTGATGAGGACGCTGCGGTGGCCGTGCCGGGCGGCCGCGACGGCCACGTTGCCCGCGCTCCCGCCGAGGAACTTCGCGAACGTGTCGACGTCCTCCAGGCCCACGCCGCTCTGTTCGGGGTAGAGGTCGACACCGACCCGACCGATGACGACGACGTCCGGGACATCCACCATGTAGCCAGCCTGACGCAGGATCGACGCGACTGTCAAACTTTGTCCTTACATTCGAACGTATGGAAGTCAGAGCGACCACACATATACTGCACTATGTGACTACCATCCCTGTCACCATCGATCGCTCCTCGCCGGTCCCGCTCTACCACCAGCTGGCCGAGCAGCTCACCGCGGCGATCGAGTCGGGGAGGCTGCAGCCGGGCGACCCGTTCGAGAACGAGCTCGCCCTCACCGAGCGGCTCGAGCTGTCCCGCCCGACCGTCCGCCGGGCCATCGCCGAGCTCGTCAACCGAGGGCTGCTCGTCCGCCGCCGCGGCATCGGGACGACCGTCGCGAGCCAGGTCATCCACCGCCGTGACGAGCTGACGAGCCTGTTCGACGACATGGAGCGGCGCGGCCAGACCCCACGGACCACCGTCCTGCAGTTCGCGACCGACGCGACCGACCCCACGGCCGCCGAGGTGCTCGGCGTCCCCGCCGACACGCCCCTGCTCTTCGTCGAGCGGGTCCGGTATGCCGGTGACATCCCCACCGCGCTCATGCACAACTGGCTGCCGCCCCGGCTCTCGGACATCACCCGGGAGGAGCTGGAGGAGGAGAGCCTGTATGCCCTGCTCCGGGTCCGCGGCGTCCACCCCTCCGTGGCCCACCAGACGATCGGCGCCCGTCGACCCACCGCATACGAGCGCCGGCAGCTCGGCCTCGCCGCAGGTGACCCGCTGCTCACGATGGAACGGCGAGCCTACGACGCGGCCGGGGCGGCGGTCGAGTTCGGCAGCCACTGCTACCGCTACGACCAGTACGCCTTCGACGTCACCGTGCACGACCACTGACCCGACGACACCCGCCCCCGACCGACCCCTGGACGGCCTGCCGCACCCACTGGTCAAACCCGACCCCGAGATGTTAATGTCCTAACATTAGTTCTCCGATGGACGGTCCTGCTCCGGCCCGGTGGGCCCCTGCGACGCCCTCGGCAGACCCGTGACAACCCGCCGGACCACCGTCCGGCCGAGACCCGGAGGGCACCCCTGATGACCGACTCCCCGCTGCTCACCATGACGCGGACGACCCCGACCGCCCTGTGGAACGACTCCTCCGACCCCAGGGAGCTCGCGACGGCGATCTCGTGGGGTGCGATCGGGGCGACGTGCAACCCGGTCATCGCGCTCGCCGCGATCCGCGCCGACCTGCCCCGGTGGACGGCCCGGATCACCGAGCTCGCGCGGGAGCTGCCGACGGCGAGCGAGTCGGAGATCGGCTGGCGCGTCGTCGAGGAGGTCTCCATCGACGCGGCCCGGCTGCTCGAGCCGGCCTTCGCCGAGCACCAGGGCCGCAACGGCCGGCTGTCCATGCAGACCGACCCCCGCCTGCACCGTGACCCGGCGGCCCTCGCCGACCAGGCGGAGCACTTCGCGGGGCTCGCCGAGAACATCATCGTCAAGATCCCGGCGACGAGCACCGGCATCGTCGCCATCGAGGAGGCCACCCGGCGCGGGGTCTCCATCAACGTCACGGTGTCCTTCACCGTCCCGCAGGCCGTCGCGGCCGCCGAGGCGATCGAGCGCGGGCTGCGGGCCCGCGAGGCGGCCGGCGAGGACGTCTCGACGATGGGCCCGGTCGTCACCATCATGGTCGGCCGGCTCGACGACTGGATCAAGGATGTCGTGTCCCGCGACGGCGTCGAGATCGACCCCGACTACCTCGAGTGGTGCGGCGTGGCCACCTTTAAGAGGGCCCACGAGATCTTCCGGGAGCGGGGGCTGCGCGCCCGGCTGCTCGCCGCGGCATACCGCAACACCCTCCAGTGGACCGAGCTCATCGGCGGCGACATCGTCCTCTCCCCGCCCTTCGGGTGGCAGGAGAAGTTCGAGGCGAGCGGCCACGACCCACAGCCGCGCCTCGACCTGCCCGTCGACCCCGCGATCCTCGAGGCGCTCGACGGCATCCCCGAGTTCCGCAAGGCCTACGACCTCGACGGCATGACGCCGGCGGAGTTCGACGACTTCGGCGCCACCCGCAAGACGCTGCGGCAGTTCCTCGGCGCCGACGAGGAGCTCGACCACATCGTCCGCGACATCCTCATCCCCGCACCCTGATCCTCCCGTCCGATCCGGCCCCGACCCCCGCCCCCACCCTGCCCCTGATCCCCGCACCCTGATCCATGGAAGGTCGTCGATGACCGACACGATCCGCCTCACGGTGGCGCAGGCCCTCGTGAAGTTCCTCGCCCAGCAGCACACCGAGCGGGACGGGCGGCGCCAGCGGCTGCTGCCCGGCATGCTCGGCATCTTCGGCCACGGCAACGTCGCGGGCGTCGGGCAGGCGCTGCTCCAGGCCCAGGTCGAGCAGGAGGAGGGCGCCGAGGGGCCGCAGGTGCTCGGGTCCATGCCCTACTACCTCGCGCGCAACGAGCAGGGCGCGGTGCACACGGCGGTCGGCTTCTCCCGGGCCCTCAACCGGATGCAGGTCATGGCCGTCACGACCTCGATCGGACCGGGCGCGACGAACATGGTGACCGGCGCCGCCCTCGCGACGACCAACCGGATCCCCGTCCTCCTCCTGCCGAGCGACCAGTTCGCGACCCGCATACCCGACCCCGTCCTCCAGCAGCTGGAGAGCCCGCAGTCGCTCGACGCCGCGGTCACCGACGCCTTCCGCCCGGTGTCCCGCTTCTTCGACCGGATCAACCGGCCCGAGCAGCTCATCCCCTCGCTGCTCAACGCCGTCCGGGTCCTCACCGACCCCGCCGACACCGGCGCCGTGACGGTCTGCCTGCCCCAGGACGTCCAGGCCGAGGCCTACGACTGGCCGCTCGCGTGGTTCGCCGAGCGGACCTGGCACGTCGGCCGCCCGGTGCCGGAGCCGGCGGCCCTGGCCCGGGCCGTCGAGACGATCCGCTCGGCGAAGCGCCCGCTCATCGTCGCAGGCGGGGGCGTCGTCTACTCCGAGGCGTCGCAGCAGCTGCGCGACCTGGCCGCCGCGACCGGCATCCCCGTCTCCGACACCCACGCGGGCAAGGGGGCGATCAACTGGGACCACCCGCAGGCCGTCGGGGCCCTCGGCTCGACGGGCGCCTCGTCCGCCAACGCGCTGGCCCGCGAGGCCGACGTCGTCATCGGGATCGGCACCCGCTACAGCGACTTCACGACGGCGTCGCACACGATCTTCGCGCGCCCGGACGTGCGGTTCGTCAACGTCAACGTCCTCGGCTTCGACGCGGCCAAGCACGGCGCGCAGACGGTGCTCGCCGATGCCCGGGAGGCCCTCGTGGCCCTCGGCGGCGCCCTCGAGGGATGGCACGTCGACGCGGCATACGAGCAGGAGGCCCAGGAGCGGTATGCCGCGTGGCAGCGTGACGTCGACGCGTGCTACCACCGCGACCACGAGCCGCTGCCGGCCCAGACCGAGGTGTTCGGCGCGCTCAACGAGCTCATGGGGCCGGAGGACGTCGTCATCAACGCGGCCGGCTCGATGCCCGGGGACCTCCAGTGCCTGTGGCGCGCCTCGACGCCGCTGCAGTACCACGTGGAGTACGCCTACTCGTGCATGGGCTACGAGATCCCCGCGGCGCTCGGCGTCAAGTGGGCGGTCGGCCCCGACCACGAGGTCGTCGCGATCGTCGGCGACGGCACCTACCAGATGCTGCCCATGGAGCTCGCGACGATCGTCTCCGAGGGCGTCAAGGTCATCATCGTGCTCCTCCAGAACCACGGCTTCGCCTCGATCGGCGCCCTGTCGGAGTCCCGCGGGTCGCAGCGCTTCGGCACCCGCTACCGGATGCGCAACCCGCAGACCGGCCGGCTCGACGGCGAGAACGTGCCCTTCGACCTCGCCGCCAATGCCGCGTCGTGGGGCGCGGACGTGCTGCGCTGCCACGGGATCGCCGAGTTCCGGGCGAACTGGACGCGGGCCGTGGCGAGCGACCGGACGACGGTGCTCTACATCGAGACCGACCTCCTCGGGCCCAACCCACCCGGCACGGCGTGGTGGGACGTGCCGGTCTCGGAGGTCTCGACGCTCGAGTCGACCCGGCAGGCCTATCGCGAGTACGTCGCCGAGAAGGCGAGCCAGCGCGGCTACTTCTGACCGCTCGCCTCATCGCGTCGAGCCGAGGACGAGGCGACGGGCTAGGGAGCCTCGTCGCCGAGGGCGGCGAGAGTGGCCCTGACGATCTCCAGATCCGAGCGCAGGACCGCCAGCCCGAACCATCGGCCGGCGGGGTCCTCGAGTCTGCACACGACGGTCTCCTCGCCTGATCGCCCACGACCCACGCCCAGGGAGGTCGTCGGTGCGAACATGACGTCCCGGAAGGGCCTGAGCGCCCTGTCCCACCAGCCCAGCCGGATCTGTGGGTCTGGCACCCCCCGTGCCCAGATCTGGAAGGTCGACTGCATGCTCCAGGTCGCCTGTGGACCCTCCGCACTATCGGGTCCGGCGGATGCCGCGCTCACGATCCGCACGGGGATGATCGCCCACCCTCCGAGCTCGAAGCAGCGCGCCCGATCCTCGGCTGCGGTGGGCGGTGTCATGGCAGGTTCGTCGCTGCGGCGGCACCGCACACGTGGACCGTGGGACCGCGGGCTCCCCCGCGGTCCCACAAGATCCCGGCTGGCTAGTCCTGCGCCTTGACGGCCATGACGGGCCGCGTGGCATCGAGCAGGATCCGCTGCGCGTTGGAGCCGAGGATCAGCTTGCCGACCTGGGTGCGGCGACGCAGCCCGATGACGATGAAGTCGGCCTGTTCCTTCTCCGCCAGGGCCACGAGGACCTCGGAGGCATCCGCGTCGTCGACGAGCTGGCGCACCTCACAGCCGAGCCCGGCCGCCTCGAGGGTGGCCCCGACCTCGCGCACCTCCTCCTCGAAGCGTGCGGACTCCTTGCGAGTGAAGGCGTCCTCACCGTGCTGGGTGTTGACGATGATGAGGTTCGTCGTGCGAAGGAGACACTCCTGGGTCGCCCAGGTCAGCGCGGCACTGCCTTCCTTGGTCGGAACATAACCCACGACAATGGCCATGAGACCTTCTCGCTCTCCTCGTGCGTCGGTGCGGCCGCGAGGCGAACGAGGTTCTTGCGCCAGACTGGCACAACCACCTATTCTCACTCATCGGACGCTTTGTCCTATCAATGGTACTCTACTCGTCGCCAGGAGAGAAGCATGAACCGACCCGAGCTGTTGGCGACCTGCTGGACTACGGCCGGTGACACATCCCCCCTCGGCACCGGAGTGAGCTCGATCCCGCTCCCCGACCGGATCGCCGCAGCGGCCACCGCCGGATTCTCGGGGTTCGGCGTCGTTGCCGCAGACCTCGAAGGCTACCTCGCCGACCACTCGCTCACCGAGCTGCGCACCGTCCTCGACGACCACGGCATGACCTCGGTCGAGCTGGAGCTCCTCACCGACTGGTGGGTGGCGGACGGTCCCCGGCGGCAGGAGTCGGAGCGGGTGCGCGACCTCCTGCTTCGGGCATCCGAGACGCTCCACCCGCACCACATCAAGATCGGCCCCTCGACGAGCGACCTGACCTACGACCTCGGGCCGTATGCCGAGGCGTTCCACCGGACGGGCGTCGCCTTCGCCGCGGTCGGCACGACCATCGCCCTGGAGTTCCTCCCCTTCGGCAACATCTCGACCCTCGCCCAGGCCGTCACGCTGGCCGAGACGGCAGATCACCCGGCCGCTGGACTCTGCATCGACCTGTGGCACATCCTGCGGGGACCCGAGGGCCAGCTCGAGGCCCTTGGTGACGTGCCCCTCTCGCTCATCCACGCCGTCGAGCTCGACGACGCCGACGCCGAACAGGTCGGCGACGCCTTCTCCGACACCGTCCTGCGGCGCCGGCTTCCGGGCGAGGGGGACTGGCCGGTGGCCCGCTGCATACGCGTCCTCCAGGACGTGGGCTGGACCGGGCCGTGGGGCGTGGAGATCCTCTCCGAGAGCCACCGAGCCCGACCCCTCGCCGAGTCGCTCCCCGACGTCGTCACTGCCACCCTCGCCCAGTTCGACCTCGCCAACGCATCCTGACGCGGTGCCCCACCCTCCCCACAAGGATTGTCATCATGAAGATCGGACTCATCGGCGCCGGCAGGATCGGCGCATTCCATGCCGAGACCCTCACCACTCTCGACGCGGTCGACACTGTCATCGTCATCGATGCCGTCCCCGAGGCGGCTCGGACCGTTGCCGACGCATGGGGCGCCGAGACGGTGGACTCGTTGGACGACCTCCTTGCGACCGGTCTCGACGGCGTGGTCATCGCCTCGTCGACCACCACCCACCTGGGACTGCTGCGCGCGACCCTCGCAGCCGGCATACCCACCTTCTGTGAAAAGCCGGTATCGGAGGACCCGGCTGCCGCCTCCGACCTCCTGCGGCTCGTCGATGAGACCGGCATCCCGGTGCAGATCGGCTTCCCACGCCGCTTCGACCCCGCCTTCGTCGCGGCGAAGCGCGCCCTCGACGAAGGTGACCTGGGCTGGCTCACTACGGTGCGCTCGACGACGATGGACCCTGCCCCACCTCCGGCGGCCTACCTCACCGGTTCTGGTGGCATCTTCCGGGACTGCGCCATCCATGACTTCGACACCGTCCGCTGGGTGACCGGGCGGGACGTCGTCGAGGTGTATGCCATGGGAGACGCCCGCGGCGATGGGGTCTTCGCCGACATCGGCGATGTGTCGACGGCCTCGACCCTGCTCACCTTCGACGACGGGACGATCGGGGTCGTCTCGAACACCCGCTACAACGCGGAGGGGCACGACGTACGCCTGGAGCTGCACGGATCACAGGGCTCGATCGCGGCAGGCCTCGACGAGGGTCTCCCACTCCGACAGGCCACCGCCGGGCTGACCTGGCCCACAGGACCCGCTCACACGTTCTTCATGGACCGGCTGGCGGAGGCGTTCCGGATCGAGCTCAGCACCTTCGTCGCCGTTGCCGCCGGACGTATCCCGTCACCATGCACGATCCGCGACGGGCTCGAGGCCAGCTGGATCGCCGAGGCCGCGACCCGATCTCTCCATGACCGTCGGCCCGTTCGCCTCGACGAGGTGCGTCGCTGATCGCTCTGGACCAGGACCGATCTGGGGCTCAGATGCCGAGAGGGGCACCGGCCGCCGCCATGGCTGCGGCCGGTGCCCCTCTCGGTGCCCGACGTCGCGGGCGCGATGCCCGCGGGCGGGTGTGTCAGGACTCCTCTTCGGCGGCTTCCTCGGCTTGGACTTCGGCGACCTCGTCCTTGTCGAGGACGGGGGCGACGACGTGGACGCGTTCGCCTTGTTCGACGTCGACGACTTTGTCGACGTCGACGCCGCGCAGCTCGTGGCTGAGCTCTTCGAGCTCTTGGCCGCCGGCCATCTCACCGGTCAGCCGGTCCAGGGTCAGCTCGTCCCGGTGCGCGTCGAGGACGACGCGGCCGAGCTTGAGGATGACGAAGTGGTTGCCGACGAGGAAGGCGTGGTGCGGGTTGTGGGTGATGAAGATGACGCCCAGGCCCGCGTCCCGCGCGGCGACGATGTACTTCAGGACCACCCCGGACTGCTTGACGCCGAGGGCGGCGGTCGGCTCGTCGAGGATGATGACGCGGGCCCCGAAGTAGATCGCCCGGGCGATGGCGATGCACTGCCGCTGCCCGCCGGACAGTCCGCCGACGGGCCGGTCGAGGTCGGGGATCGCGATGCCCATCTTCGTCAGCTCGGCGTCGCAGATCTGCTTCATCTTCTCGATGTCGAGCCCGAGACCGCGCCGGATCTCGTTGCCGAGGAAGAAGTTCCGCCACACCGACATGAGCGGCGCGAGGGCCAGGTCCTGGTAGACCGTGGCGATGCCGGCGGCCTGCGCGGCCCGGGGGGACCCGAACCGGCGCACGATGCCGTTGATCTTCATCGTGCCCTCGGTGTAGTCGTGCAGGCCGGCGATGATCTTGATCAGCGTCGACTTGCCCGCCCCGTTGTCACCGAGGACGCAGGTCACCTCGCCCTGTCGGACGTGGATGTTGACCCCACGCAGGGCGTGGACGTTGCCGTAGCTCTTGCCGATGTTGTCCAGCTCGAGGAGGGCCTCGTCGGAGGTCGTGTGCGAGCCGGTGCGCTCTGCCGTTGCCGTGCTCATCGGGCATCCGCCTTCTTCTTGACGTACATGTTGACGAGGGTGGCCAGCAGCAGCATGACGCCGAGGAAGGTCTTGAACCAGTCGGGGTTCCAACCGGCATACGTGATGCCGAGCTGGGTCATGCCGAAGATGAGCGCACCGATGCTCGCGCCGACGACCGAGCCGTAGCCGCCGGTCAGCAGGCACCCGCCGATGACGGCCGCGATGATGTAGATGAACTCGTTGCCGACGCCCTGGCCGGACTGCACGTTGTTGTAGTTGAACAGCATGTGCATGCCGGTCAGCCAGCAGGAGAACCCGACCGCCATGAACAGGCCGATCTTCGTCGCGACGACGGGCACGCCGACCGCGCGGGCCGCCTTCGCGTCGCCGCCGACGGCGAAGATCCAGTTGCCGATCCGGGTCCGCAGCAGCAGGAAGGCGCCGATCGCGGTGAGGATCACCCAGTAGATGATCGTGATGTTCAGCTCGACCTTGCCGATGTTGAAGCTGTCGGCGAACACCTTCTGGGCCGAGTTGAACCCCGACATGTTCGTGATGTCGTTGCTCGTCACGCCGCCGGTCACGATGCGGGTCACCGCGAGGTTGACGCCTTGCAGGACGAAGAACGTGCCGAGGGTCACCAGGAACGACGGCAGTCCGGTGATGTGCAGCAGCCACCCGTTGAACGCCCCGATGGCCAGCGACACGATGAGCGCGATGAGGACGCCGACCCACACGTTGAGGCCGAAGTTCCACGCCGACAGGGCGGCGGTCAGACCCGAGGTCGTCACGCCGACACCGGCGGACAGGTCGAACTCCCCGCCGATCATGAGCAGGGCCACGGTGACGGCCATCAGGCCGATCGTGGAGGAGCCGTACAGGATCGTCCCGACGTTCTCGACCTTGCGGAAGGCGGGAGCGACGGCGAAGAACAGGATCGCGATCGCGACGGCCCCGATGAGGGCCCCCACCTCCGGGCGGCTCAGGAACAGAGCCGCCCGGGAGCGGGTCGCGACGCGCTCGTCACGAGCCGTGACGGTGGTCGCGGTCATCGCCTACCTCACCTCGTCCCATTGGCCGCGAACGCCGCGACCTTGGTCACGTTGGACTGGTCGACGAACGCCGGGCCGGTCGCGGTCGGCATGCCGCCGCCGATGGTGTTGCCGTTGGTCTTGTAGAGCCACAGGCTGTCGACCGCGAGGTAGCCCTGCAGGTAGGGCTGCTGGTCGACGGCCCACTGGACCTTGCCGTCCTTGATGGCGTTGACGAGGTCGGCGCTCGTGTCGAACGTCGCGATCTTGGCCTTGCTGCCGCTCGGGAGGGCCTTGACCGCGTCGAGCGCGATCGGCGCCCCGAGGCACATGACCCAGTCGATGTTGCTGTTCTGGGTGAGCGCCGCGTTGATCTTCGTCGTGACGTCGGAGTTGTCGGCGCCGTTGACGTAGAGGCGGGTGACCTTGGCGCCCGCGGCGCCCTTGATGACACCGTTGCAGCGTGCCTCGAGCTGGGACTGGCCCTGGTCCTGGATGACGCAGAGGATGTTCTTCGCGCCCGCGGCGGCGAGCTTGGCGCCCGCGGCCTCACCGGCCTGGGACTCGTCCTGGCCGAAGTAGCCGATGGCGCCGAGGCCCATCGCGTCCTTCTCGCCGGCGTTGAACATGCTCACCGGGATGCCGGAGGCGACGGCCTTCTTGATCGTCGCGCCGAGCGCGCCGGTGTTCGGGTCGGTGACGGCGATGCCGTCGACCTTCTTGTCGATCGCCGCCTGGATGAGCTGGGCCTGGTTGGCCGGGTCGTCGTCGGCGGAGTACTGCAGGTCGACGTTGTCCTTGGCCGCGGCTGCCTGGGCCCCCTTGCGGATGATGTCCCAGAAGGTGTCACCGGCCTGGGCGTGGGTGATCATGGCGACCGTCATCTTCGGAGTGTTCGCCTTGCCGGCGGCCGCTCCCGAGTCGGACGTCTGCTTGCCTCCGGAGCTGCTGCACGCCGCGAGGGACAGTGCTCCGGCGGCGGCGATGACGCCGAGTGCGCGGGTGGTGCGATTCATCTGATCCTGCCTTTCAAGCAGCCGCCGCTCGTCGTCGAGACGATGGCTGCGGTCGGGGTGGGCGGTGCGCAGGTTCTCCGGTTACGTTCAGTTCCAGTCGGTTACGTATGCAGGGTGGTTCAGTCCACGGAATGTAGCGAAGGAGACGGGCCGACGGCGCGAGACAGGCCGTCGCAGATCA
Source organism: Nostocoides sp. (assembly GCA_039812405.1). Classification (GTDB taxonomy): domain Bacteria; phylum Actinomycetota; class Actinomycetes; order Actinomycetales; family Dermatophilaceae; genus Nostocoides. The sequence goes on from JBDIAL010000006.1 coordinate 17,285, forward strand.
ACCTGTTGCGCTGGGTCCGTACGCACTGTGCATGGTGCGATGGACGGTCGGACGGCTGATCTCATCGCCATTTATTATCACCAGATGGTCACCTAGTCCGGTCAACGATATCTCGCGCCTTTGTCCTCTCCATGATAGTTAGTCAGTTTGTTCTGTCAATAGGGATCACGACGTGTCGGGCCATCAGTCCATCCCCCCGATGACGCGCTGGTCCCAGTCGATGACGGAGCCGGTGACCACCCCCGAGCGGTCGGACAGGAGGAAGACGACCATCTCCGCCAGCTCGTCGGGTCGGCTGATCCGGCCCATCGGCACCGAGGCGTCGGCCGCCGCGAGCCAGTCCTCACCCGCGCCGTGGGCGGCCTGCTGGACCCGTGCCTCCGCCTCGGTCGCCGTCCACCCGATGTCGAGGCCGTTGATCCGGATCCGGTCCCAGCGGTGCGCGTGGGCCGCGTTCCGCGTGAGACCGGCCAGTCCCGCCTTGGCGGCGACATAGGGCGCGAGGTAGGGCTGGCCGCCGAGCTCGGAGATCGAGATGACGTTGACGATGCTCCCCGGAGCCCCACGCTCGCGCAGGTGGCGGATCGTGTCGGCCATGATGAAGAAGGGCGCCCGGAGGTTGACGGCGATGTGGGCGTCGAACAGCTCCGGCTCGGTGTCGAGCAGGGAGCCGCGGCTCGTCAGGCCCGCGGCGTTGACGACGCAGTCCACCTGGCCGAACGCGGCGATCGTGTCGGCGACCGAGGCGCGGGCGGCGACGACGTCGGCGAGATCGGTCCGCAGGAACAGGGAGCGGGCCCCCAGCGCCACGAGCTCGGCCGCGACCCGCTCGCCGGCGACCTCGCTCCGCCCGGTGACGGCGACGCCCTCGGCACCGTGGGTCGCCGCGGCCCGGGCGACGGCCGCGCCGAGGCCCTGCGTCCCGCCGCTGACCAGGACGATCCGCCCGCCGAGCCAGTCCTCGCTCATGTTCCCCTCGGCGGGAGGCCGGCGGCTCGGTAGACCGCGTCGATGAGCTCCATGGTCGCCACCGAGTCGGCAGGCGTCGTCTGGTAGGGCCGGCCCTCGCGGACCGCGGCGGCGAAGGCCCGCAGCTGGTAGGTGTAGGTGGACGTCGTCCCGTGGTGCTCCTCGCGCTCACCACCCGACGCGGTGGTGAGCACGAGGCGGTCGTCCTCGTGGACCCGGATGAAGTTGGGGATATGGGCACTGCCCCGGGTCCCGGTCGCCGTCATCGACAGCTCCCATGGCGCGTCCATGCTCGCGACACCGGTGGCGGTGGCCCCGCCCGGCAGGGTGAGCGTCATCTCCATCCGCTCGTCGATCCCCGGGAGACCGGCCCGCTCGACGGCGGTGGCGGACACCAGCCGCGGCGTCCCGCCGAGCCGGGCGGCCACCATCCGGATGGCGTGGACGCAGTAGCACCCCATGTCCATGAGGCTGCCGCCGGCCAGGTCCCAGGACCAGCGCAGGTCGTCCGGTGCCGGGGCCGGCATCTCCATCGTCGCCCGGAAGCCGGTCAGCTCGCCGAGCGTGCCGTCGCCGACGACCTCGAGGAGCCGCTCGAAGACCGGATGGTAGAGGTAGTGGAACCCCTCGAAGAGGACGAGGCCGGACTCGTCCGCGAGCCGGCGCACCCGCTCGGCCTCGGCGGCGTTGCTCGCGAACGGCTTCTCGGTCAGGACGTGCTTGCCGGCCCGGAGCGCCGCCTCGTTCCACGGCGCGTGGAGCGCATTGGGCAACGGGTTGTAGACCGCCTCCACCTCCGGGTCCGCGAGGACGTCGGCATACCCGTCGAGGACACGCTCGATGCCGTGGGCCCGCGCATAGGCCTCCGCCCGATCCCGGTCGCGGGCGGCGACGGCGACGAGTCGGGTCCCCGTCTCCCTGGCCGGCTCGATGATCGACAGCTCGTTGATCCGGGCCGCGCCGAGGACTCCCACTCGCAACGGCTCGGACATGACCGCGACTCCTTCGGGGACCGGACTGGCGCGTCCGCACCGTGCCAGTGTCACCGGGACTCTAACCGACTACCGCTCATTGGGCAATGAGTCCAGCACATGGTAATCAATCTGAGATGATCGCCTGCCGGCCCGGCCTGTGGCCCGGATGACGGGGTGTCCGCTGCTTGATAATCTCACCCTGTCCGCCACCCGGCCACCAACCGACCTCGTCCTTGGCGCTGCCGGACCACCATAGGGGAGCCTCTATGCCGCGCAAGCCCCCGTCGAGGAGCGTCGAGACGCGGCCCGGCTCGGCGACGGATCGTGACCCCAACGGGCTGGAGCTCATCGGCAAGGTGGACGCCGTCCTCACCGTCCTCGAGAGCCGGGGGGAAGCCACCGCCGCAGAGATCGCCAAGCGGACCGGCGAGCCGCTCAGCTCCATCTACCGGCTCCTGCAGAGTCTCACCGGGATCGGCTGGGTCGACCGCGGGTGGCGTCGCGGCTCCTATCGTCTGGGGCTGGCGCTGCTGGGCGTCGGAAGCCACATCGAGGATCGCCTCGACATCCGGGAGAGCGCTCTGCCGGCACTGCGTCGTCTCCTCGAGGTCACCGGAGCGACGAGCTTCCTCTGCGTCCGTCGTGGCACTCGGGCGGTCTGCGTGGAACGGCTGGAGGGGCATGCCGTGCGCTCCCTCGCGATGCAGCTAGGCAGCTCGTTGCCGATGTTCGCCGGAGCGGCTCCCCGCGCCATTCTCTCCTTCCTCCCACCGGCGGAGCAGCGCTCTGCCCTCGCCTCCGTCCGGATGCCTGGCGACCCTCAGCGGCCCGAACCGGCCGTCATCCAGTCCGACATCGAGCGCACTCACGAGGCGGGGTATGCGGTGTCCGACGGCGACGTGACGCCCGGGATCGCCGCGCTCGGTGCCCCGGTCTTCAACCACCGCGGCGAGCTCGAGGCCGCCATCTCCATCAGCGGGGTCCGCGCCCAGATCATCGGAGCCACCCGGCAGCGCAACATCGATCTCATCGTCGGGTGTGCCCACGAGGTGAGCCATCGGCTCGGGCTGGCAGAGCAGCCATGAGTGTCGACCGCCCCATGGGGATCCTCCAGCGGTCGGACGGACTCGTCCAGCTGCTCGCCGAGCACGGCGCGATGACCCCCGCGGAGATCGCCGAGCAGGTCGACACTCCCCGCTCGAGTGTGTACCGGCTCGCCGATGCGCTGCGCGAGGCCGGTCTGGCCGAGCAGCTGCCCGACTCCCGCATCAGGCTCAGCCAGCGCTGGCTGAGGCTGTCCGACGCGGCCCGCGCCGCGATGAGCGAGTGGGCCGGTGCGCGCGCCATCCTCGACCGACTGGCCGGCTCGACCCGCCAGACGGTCTTCCTCAGCGTGCCCCGGGGACGGGAGTCCATCTGCATCGACTGGGCCCGTGGCGAGGCGATCAGCATCCTGCTCCTGCGGCCGGGACGCTCACTGCCCCTGTATGCCGGCGCCGAGGGCCGCGTCACGCTCGCCTTCGGCGGCCCTGACCCCACCGCATACCTGCGGAATGCGCCCTTTCCCGCCTTCACCCGGCGCACCCTCACGACGGCTACCGCGCTGCGCAGGGACATCGCGACGACACGGCGGCAGGGCTACGTCATCTCCGATGAGGACGTCACCGAGGGCATTGGGGCCATTGGGGCGCCGCTGCACTGGACCACGTCGGGAAGCTTCGCCGGCGTCCTGTCAGTAGCCGGTCTCTCGGACGAGCTGGCAGCACGCCGCGCCGAGCTGGTCGCCGAGCTGCTGGCCGCCGCGGAGACACTCGCTAAGACTCTGCCCTGACAGCCCGGGTCACCGACTGTGCTACGGCCTGCGCGGACAGGCCGTGCTTGGCGAGCATGAAGTCGTTGCCGGCCGACTCCCCCCACGTGTCGTCCACGCCGAGGCGCAGGATCCTGGGGCACCACGCGGCGGCGGTGAGCGTCTCGGCGACCAGGCCGCCCAGACCACCGATCACCGAGTGCTCCTCCGCAGTCACGACGAGGCCGAAGGGCTCCAGCAGGCCGGTGAGGGCGTCGGTGTCCAGCGGCTTGATCGACGGCACATGCACCACCGTGGCCTCGATCCCCTGCTCGGCGAGCAGATCTGCAGCAGCCAGGACACGGCTGGTCTGGGGTCCTGTGGAGACCAGCGCCACGTCGCGACCCTCGCGCAGCGAGAGGATAGCCCCCGGCTCGAAGACATGCCCGGCCGGCACGAGGTCGGGCACCGCATCGCGGACGAGCCGCAGGTAGACCGGCCCGTCGTGCTGAGCTGCCCACCGCATCATGCCGACGAGCTCACCGGCGTCACCGGGGACGAGGACGGTCATGTCCGGCATCGCCCGCATGATCGCCAGGTCCTGGATGTCCAGATGGGTCTTGCCGACCGCCCCGATGAGGAGCCCGGAGTAGGAGCCTGCCAGCTTGACGTTGGCGTGGCTCTGCGCCACGAGCATCCGGATCGGGTCGACAGCCCGATGGGTCAGGAAGACGGTGAAGGTCGAGGTCCAGGGGACGTATCCGACCGCCGCCAGGCCTGCCGCGACACCGACGAGGTTCTGCTCGGCGATGCCCATCTGGAGGAATCGGTCGGGATGGGCGGCGGCGAACTTGTCCGCCTTCGTCGAGTTGCCCAGGTCCCCGTCGAGGACGACGGTCCGCGAGTCCTCGGCACCGAGCTCGACGAGCGTCTCGCCCCACACGTCACGCATCGCTCTCATGGGGCGGTCACTCCGTTCCGCTCGGCATGGGGTGCGTCGAGCACGTCCAGCTCGTCGGGCTCGAGCTCGGCCCTGGCCCGCTCGAAGTCCTCGGCGCCCGGCACGATGCTGTGCCACGTGTGGACCCCCTCGGCGAGGGACAGTCCGCGACCCTTGACGGTGCGAGCGAGGATGACGGTGGGTCGGCCGGACACGTCGCCCGCGCGGCCCAGCCGATAGGCGTCGGCGATCTGCTCCTCGTCATGGCCGTCGATCTCCAGGACGCGCCAGCCGAAGGCCTGGAAGGCGGCTGCGAGGTCGACGCCGAACCACGGGTCCCGGCGGTCGCCGCGGTCGGTCAGGCTCGTCTCGGCGGACGTGGGCAGCCCGAACTGCTGCAGGCCGTTGCGGTCGACGATCGCGGTGAGGTTCGACAGCTTGTACCGGGCGGCGACCTGGACGGCCTCCCACACCATGCCCTCCTGGATCTCCCCGTCGCCGAGCAGGACCCAGGTGTGGAAGTCCCGTGCCCCGAGCCGGGCACCCAGCGCCATTCCGACCCCGGCGGACAGACCCTGCCCCAGGGAGCCGGTCGAGGTGTCGAGCCCAGGCAACCGTGTCACGTCGGGGTGCCCTTGGAGCCGGGAGTCACCTCGGTCGAAGGTGGCCAGCTCCTCCACCGGAAGGAACCCGCGCAGGGCAAGCACGGCATAGAGCCCGATCGCGGCGTGTCCCTTGGAGAGGATGAAGCGGTCCCGGTCCGGCCAGTCGGGATCCTCCGGGCGGATGCGGAGCTCGCCGAAGTACAGCCCGACGAGCAGGTCCATCATCGACAGGGGCCCGCCGATGTGACCCGCCTTGGCGCTGGTCACCGCCTTGATGACCTCCCAGCGGGCGCGCCGGGCGATGGCGGCCCGCTCGCTGCCTTGGGTGGCTCCGGGCGTCGACGTCTCGGGGCTCATGAGACATCCACCCAGCGACGCTCGGCGGCCGACGTCTCCACGGCATCAAGGACCTGGGCAACGTGCCAGCCCTCCTCGAAGTCCCCGTCCGGGCGTCGGTCCTCGGCGATGGCGTGCAGCCACTCGTTGACCTCGATGGTCTTCAGCTCGTGCACGCCGAGGGGAACGCCGGCGAACGGCCAGAACTTGCCGTAGTCACCATGGGAGGGTCCGAGCTCGATCTCCTTGTACCCCTTGTCCTGCTCCGAGTCGCCGGTGAGGAAGACCCGGAGGGTGTGGATGTCCTGCTGCACGAACCGCAGGGCCCCCCTGCTGCCGATCACCTCGATGCTCTGATGCCACGTGCGGCCGGTCGCGACTCGGGATGCCTCGATGCTCCCGCTGGCCCCGCCTGCGAACTCCATGAGGAAGGTGGTGCTGTCGTCGTTCTCGACCGCGCGGCGCGGTGCGGTGAGGTCGGCACCGCTGCTGTAGCCGAACGCCCCTGTGGGCTCGGGTCGGGACGTGATGAAGGTCCTGCTGATACCGGCGACTGACGAGACGGGGCCGACGAGCGTGAGGGCCAGGGAGATAATGTGGGCTCCCAGATCCCCGAGGGCGCCGCTGCCCGACAGCGAGCGGTCGAACCGCCAGGTGAAGGCGACGTCAGGGTCGGTGCACGCGTCGAGGATGAACTGTCCAGTGAAGGTCCAGATGTCGCCGAGGGCCCCGCTGGCGATGAGCCGGCGCGCCTCGGCGATCGCCGGGTTCCGGAGGTAGTTGAACCCGACGATCGTCTTGACGCCCGCCTTCTCCGCCGCCTCGTACATCTCCTTGGCCTCGCCGGCGGTCAGCGCGAGTGGCTTCTCGCAGTAGACGTGCTTGCCCGCCGCGATGGCCGCCATCGCGATGTCCTGGTGCAAGAAGTTCGGCGTGACGATGTTGACGACATCGACGTCCGGGTCGACGACGGCCTCGTGCCAGTCGGTCGTCCATCGCTCGTAGCCCAACGACTCCGCGCCCGCCCGGGCGAGATCCTCCTTGGCATCGGCGAGGACGCTGAACCGCGGACGGAAGGGCGTCGAACCATAGACCGCCTCGACGTTGCGGTAGCCCATGGTGTGCGACTTCGCCATCAGCCCGCTGCCGATCATGGCGACCCCCAGCTCGGGAACAGTCGAGGTGACGGTGTGGAGAGACATCGCAGGCTCCTTGGAGAGCGGGGCGGTGGGACGCGGAGTGCTGGGTGTCGTGGTCTTCGATGGCGGATTTTCTTATCGTGACATGGACACTTCGTCTGCAACACGATACATTGCTGATGTCGCCCTGACAACTCGCAGAGCGCACAGAGTGTCCGTCGGGTAAGAGGTAGACGACCCGGTCGGCAAGGAACCTGAAGGGACAGTGGTGCGATGAGCAGCCCCCGGATCCTGCCCGATGGGTGGGGATCGATCACACCGGCCGAGGCGGGCTGGGCATACATCTCCTTCGCCGTTCACACGGTGCCGGCAGGCGGGACCCTGACGATCGCGGCCGACGACCAGGAGCACGCGATCGTGCCGTTCTCCGGAACGGCGAGCGTGCAGGCCGATGCCCGGTCCTGGGAGATCGGAGGCCGGGCCACGGTGTTCGACGGCCTGGGGTGGTGCCTGTACCTCCCGCGTGACACCGCGGCGACGCTGACCGCCACCACAGACCTGCAGGTCGCGGTGGCGGGGGCGCCCGCAACCGTCAAGCATGCCCCGGTCCTCGTGACACCGGACGACACCGACATCGAGCTGCGCGGTGGCGGCAACGCCTCGCGGCAGGTGAACAGCCTCATGCTCCCGGGCTTCCCGGCAGACCGCCTGCATGTCATCGAGGTGTGGACCCCGGGCGGGAACTGGTCGAGCTATCCGCCGCACAAGCACGAGCGAGACCGTGAGGGCGAGGCGCAGCTGGAGGAGACCTACTACTACCGGCTGCGTGATCCCGAGCGGGGCTGGGCTCTGCAGCGGGTCTACTCACCGGAGCGCGACGACTTCGACCTCGTGCAGACGGTCCGCGACGGGGACCTCCTTCTCATCCCGTGGGGCTATCACACGACCGTCGCGGCGTACGGACACGACCTCTACTACCTCAACGTCCTCGCCGGGCCCGCACCCGAACGCACCCTGCAGGCGTTCCAGGACCCCTGCCTCAAGGCCACCCAGGAAGCCTGGCCTCAGGAGGGCCTGGATGCCCGTCTCCCCCTCGTCCCGCGCCACCCCCACTGATTCCCCGACATCCACCTTCACAGCGGAAGGGACCACCCATGCCCAGCACTCCCGACACCATTCGCCTGACCGTCGGTCAGGCCGTCGTCCGATTCCTCGCCGCGCAGCAGGTGGAGCGCGACGAGGTCGTCCAGCCCTTCTTCGGCGGAGCCTTCGGGATCTTCGGACACGGCAACGTCGCCGGCATCGGCCAGGCGCTGCTGCAGTACCGCGAGGAGTTCCGGCTCTACCAGGGCCGCAACGAGCAGAACATGGTCCACATGGCGACCGGCTACGCCAAGATGAGGAACCGGCTCGGCGCCATGGCGGTGACCACCTCGATCGGCCCCGGGGCGACGAACATGGTGACCGGCGCGGCGACGGCGACGGTCAACCGGCTTCCCGTCCTGTGCCTGCCCAGTGACATCTTCGCCAGCCGCCGCACCGGACCGGTGCTGCAGCAGCTGGAGTCACCGTTCTCCTGGGACACCTCCGCCAGCGACGCCTTCAAGGCGGTGTCGCGGTACTGGGACCGCATCAACCGTCCCGACCAGCTGCCCCAGTCCCTCCTCGAGGCGATGCGGACGCTCACGAGCCCGGCCGACACCGGCGCCGTCACCCTCACCCTCCCCCAGGACGTCCAGGCCGAGGCGTGGGAGTTCCCCACCAGACTGTTCCGCGAGCGGACCTGGCACGTCCCCCGCGCACGTGCCGACCGTGGGGCGCTGCGCCGTGCCGCGCAGCTCGTCGCCGCCGCGAAGCGGCCATTCATCATCGCCGGAGGTGGGGTCATCTACTCCGCCGCCACCGATGAGCTAGCCCGCTTCGCGGGCCGCACGGGCATCCCCGTCGGCGTCACCCAGGCCGGCAAGGCGAGCCTGCCCTTCGACCACCCTCAGATGGTCAACGCGGTCGGCGCCTCCGGTTCGGTGTTCGCCAACAAGCTGGCCAACGAGGCCGATGTCGTCATCGGCATCGGCACTCGCTACACCGACTTCACGACCGCCTCCAACACCCTCTTCCGCAACCCCGAGGTTCAGTTCGTCAACCTCAACGTCACCGAGCTCGACGCCCTCAAGGAGTCCGGACTCGGGGTCGTCGGCGATGCCCGGGAGTCCCTCACCGAGCTCGATGACCTCCTCTCCGGGTATGCCGTGAGCGCGGACTACCGCTCGGAGACCGAGCAGGCCGCCCGGGACTGGATCGCTGAGGTCGACCGTATCGTCGAGGTCCAGAACGGGCCCACCCTGTCCCAGGCGGAGGCCATCGGCATCGTCAACGCGGCCGCCGGTGACCACCACGTCGTCGTCAACGCGGCGGGCTCGATGCCCGGCGACCTGCACCGGCTGTGGCGGCCCAGCGACCCCAAGGCATACGACCTGGAGTACGGCAACTCCTGCATGGGGTATGAGGTCGGCGGCGCCATCGGCGCCAAGCTGGCCGACCCCACTCGGGATGTGTTCTGCTTCATCGGGGACGGGACCTACCTCATGTCCAGCCAGGAGATCATGACGGTGGTCCAGGAGGGACTGAAGATCACCGTCCTGCTCGTGGACAACTACGGCTATGGCTCCATCGCAGCGCTGTCGGAGACCCGGGGATCCCAGGGCTTCGCCTGCCGGTTCACCTACCGCAGCAGCGACGGCCAGTTCTCCGAGGACCGCCTGCCGGTTGATCTCGCCGCCAACGCCGCGAGCTACGGCGCCGACGTCCTCACCGCGACGACGGCTACGGAGCTCGCCTCCGCACTGGAGCGGGCGGCGGCGGTCGACAACACGGTCGTCATCTATGTCAAGGTCGACGCCAAGGGACGCTTCGGAGGATCCGGCGCCTGGTGGGATGTGCCCGTGTCGGAGGTCTCCGAGCTCGACAGCACCGAGCTGGCCCGCAAGGAGTACGAGGCCGAGGTCGCCAACCAGACGCTCTACCTGTGACCGGTCTGACCGAGGCACGGGCCCGTGTCGACGCCATCGTCGCGGGGGTTCCCACCCAGCTGATCATCGGAGGTGTCCACCGGGACGCCTCCGACGGATCCACGGTGCAGGTCCTCGACCCCGCGACCGGCCGGGCGCTCGCCGCCGTGGCCGACGGAACCGTCGACGACGCGGGGGCTGCGGTGGCCCAGGCCGCCGCAGCGGCCGCGACATGGGCCGGCACCGCACCCCGCAGACGGGCCGAGATCCTCCATCACGCCCACACCCTCATGGTGCAACGCTCCGAGGACCTGGCCGTCCTGATCAGCGCCGAGAACGGCAAGGCCCTGCCCGACGCGCGCGGCGAGGTGCTCTATTCAGCGGAGTTCTTCCGCTGGTATGCCGAGGAGGGTGTCCGCCTGCGCGGCACGGTCCAGACCGCCCCCAGTGGCGGTCACCGGATCATGGTCCTCCACCAGCCCATCGGTGTCGCCGTGCTGGTGACCCCGTGGAACTTCCCGGCAGCCATGGCGGCACGCAAGATCGCGCCCGCCCTCGCCGCCGGGTGCACCGTCGTCCTGAAGCCGGCGAGCGAGACGCCCCTGACCGCCCTGGCCATCGCAGCCATCCTGGAGGAGGCCGGGCTTCCCGACGGTGTCGTCAACGTCCTGCCCTCCACTCGCTCCGATGCCGTCGTGTCCGCCATGCTGGCGGACCCCCGCGTGCGCAAGCTGTCCTTCACCGGCTCCACCGAGGTCGGCCGGGTTCTGCTGCGACGGGCAGCCGATCACGTCATCAGCTGCTCCATGGAGCTCGGTGGCAACGCGCCGTTCGTCGTCTTCGATGACGCCGACCTCGACTCCGTGATCGAGGGCGCCATGACCGCCAAGATGCGCAACGGTGGCGCGGCCTGCACCGCAGCTAACCGGTTCTTCGTCCAGGACGGCATCGCCGAGGCCTTCGCCGCTCGCCTCACCCGGGCGATGGCCTCCCTGTCGATGGGACCCGGGTATCTCGAGGGCACCACCCTCGGATCGCTGGTCAACGCCTCCTCGCGCGACAAGGTGGCCCGACTCGTCGACCAGGCCGTCGAGTCGGGTGCGACCGCCGCCATTGGAGGAACCCCGCCCGACGGGGAGGGATTCTTCTATCCCGCGACCGTCCTCACCGGGGTCTCCCCGGACGCGGAGATCCTGCGGGCCGAGATCTTCGGCCCCGTCGCACCGATCGTCACCTTCGCCACCGAGGACGAAGCGGTCGCCCTCGCGAACCGAACCGAGTACGGCCTGGTGTCCTACGTCTACACCGGCGACGTTGCCCGCGGCCTGCGAGTCGGCGAGCGCATCGACGCCGGGATGGTCGGCCTCAACCGCGGGCTCGTGTCCGACCCCGCGGCACCCTTCGGCGGTGTCAAGGAGAGCGGCCTCGGCCGGGAGGGTGGCACCGAGGGCCTGCTGGCCTTCACCGAGACGAAGTACATCGCCGTCGACTGGTAGCCCCGGGCGGCATACCGCCCGGGGCTACCAGCATCCGACCCCTCCCGCCCACGACCAACCCGCATCGAAGGAGACTGACCGTGTCCACCAACAACATCCTCATCGGCACTGCCCCCGACTCGTGGGGGATCTGGTTCGCCGACGACCCCCACCAGACGCCGGCCGAGCGCTTCCTCGATGAGGTCGTCCAGGCTGGCTACGAGTGGATCGAGATCGGCGCCTACGGCTATCTACCCACCGACCCGGCTGTGCTCCGCGAGCACCTGGCCCAGCGCAGTCTCAAGGTTTCGGGTGGGACAACCTTCGCCGGACTGCAGCACCCGGGGAGCCTCGAGGCGGTATGGGATCATGTGGCACCGATCGCCGCCTCACCACGGCGATGGACGCCGAGCACCTCGTCGTCATCCCCGACCTGTGGCGGGACGACCTCACCGGCACCGAGAAGGAGCCTCGTGAGCTGAGCGCCGAGCAGTGGGATGCCCTCGTCGACGGACACAACCAGCTCGGTCGACGCCTTCTCGAGGAGTATGGCGTCCACTCCCAGTTCCACTCGCACGCCGACAGCCACGTCGGATACCAGCGTGACGTCGAGCGGTTCCTCGAGAACACCGACCCGCAGTACGTCAACCTTTGCCTCGACACCGGCCACATCGCGTACTACGGCGGTGACTCCGTGGACCTGATCACCCGGTACCCCGAGCGGATCGGCTACCTCCACCTCAAGCAGGTCGATCCCGACCTCGCGGCCCGGGCTCTCGCCGAGGACATCTCGTTCTCGCAGACCGTCCGGATGGACATCATGGTCGAGCCACCCGCAGGGGTGCCCGACCTCGCCGAGGTCATCGCCACCGCGAACGCAGTGCTGAACCGACCGCTCTTCGGCGTCGTCGAGCAGGACATGTACCCCTGCACCCCGGACAAGCCGTTGCCCATCGCCCGACGCACCTATACCTATCTCACCGGCTGCCTGTGACCGGTCGGGCGTCAGCGACCCCTGAGCGACGAGGTCGCTGACGCCCGACCCAGCCCCGATCAGCCGGTGACGCGCCGCATGCCGGGAGGCAGCGCGTCCAACGGACCCGACTGCAGCTCGTCCGCGGGGAGTTTGACGGCGAGGACCGGAACCGGACTGTGGAGCAGAAGCCACTGGCTCATGCTGCCGAGAAGGACCTTGCCGACCGGTGTCCGGCGTCGAACACCGATGACGAGTCGGGTCGCCTCGTGGGCGGTGATCTCGTCCAGCACGGCGTCGGCGGAGTCCTCCTTACCGGCTCCCCGACGGTCGACGACAGTGACGAAGACGCCCTCGGTGTCGAGGTCACCCAGGTTGGGCGTCGTCGTGCTGAGATTGACGGCGACCAGGTCAGTGCGAAGGCGCCTGGCCTCGGCAATGCCCTCGACGAGGGCCAGATGGCCCTCCCTGCCATCGGTCACGGCGGCGATGATGGTCATGATTCTCTCCTCATCATGGATGGACGGGGCCCGCAGACCCGGCTGTGGTGACGAGCCGTCATCTGCGGTCGTAGATGACGCCCGCGAAGGGGAGACGCCGAGGCAGCGTCTGGTAGATGGCGCCGGAGGTGAGATCCTCCTCTACCGCCTCGAGGGAGCGGCCTCGGGTCTCGGGGACCTCGTGCCATAGGAATCCCAGCATGATGACGCCGATCCCCGCGAAGAGGAAGAACGTGCCCGTCCCGAAGGCGCCCAGCAGGGTTGGCACATAGAGGGCGAGGAACCCGTTTGCAGTCCACCCGAAGAACACCGAGATGCCGATCGCCAGACCGCGGATCGACAAGGGGAAGATCTCCGCCAACCAGACCCAGACGGCGATGTTGAGGAAGGACTGCATCGACAGCACGAACAGGGTGACCAGGACGGCGACGATGTACGGACGGGCGGCGTTGTCCTTCGGGATCACCATGCCGAAGATGCCGACGAGGCAGTGGCAGGTGGTGGTGAGGAACAGGCCGGTGAAGAACGTCTTACGACGGTCGAGCCGGTCCATGTTGCGCAGCGCGAAGATGCCACCGACCACCGCGGCGAGGCCGAAGACCGTCGACGCGACGAGGGCCCTGGACTCGCTGAAGCCGGATTCCTCGAGCACCCGCGGCCCGTAGTACATGATCGTGTTGATCCCCGTGAGCTGCTGGGTTACCGCGACCCCGATGCCGACCAGGACGATGCGCCGCAGCCAAGGGGTGGCGAAGATGTCCTTCAGGCCCAGGCGATCAGCTGCCTCGTCCTTCTCCTCCTCGGCGAGCCGTTGCACCTGGGCGAGCTCGGCGATGGCCCGGTCGCGGGGGCGCACGGTGGTGAGCACCTCGAGCGCCTCGTCCTGGCGGCCCTTCTCGATGAGCCAGCGGGGCGACTCCGGCATGCGCAACATGCCGACGAACAGCGCGATCGCCGGCAGGGCGCATACCGCGAACATGACGCGCCACAGGCCGTGGACGTCACCGAGCGTTGCGTTGAGGATCGCGTTGATGCAGAAGGCGAGGAACTGGCCGAGGACGATGGCCATCTCATTGCGCCCGGTGATCGAGCCGCGGATCTCGTAGGGTGCCAGCTCGGCCAGGTAGACCGGCACGACGGTGGAGGCGCCGCCGACCGCAAGACCGAGGATGATGCGTCCGGTCACCACGACCTCGAAGCCGGGGGCGAAGACGACAAAGAGCACCCCGGCGAAGAACATCGTCGCGAGCACGAGGATCGTCCGTCTCCGACCGATCGTGTCCGACACCCTGCCTCCGATGAGCGCCCCCACGGCGGCCGCGAACACCAGCGAGCTGATGACGACCCCCGTCTGGAACAGCGAGAGCCCCAGCTCGGAGGACATCGGGCCCTCGGCACCACTGGACACACCCGTGTCATAACCGAACAGCAGGCCGCCGAAGCAGGCCACGATGGAGATGAGCCCGAGCCGGCTCCGGTATGGACCGGCTGTCAGTGGCGGAAGCGAGGCCTCCGTGGCTGATGCGCCATGCCCGCTACTCATGACTGGACTTCCTGAGGTTGGTTGGTCTTCATCGACCGTCCTTTCATGTACTCACAGGCATCGACGGTGCCGATGGTCTGCGTGCCGCCCTCCTCGATGCCGCTGCGCAGGGTGGCGTGACGTGCCCACCGGTCACCCGGGCCTCCGGGGAGGCACGCTGCGGCAGGTTGGAGGAACCTACCGCATAACGGACTGACTGTCTATTCCTCAGTAATTTCTATACCGCTGACCGGTCAGCTATAACAGGAGGCAAGATGCATGCGCGAGGGCCCGAGTCGGTGTGCATCGACTCCGCCCACGGAGGCGCGATCCACGTCCTGATGCCGCGGCCGGGGTGCTCACTGCCCCTGTATGCCGGTGCCGCCGGCCGGGTGATGCTCGCCCTCGGCGACGCCGACCCCGGGGCCTACCTGCGGGACGCACCGTTCCCAGCCCTCACCGGACACACCCTCACGACGGATGCCGGATGAGCGGTTCCCGGGAGTGGCGCGACGGGAGCCCCTGCAGCCGGACCGGCAATGGGCGCCGGAGGGATGGTGCCGGACCACGATCCGTGCTCGACGGCATACCCCGAACCCGGGCGACGTGGCCCATTGCCGGTCCGGCTGTCACCGACTCACGCTCGGGGCACGTGATCCTTCCTGGCGGGGAGGATGACCCGAGTCAGGGCTGTGGTCATCCCACCAGGGGTCGGCGCGGACCCGAGTCCCCAAGGGCCAGGATGGATGGACAGGCGTGCGCAACGTGGCCCGGGCCAGATCGCCGATTGCCGGTCCGGCTGTCACACCCCGAGCCGAGGGATCGCCGTCAGGCGTAGAGCGCGGGGCGGTCGATCATCGTGACGGGGACGATCCCGTCGTCGACGAGGGCGGTGACACCGGCGTCGCAGACGACGGCCGCGGCATACCCGTCCCAGGCGGTCGGGCCGGTCTGCTCACCGCGCTCGACGGCCGCGATCCACTGCTGCACCTCGGCGACGAAGCCGTGGTAGAACCGGTCGTCGTGGCCGCGGGCGATGGCGTTGCGGTGGCCGGCGGCGTCACGCAGCTCGACGACGTGCTGGTCGGCGAGCGAGACGGTGCCGCGCTCGGCGACGAGCTCGCAGCGGATGTCGTAGCCGTACTGGCAGTTGACGAACACCTCGACGTCGACCCGGACACCCGAGGTCGTCATGAGGATGAGGACGAGCGGGTCCTGGAGGTGCTCGAAGCGCAGCGAGGTCTTGCGCGGCTTGTCGACCCGGGCGCTGACGATCTCCTCGCCGAGCAGCCAGCGCATGAGGTCGATCTCGTGGATCGCCGTGTCGTTGATCGCCATGTCCCACGTGTAGAAGTCGGGCACCGTCGGGTTGCGGTGGGCGCAGTGCACCATGAGCGCCTCGCCGAGGTCCCCGGACTCCAGCGCGGCGCGCATCTGCGCGTAGGACGGGTCGAACCGGCGGACGAACCCGACGGTGACGAGGCGCCGGCCGGCCTCCTGCTCGGCCGCCATGACCCGCTCGGCCGCCGCGGCCGTCGGGGTGAGCGGCTTCTCGCAGAAGATCGGCTTGCCGGCCGCGATGGCGGTGAGCAGGTCCGCCTCGTGGGCCGGCCCGTGGCTGCAGATCATCACGGCGTCGACCTCGTCGGCGTCGATGAGCTCCTGCGACGTGGCATACGCCGTCGCGCCGATCCGCTCGGCGACGGCCTGGGCGTTGGCGGCGTTGACGTCGCTCACGGCGACGACCCGGCCGCCGGCGATGACGCTGTGGATGCGCTCGATGTGGGTCTGGCCCATCCGGCCCGGCCCGATCATCCCGATACGAACGGTCATGCTGACTCCTTGTCTCCGGCGCCCGGTCAGCGGACGCCGAGGCCGAGCGAGGCGAGGTACTCGCGGGTCTGGATGGCGATCGGCAGCGGCTGGTCCTTGGGGCAGCCGTACATGTCCTGCTCGCAGACGACGTAGAGGTCCTTGTCGAGGTCGGCGAGCGCCTCGACGACCTGCTTCATGTCGGGCAGGCCGGCGGGCGGCGCGACGGAGCAGCCGGCCTTGACGGCCCGGACGAACGGCCAGTCCTCCTCGTGCGCCTGGGTGACGAGAGCCTCGTCCATCGCCTTGATGTGGACGTAGGAGATGCGCTCGGGGTACTTGCGGCACAGCTCCATCGGGTCGCCGCCGCCGTAGACGATGTGGCCGGTGTCGAGGCAGAAGCCGACGTAGTCGGGGTCGGTCGCCTCGAAGACCCGGTCGATGTCCTCCGGGGTCTCGATGTGGCTGTCCCCGTGCGGGTGCAGCACCATCGTCAGGCCGTAGTCCTCCTTCATGATGCGGCCGAGCCGGTTGGCGTTGTCGATGTAGAGCCGCCACGCCTCGGGGGTGAGGACCTTGTCGTCGATGTAGTCGCCGGACTTCTCGTCACGGAACATGGGGGGCAGGTGGACGACGAACGTGGCGCCGACCGCCGCGTGCGTCGCGCCGATGGCGCGGAAGAGGCGCTCGGTGTCCGGCCAGGCCTCCGCCTTGTGCAGGATGCCCCAGCCCGTGCCCGCGACGACCTGGAAGCCGTGCTCGTCCATGACGTCCTTGAGCTGCACGGGGTCGGTCGGGAAGTAGCCGTAGGGGCCGGTCTCCATGACCGAGAAGCCCGCCGTCTGCATCTCGTCCAGGGCGGTCTCCCAGTCGACCTGGGCCTCGTCCTGCGGGAACCAGACCCCCCACTGGTCGGGGCAGACCCCGATGGTCAGCCGGCTGTACCGGGGGTCGGGGTTGACGGCCTTCGAGGCAGCCATGGGCGGTCCTTCCGGGGTGGTGGGGCGGTGACGAACTCTGCGCGTTCATCATGTCATGTCAATAGGTCAATCGATAGGCTCGGGGGTACCCTCGCCGCATCCGCCCGTCCTGCCGAAGGAGCCCACCGCGATGCTCCCCTCCGCCCTCCCCCGAAGCCGGGTCCCCGCCTCCGACGCCGCGCCGCCGCTGCGCTGGGGGGTCCTCGGGACGGGGTGGATCGCCGAGCGGTTCATCACCTCCCTGCGCCGGCACACCCGCCAGGTCCGGTATGCCGTGGGCTCCCGGTCCCTGCCCGCCGCGGAGGCCTTCGCGCGCGCCCAGGGGGTCCAGGTGGCATACGGCTCGTATGCCGAGCTGCTCGCCGACCCGGCCGTCGACGTCGTCTACGTCGCCACCCCGCACAACCACCATCTCGGCGACGCCCTCGCGGCCGTCGTGGCCGGCAAGCACGTCGTCGTCGAGAAGCCGCTCGGCGTCAATGCCGGCGAGGCGGAGCAGATCGCCGCGGCGGCGCAGGCGGCCGGGGTCTACTGCCTCGAGGCGCTGTGGACGCTGTTCCTGCCCAAGCTCGACGTCGTGCGGCAGCTCCTCGACGGGGGTGCCATCGGCGACCCTCTCACCGTCGTCGCGGACCTCGGCGAGTGGTTCCCCGCCGAGCACCGGATCCGCCGTGCCGACCTCGCGGGGGGCCCGCTGCTCGACCTCGGCACCTACCCGGTCATGCTCGCGACGTGGGCGCTCGGCGAGCCGGCCGACGTCGTCGCCCTCGCGACCCCGGCGGCGAGCGGGGTGGACGCCCAGCTCGGCGCCGTGCTGCGGACCGCCGGCGGCGGGCTGGCCACCGTCGCCTCCTCGATCGACGTCCTCACCCCGACCGCCGCGACGATCGGGGGCCGCGACGGCGAGATCGTCCTCGACGGGATCTTCTACCAGCCCGGACGCTTCACCGTCCGGGACCGGGCCGGCGGCGAGCTCGTGTGGGACGAGCCGGCCGTCGCCCACGACGCGCTCCACTTCGAGGCGGCGGCGGCCGCCGCCGACATCGTGACCGGACGGCTCGAGTCACCCGTCCGGCCGCTCGCCGCGAGCATCGCGACGCTGCGGACCCTGGACCGCATCACGGCCGCGACCGCCGCGGCGGCCACCGCCTGACCGCACCGCCCTCCGCCACACCCCCCCTGTCGCACCGCTAAGGAGTCACCGTGCAGCGCTTCGCCCTCGTCGGGGCCGGCTTCATCGGCAGCGTCCATGCCGCCGCGCTCGCCGCACACCCGGACGTCGAGCTCGTCCTCGTCCACGACGTCGACGCGGACCGGGCCACCGAGCTGGCCCTGCAGCACGGCGCCCGGGCCGCCCGGTCGGTCGAGGAGGCCCTCGACCCGCGCCTCGTCGACGCGGTGCTCATCGCCTCCTCGACGACGACGCACACGGCGCTCCTGCGACAGGCCGCCGACGCCGGGGTCGCCGCCCTGTGCGAGAAGCCCATCGACCTCGACCTCGAGCGGGCCGCCGCGACGGTCGCCCACGTCGAGCGGGCCGGCATCCCCGCGATGGTGGGGCTCAACCGCCGCTTCGACCGCGACTACGCCGAGCTGCGGCGGATCGTCGCGGCCGGGGAGATCGGCGACATCGAGCTCGTCCAGCTCACCTCGCGGGGCCCCGCGTCGCCGCCGCTGGAGTACGTCGCGGTGTCCGGGGGCCAGATGCGCGACCAGGCGATCCACTTCTTCGACCTCGCCCGCTGGCTCACCGGCCTCGACCCCGTCGCGGTCCATGCGACCGGCTCGGCCCTCGCCGACCCCCGGATCGCCGAGCTCGGCGACGTCGACACCTCGGTGGCGACGCTCCGGCTGCCCGGAGGGGCGATCGTCCAGATCGACTGCGTCCGGCGGATCGGCTACGGCTACGACGAGCGCATCGAGGTCCTCGGCTCGACCGGCCTCGCGCAGGCGCAGCCGCACGCGACCGGGCAGGTGCGGCGCTACCTGTCCGGTCGCGTCGTCGCGGACGGCCTGCTGCCCGGGTGGCTGGAGCGGGTCCGACCGACGTATGCCGCGTCGCTCGCCGGCTTCGTGACCGCCCTCGAGGGGGGCGGCCCGGTCCCGATCACGCTGCGCGACGGCCTGGCCGCCCAGGCGGTCGCCGAGGCGGCGACGCGGTCCCTGACGACCGGCCGCAGCGAGCCGGTGACCTACCCGCTGCGGCCCTGACCGACGCCCCTCTCGGGGTGGGGCTCAGCCGGCGACGACCTCGAGGGTCAGGCTCGCGACGACCTCGGGGTGCAGGCGCACCGTCGCCGCGTGGGTGCCCGTCGTCTTGATCGGCGTCGGGATCTCGATCTTGCGGCGGTCCAGCGCCGGACCCCCGGCTGCCGTGACGGCGGCGGCGATGTCGCTGCTGCTCACGGCGCCGAAGAGGCGGCCGGCCGCTCCGGCGTGGGCCGCGACGGTGACCGTCGAGCTCTCGAGGCTGCCCTTGATGGACCGCGCCTCCTCGAGCGACTTCACGGCGCGGACCTCGCGGCCCCGCGCGATGGCGTCGACCTGGGCCTGGCCGCCCTTGCTCCACGCGACGGCCAGGCCGCGGCGGAAGAGGAAGTTGCGGGCGTAGCCGTCCTTGACGTCGGCGACGTCACCGGCAGCTCCGAGGCCGGAGACCTCGTGGGTGAGGATGACCTTCATCGGTGGCGATCCTTCCGGGTCAGCGGGACGAGCTCGAGTACGGCAGGAGCGCCATCTCCCGGGCGTTCTTGACGGCCGTGGCGATGAGGCGCTGCTCCTGGACGGACACGCCCGTCACCCGGCGCGCACGGATCTTGCCGCGGTCGGAGACGAACTTGCGCAGCAGCGCGGTGTCCTTGTAGTCGATGTTCTCGACCTTGGCCGCCTTGAGCGGGTTGGCCTTCTTCTTGGGCTTGCGAATGGCGGGCTTGGCCATCGTGGTGCTCTCCTTCTCGGATGAGCCCGAGGAGTGCCTCGGGATGGGTGTGGGTCTGGGTTGGTTCGGGCGCTGATCGCTGCCGACCGGCGCCGATCAAACGGGTGGGGTCGGTCAGAAGGGGGGCTCGTCGTAGGAGGGGGCCGAGCTGCCCCAGCCGCCGCCCTGGCCACCCTGGTCGCGGTCGTCTCCGCGGCTCGGGCCCTGACCGCCGGGGCCCTGGTTGCCGCCCCAGCCACCCTGACCGCCCTGGCCCCCTCGGGAGCCCTGGCCGCCGGAGCCGCCGGTGGACCACGGGTCCTCCTGCTGACCGCCGAAGCCGCCGCCTCCTCCGCCGAAGCCACCACCGCCGCCGCGCTGGGTCTTGTTGACCTTGGCCGTGGCATACCGCAGCGAGGGGCCGATCTCGTCGACCTGCATCTCGACGACGGTGCGCTTCTCGCCCTCCTTGGTGTCGAAGGAGCGCGAGACGAGCCGGCCGGTTACGACGACCCGGGTGCCCCGGCCGAGGGACTCCGCGACGTTCTCGGCAGCCTCGCGCCAGATCGAGCAGCGCATGAACAGCGTCTCGCCGTCCTTCCACTCGTTGTTCTGGCGGTCGAACGTGCGCGGCGTCGACGCGACGGTGAAGTTCGCGACGGCGGCCCCCGAGGGGGTGAAGCGCAGCTCGGGGTCGCCGGTCAGGTTGCCGATCAGGGTGATGACGGTGTCGCCTGCCATGGGTGTGCTCCCCTTCGATCCGGGTCGGTGCTCAGGCGCCGGGGCGCAGGAGCTTGGTCCGCAGGACCTGCTCGTTGAGGCCGAGCTGGCGGTCCAGCTCCTTGGCGGTGGCCGGCTCACAGGTGAAGTTGGCCACCGCGTAGATGCCCTCGGGCTTCTTCTTGATCTCGTAGGCGAGACGGCGGCGACCCCAGATGTCGAGGTTGTCGACGGTGCCACCGTCCTTGGTGACGACGGTGAGGAACCGGTCCAGTGTGGGCTGGACGGTCCGGTCGTCGAGCTCGGGGTCGAGGATGACCATGAGTTCGTACTGACGCATGCGCTAACCCGCCTCCTTCGGTCTGAGAGCGGTCACGGTCCTTCCGTGACAGGAGGGTATGCGGTGTGCCCGCCCGGCCCGGAGAGTTGTCCACAGGCGGCAGGCAACCGGACAAGGATACCCGGGCCGCGGCATACCGCCGAATCGGCCGCGAGGGACGGTGCCGGGCTACCGGGAGACGGCGACGAGACGGTCCGGCGCGCCGGTCAGCGGGCCGGCGAGCTCGTCGACGACCTCGTCGCGGTCGGGATCCTCGGGCCAGCCGGGATCGGGGGTGTGCGGCTCGCGCTCCATGGCCCCCTGCCAGACCCGCCAGGTGAGATAGGCGATGCCGGCGATCCGCAGGAGGAGGAAGAAGGCGTACCAGGCGGGGGGCAGCCCGCGCGAGGGCCGGGTGAACCCGCCGATGTAGAGCCACACCGCGACGAAGTGCATCGCCTCCATCCCGACCCAGACGAGGTGGTCGCGCCAGCGGATGCCGCACAGCGCGGCGAGCGGGAGCAGCCAGAGGGTGGACTGGACGGGGAGGGTCTTGCCGGTCACGAGGGCGAGGGCGACGACGACGAGGGCCACCTCGGCCCACGTCGGCCGGCGCGGCGCGCCGAGCGCGAGGACGAAGCCGGCGCAGAGCGCGACGCCGAGGCCGACGACCGCGGCGGTCGTCGCCACCCAGATGGGCAGGGGGTGCCCGGCGAGCTGCGGGATGAACCAGACCGAGCCGAAGGAGGCCCCGGTCGTCCACCACGACCGGTAGGCCGCGGTGAGCGTCGACGGCTCGGTGACGAGGCCGACGACGAGGAGGGCGGCGACGACCCCGCCGGCGCAGGCGAGGAGCCGGCCGACCTCCCGGTAGCGCCCGGTCCGGACGGCGAGGAGGACGAGCGCGGCGACGACGAGCAGCGGGTAGGTCCGGGCCATGACCGCGGCCCCGAGCAGCGCGCCCGCGAGACCCGGACGACGACGGGCCCAGGCCCACATGCCGGCCGCGACGAGGGCGACGCCGACGATGTCGGGGGCGATGAGGAGGGTGATGAGCAGGAGCGGGCTCAGCGCGACCTGGGCGGCGTCGACGGCGTGCCGCGGCCGGGCCGCCGCGGTGAACCACGTCGTCGCCATGAGCAGCACCGTCGCGAGGAGGGTCCACAGGACGAAGTAGGCCCGCTGCTGGCCGATCTGGGTGCCGTGCGGGACGAGGCCGCCGAGCAGCGCCATGACCCCGCCGGTGAGGATCGGCTGGTCGACGTGGGCCCTCCCCGAGAGGTATGCCGTGAGGCCCCGTCCGAGGAAGCCGGTGTCGAACTGCACGGGCAGGTCGGAGTAGCACTGCCGCCAGAACATCGGCTGCCCGAGCCAGCCGTGCCCGATGCAGTAGGCCTTCTGGACGACCGAGTCGGCGACCGGCAGGGCGGCCAGCGCGACGAGCGGCCACACCGCCGCGACCCACGGCCGGCGGACCGCGTGCCGTCCGAGCGGCCCCCCGGCGAGGGCGAGGGAGCGGTCCGGGAACGGGTCGTCGACCTCCCGAGCCGGCCGGGTCACCGCAGCCCGCGGCACCGGGGTCTGGGCCACAGGGGGATGGGCCACGGGAGGCTCGGTCACGGGGACGCCGCGTCCGCGTCGCCCTGGTCACCGGGGTGCACCGTCCGGGTCGGTCGGTGCGTCGTGGTGTGGGTCGCGGTCTCGGTGCGGGTCGCGGGCGGAGTGGTCGTGCCCGTCTCGTGCGGCGTCGTGCGCGTCTGCGTCGGGGTGGTCGTCTGGGTCCGGGTCGGGGTGCCCGGGGTCGTCGTCACCGGGGGCTGGGTCACGTCGCCCTTGTTGATGCCGGCGGCCGCGGGGAACTGGACGACCGGCATGCCCTCGAGGGCCTGGGTCATGTAGGAGGTCCACACCCAGACCGGCACGGTGCCGCCGGTCAGCTGGCCGACGCCGGGGATGTCGTTCATCTGGTTGGCCGCCGTCACGCCGCCGTTGCCGCGGTAGATGCCGACCGCCGTCGCGAGGTTGGGGGTGTAGCCGTCGAACCAGGCGGCGTAGTTGCCCGTCGTCGTCCCCGTCTTGCCGGCGATGGGCCGGGAGATGTGGGATCCGGCGTAGGCCCCCGTGCCGTACTGCGTCACGGCCCGCTGCGCGCCGATGACGTCGGAGACGAGGTCGGGGTCGAAGACGCGGGTCGTCTGCGGCGTCGCCCGGTAGGAGTAGTTGCCCGACACCGCGGTGACCTTCTTGACGAAGTAGGGCGTCGCCCGGACCCCGTTGGCCGCCAGCGTCGCATACGCGTTGGCCATGTCGATGACCTTGACGTCGTCGGTGCCGAAGACGTTGGCGTAGTTGGAGGTCATCTTCGTCGTGACACCGGCCGCCTTGGCCGCCGCCGTCGTCCCCGCGGGCGTGGCGCGGATGTTGATCTGGGCGTAGACGGTGTTGACGGAGTGGGCCGTCGCGTCGTCGACGTCGATCGTGCCGAACTGCTCGTTGCCGAAGTTGCGGACGCCGCCGGCGGCGAGGAACGGGTCGGCGTTGCCGGGGTCCTTGAACTGGTCGAAGTACTGCGGGCTGTTGCCGGCGAAGGTCTGGGCCGTGCTCATCCCGCGCTGGAGGGCCGCGATGAGGCTGAAGATCTTGAACGTCGACCCCGCCTGCATCGTCGCGTCGGTCGCGTTGTCGAACGGTCGCGTCGCGTAGTCCTTCCCGCCGTAGAGCGCGACGACCGCGCCGTTGCCCGGCGTGACGGAGGCGATGCCGAGGTGGAGGTTCTTCGGGCTGCTCGGGAGCTGCTGGGCCGCCGCGACGGCCGCCGCCTGCTTGCGCTTGTCGATCGTCGTGACGATCCGCAGCCCCTGGCTGTCGATCTCGGTGTCGGTCAGGTGGAGCTTGGTGAGCAGCTCGTCCTTGACCTCCTTGACGATGTAGCCGTTCGTCCCGCTCGTCGTCTGGTTGCTCTGCGCCTTGACGGTCGTCGGGAAGGTCAGCTTGTCGCGCTCGGCCTGGGTGAGCCAGCCCTCCTCGACCATCCCGTCGACGACGTAGGTCCAGCGGGCCTCGGCGTTGGCCTTCTGCTCGGGCCCGAGTCGGGGGTCGTAGTAGGACGGACCGCGGATGACGCTGGCGAGGAGCGCGCCCTCGGAGACGGTGAGGTCCTTGGCGTCCTTGCCGAAGTAGGCCTGGGCGGCGGTCTGGATGCCGCTCGCGCCCCGGCCGAAGTAGATCGTGTTGAGGTAGGCGTCGAGGATCTCGTCCTTGGACTTCTGGCGGTCCAGCTTGAGGGAGATCAT